>NZ_JBHUXA010000018.1:71297-144690 GCF_042669725.1 Nocardia sp. NPDC057227 | reverse complement strand
AGCGTGGCTCGCGGGGCGCCGTCCTGGCGGGAAATATCAGGCGACGCTGAAGAATCCGAGCGTCGGCAGGAAGGAGCAGGTGCGCGGCTCCGACTCCGCGTCGGCCTGGGTGGTCAGCGAACCGGAGACCACGGCGGCGACCCGGCCGCGGCCGGTGTCGGCGATCGCCGAGAGCGTGGCCGGGCCACCCGGGTTGATCTTCGCCTCGTTGGTCAGCACCTGCACGCCGGACTGCCTGGTGTCCAGGTTCAGCCACTGCACGGTGAACGGCGGGTTCTGCACCTCGGTCGGCTCCTTGGTGCCGAGCGCGGTGAAGACGAAGCCGGTCTGGCCCGAGGCCGGGCCGGGCGGCGGCAGCTGGGCCGGGCCCGGAACCGCGAGCGCGGTGCCGATCGAATCGGCCGAGGCGCTGATGCAGCCCTTGCCGATCGAGGGGTAGAGGAACTGCGCGATGACCGGGCCGTCGCCGGGGATCTCCGGTCCGCCGCCGCCGCTGCCGTCCAGGAACGTGATGATCCGCTCCAGCGTCGAGCGGATCTGCGGGGGCAGGTTCAGGCTGGCCAACAGAGCCTTTGCCTGGTCGAGGATGGCGGCCTGCGGGCCCGCGGCGATATCCGCCGGACCGGCGATGGCGCCCGCGATGGCAGGGGCGAGGGCGGCGAGCGCGTCCACCGGGACGCCTTCGGGAACCATCGGCACGCTGTAGCCGGCCGCGGTCGCCGTCGGCGCCGGGGCGGCCACCGAGGTGGCGGGCACGGCCAGAGTGGCGCTCGCCGTGAGGGCGAGGGCGGAAAGGGCGATCCGCGATCGGGTGCGAAGCACTGGGCTAGCCGTCCTTACCTTCGGGTACATCGGGGGACGCGAAGGCGAGAACGCCATCGTGTCGGGGTCACTTTAGGGACAACGTCGCCGTGTGTACAGCGCCACCGCCCCGATGCGCGCGTCGAGCTGTGCCAGTGCTGGATGGGACACTCGAGCGTCTGTTACCGGAGTTGACAGTGTGACTTATGTTACTGCGGGACGAGGTCGGGCCTGGGACGCCGCGCCGATTCCGCTCCCGCTAAGGTGGAGCAGCCCTTTCCGCCGTCGCGCCGGGTCCCGCCGCGGCCAGTTCGAAAGCTCGCGATGTGAATCGACACCCGCGCTGGGCGGTCGCGGTACTGGGCCTCTCCCTGCTCGCTCGGCTGACCTGGCTGCTCGTCGTCCCGAACGGGATGAACGTCGTCGACCTGCACGTCTACGTGGACGGCTCGGCCGGGCTGCTGAACGACACCCTCTACGACTTCACCTACTCGGAGAAGACCCCCGACTTCCCGCTGCCCTTCACCTACCCGCCGTTCGCGGCGATGGTCTTCCTCCCGCTGCACTACCTGCCGTTCACCCTGGTCGCGGTGGGCTGGCTGCTGGCCATCGTGGCCGGGCTCTACGCCGTGATCCGGATCAGCTTCGAACTGCTGCTCGGTAAGGAGGCCGCGGCGGAACCCGGATGGCGTACCGCGGCGATCTGGTGGACGGCGATCGGGATGTGGACCGAGCCGGTGCGAACCACCATCGACTACGGCCAGGTCAACGTCTTCCTGGTGCTCGGCGCGATGCTCGCGGTGCGCAGCAATCGGTGGTGGGTCTCCGGCGGGCTGGTCGGGCTGATCGCGGGGATCAAGCTGACCCCGGCCATCACCGGGCTGTACTTCGTCGCGCGCAAGCGCTGGCTCGCCGCGGTCTTCTCGGCGGTGGTCTTCGCCGCGACCGTCGGGCTCAGTTTTCTGGTGGCCCCGGCCGACGCGCGGCGCTACTTCACCACGCTGCTCGGCGACGCGGACCGGATCGGCCCGGTGGGATCGGTGTGGAATCAGTCACTGCGCGGCACGCTCAGCCGGCTGCTCGGGCACGACGTGCAGAGCGGCCCGGTGTGGATCGTGGCGGTGCTGATCGCGGCGGTGCTCGCCTTCCTCGCCTGGCGTGCGCTGGCCCCGGACGACCTGCTCGGCACCCTGATCGTGGTGCAGATCTTCGGGTTGCTGGTCTCGCCGATCTCGTGGTCGCACCACTGGGTGTGGCTGGTGCCGACGGTGCTCTGGCTGCTGTACGGCCCGCTACGGCAGGCGGCGGGAGCGCGGATCCTGGCCGGTTACTGGCTGGTGACCACCCTGATCGGGGTGCCATGGATCCTGTCCTTCGCCCAGGACTCCATCTGGACCATCCCGCGCCCCGCCGTGCTCTCCTGGCTCGGCGCCGTCGATGTGATCGGCGCGGTGGCCACCTACCTGTGGATCATCCGCTCGGGGCGGCTCAGCCGCCGGAGCGAGCCAGCCGATCTATCTCCCGAGCCAGCGCCACGTCCTGTGCCGTGAGCCCGCCCGCGGAGTGCGTGCTGAGGGTGTAGGTGACGGTGCGCCACCGGATATCGATGTCGGGGTGGTGATCGGCGCGCTCGGCGGCCTCGGCCACCCGGCGCACCAGATCGATGCCTGCCAGGAAGGACTCGGCCTCGATCGCGCGGGTGATCGCGTCACCTTCGCGGGACCAGCCGTCCAGCTCGGACAGTGCCTCGGTGATCTCGGAATCGGTCAGCAGTGGCGTACCCATACAGCCTGGGTACCCGTTCGAGCGGAGCGAAGCTACGCGGCGCGCGCGGCCTTGAGCCCCTTCTTCAGGTCCTTGCCGCAGACGCCCGCTGCTTCCAGCTTCTTCATCCGCATGACGACCACGGGGCACTTCACGCAGCGCGTCTTCTTGCGACAGCACTTCTTCTTCGGTTTCAACGTGGAAACCTTCTCCGCCTTGATGCCCACGTTGGTTAGCTTAGCCTAACTTTGCGTGCGCGAGAACACCCCGCACGCGACCGTGGGTCCGAAGCGACCTGCCGGTAGTGTGTGATGCGGTCGTGCGCCCGGCGAGTTCTGTCCTCGCCCATATTTTCCACGCGACGGCCGGCACCGCACATCAACAGCAGGAGGATCAGGCGTGTCGTCTGCACGCGATTTTCGCAACGTCGCCATCGTGGCCCACGTCGACCACGGCAAGACGACCCTGGTCGACGCCATGCTCCGGCAGTCGGGGGCGTTCGCCGAACGCGCCGAGCCGGTCGATCGAGTGATGGACTCCGGTGATCTCGAGCGCGAGAAGGGCATCACCATTCTCGCCAAGAACACCGCGGTGCATCGGCACCACCCGGACGGCTCCGTCACCGTCATCAATGTCATCGACACCCCCGGCCACGCCGACTTCGGTGGTGAGGTCGAGCGCGGCCTCTCCATGGTCGACGGCGTCGTGCTGCTGGTCGACGCCTCCGAGGGGCCGCTGCCGCAGACCAGGTTCGTGCTGCGCAAGGCGCTCGCCGCCTCGCTGCCGGTGATCCTGGTGGTCAACAAGACCGACCGCCCGGACGCCAGGATCGAGGAGGTCGTCGAGGAGAGCCACGACCTGCTCCTCGACCTCGCCTCCGACCTGGACGACGCCGCCGCCGAGGCCGCCGAGCTGGCGCTCGACCTGCCGGTGCTCTACGCCTCCGGCCGCGAGGGCAAGGCGAGCAAGGAGCGCCCGGAGAACGGCAACGCCCCCTCCGCGGAGAACCTGGACGCGCTCTTCGACGTCCTGCTCGAGTACATCCCGGCGCCGAAGGGCGACCCGGCCGGCCCGCTGCAGGCGCACGTCACCAACCTCGACGCCTCCGCCTTCCTCGGCAGGCTCGCGCTGGTCCGCATCTACAGCGGTGAGCTGGTCAAGGGCTCCACCGTGGCCTGGATGCACGCCGACGGCGTCAAGCAGGTGCGCATCACCGAGCTGCTGCAGACCATCGGCGTCGAGCGCACCCCCGGCGAGCGCGCGGTCGCGGGCGACATCGTCGCCATCGCGGGCATCCCGGAGATCATGATCGGCGACACCCTCGCCGACTCGGAGAACCCGGTGGCGCTGCCCCGGATCACCGTCGACGAGCCCGCCATCTCGGTGACCATCGGCACCAACACCTCGCCGCTGGTCGGCCGGGTGCAGGGGCACAAGCTCACCGCCCGCATGGTGAAGTCGCGGCTCGATCAGGAGCTGGTCGGCAACGTCTCGCTGCGGGTGCTCGACATCGGCCGCCCGGACGCCTGGGAGGTGCAGGGCCGCGGCGAGCTGGCGCTGGCCATCCTGGTCGAGCAGATGCGCCGGGAGGGCTTCGAGCTCACCGTCGGCAAGCCGCAGGTGGTCACCAGGATCGTCGACGGCAAGGTGCACGAGCCCTTCGAGGAGCT
Organism: Nocardia sp. NPDC057227; assembly: GCF_042669725.1. Taxonomy (NCBI): domain Bacteria; kingdom Bacillati; phylum Actinomycetota; class Actinomycetes; order Mycobacteriales; family Nocardiaceae; genus Nocardia; species Nocardia sp. NPDC057227. Next base: position 140,455 of record NZ_JBHUXA010000018.1, on the reverse strand, counting down.
CACCGTGGACGCGCCGGAGCAGTACCTGGGCGCGATCACGCAGCTGCTCGCCGCCCGCAAGGGCAAGATGGTGCAGATGACCAACCACTCCGCGGGCTGGGTGCGGATGGAGTTCATCGTCCCCTCGCGCGGCCTGATCGGCTTCCGCACCGACTTCCTCACCGAGACCCGAGGCACCGGCATCGCCAACGCCGTCGCGCACGGCTACGCGCCGTGGGCGGGGGAGATCCGGGCGCGGCACACCGGCTCGCTGGTCTCCGACCGCGCGGGCAGCGTCACCCCGTTCGCCATGATCCAGCTCGGCGACCGCGGGCAGTTCTTCGTCGAGCCGGGTGCCGACACGTACGAGGGCATGGTGGTCGGGATCAATCCGCGCGCCGAGGACCTCGACATCAACGTCACCCGCGAGAAGAAGCTGACCAATATGCGCAGCTCCACCGCGGATGTGTTCGAGACCCTCGCCAAGCCGCTGCAGCTGGACCTGGAGGCCGCGATGGAGTTCTGCGCGGGCGACGAGTGCGTCGAGGTCACCCCCGAGGTGGTCCGGGTGCGCAAGGTCACTCTCGGCGCCACCGAGCGGGGTCGCGAGCTGTCCCGGCGCAAGGCTCGGGATCGGGCCGCCGCGCAGTAGAGTCCGGGTCGTGTTGATGGGTGGGAGCAAGCGCGCACGCCGTCGTGCGCGGGTCGGGCACCGGGGAGCGGCGCGTACCGCGCTCTCCCTGGCTGCCCTCGTGGTGCTGGTCGGCGGCTGCGCGGCGAACCCGCCGCCGCCGATCGAGAGCACCAACAGCCCGCAGACCACCCCGGTGAAGCCGGCCGCCACCACGGTCGTGGTGGCGCTGGACAGCATCGGCAGCGCCTTCAACCCGCACCTGCGGGCCGACCAGTCGCAGGCCACCTCGGCCATCGCCTCCATGGTGCTGCCCAGCCCGTTCCGGCCGATCCCGAGCCTGGCCGCGCCCGGCGCGACCGACTGGGTGCCGGACTCCGCGCTGGTCATCGCCGCGGACATCTCCGCGCAGGAACCCTTCACCATCACCTACAAGCTGCGCAACGAGGCGTCCTGGTCGGACGGCGCCCCGATCGCGGCCGAGGACTTCCGCTACCTGTGGCAGGAGATGATCTCCCAGCCCGGCGTCACCGACCCGGCAGGCTACCGGCTGATCGAGGACGTGGAGTCGTCGGCGGGTGGCAAGACCGTCACCGTCACGCTCACCCAGCCCTACCCCGCCTGGCGCGAACTCTTCACCAACCTGCTGCCCTCGCACCTGCTCAAGGACGCCCCCGGCGGCTTCGAGCGCGGGATGAACGGCGAGGTCAACGGGGTCAGGGTCTCCGGAGGGCCGTTCGGCATCCGCTCGGCCGACACCGGCCGCGAGGAGATCCTGCTGGAGCGCAACGACCGCTACTGGGGCACGCCCGCGGTGCCGGACCAGATCCTGCTGCGCCGCGGCGGCACCCCCGCCCAGCTGGCCGGATCGCTGCGCACCAACGACACCCAGATGGCGCTGGTGCACGGCGGCGTCGCGACCCGCGCCCAGCTCGCCGCCATCCCGTCGGTGCGGACCGGCATCATGCCGCAGTCCCGGGTCATGCAGATGGTGCTGAACAGCCGCTCCGGCGATCTCGGCGATCCCCGGGTGCGCGCCGCCGTGCTCGCGCTGCTCGACCCGACGCTGCTCGCCACCGTCGGCGCGCAGACCGGCGACTGGTACGAACCGGCCAAGGCGCAGATCCTGTCCCCCTCCGACCCCGGCTACGTCCCGACCGCCCCGCCCCGCCCGAGCCCCGAGCAGGCTTTCGCCATGCTCGCCGAGGCCGGGTTCGGCCGGGCCCCCGAGCCGCCGCCGAACACCTCGGTCACCTCGCCCGCGCCGCAGCCGCGCACCGTCGGCAAGAACGGCAGGGCGCTCACCGTCCGGATCGGCGCGGTGCAGCAGGACGCGAGCACCCTCGCGGTCGCCAATACCGCCGCCGACCAGCTGCGCAGCGCCGGCATCGACGCCACCGTGCGCAGCCTCCCCGCCGACGAGCTGTACGGCAGGGAGCTCATCGACGGCAATATCGACGTCATCGTGGGCTGGGAGGTCGCCGGCTCCGATCCGGCCACCGTGCTCGCCTCCCGCTACGGCTGCCCGCCGCCGCGCCCGCAGCTCGGCGACGGCGAGGACGAGCCCGCCGACGTCGAGGCCGCCAGGCAGGCGCCAAGCAACCTCTCCGGCGTCTGCGACCCGACCCTGCAGCCCGCCATCGAGACGGCACTGCGCGGCATCGACGTCGCCGCGGTGCTCGCCGACGCCGAACCCAAGCTCTGGGCGCTCAACACCGTGCTGCCGATCATGCAGGACAACGTCGTCGCCGCCGCGGGCCCGCGCGTGGACGGCGCCTCGCTGAGCGGCGCCATCCAGGTCGGCATCTTCGGCGACGCCGCGATGTGGCGGCGGCTCCCGTGATCGCCACCGGCGGGCTGCTGCTGGTGCACGCGCACCCGGACGACGAGACCATCACCACCGGCGGCACCATCGCGCACTACCGCAGGCGGGGCATTCCGGTCGCCGTGATCACCTGCACGCTCGGTGAGGAGGGCGAGGTGATCGGCGAGCGCTGGGCTCAGCTCACCGCCGAGCACGCCGACCAGCTCGGCGGGTATCGCATTCTCGAGCTGACTCGCGCGCTCGCCGCGCTGGACGCGGGGCCGCCGGTGTTTCTCGGGGGTGCGGGTCACTGGCGTGATTCCGGCATGGCGGGCACCCCCTCCGCGTCGAATCCGCGCGCCTTCATCCACTCCGGGCAAGCGGCCGTGGAGGCGCTCACCGCCGAACTGCTGGAGCGCAGGCCCCGCGTGGTCGTCAGCTACGACCCGCACGGCGGCTACGGCCACCCCGACCACATCCGCGCGCACGAGATCACCACCGCCGCCGTGGCCGCGGCTGCCGAGCAGGGCTGGGACGTGCCCAAGTTCTACTGGACCGTCACCGACGCCGACCTGCTCCGCCAGCACACCACCGCGCTGGCCAGACGCACCGTCGAAGGACTGCCCGGCAGGCTGCCGCAGGGCTGGCGGCTCCCCGCCGAGGACGAGCTGCCCGGCGTGCCGGGCAGCACGGTCAGCACCGCGATCGACGTCGCCGAGGAGCTGGCCGCCAAGCGGGCCGCGCTGCGCGCGCACGCCACCCAGGTCACCGTCGCGCCATCGGGCCGCGAGTTCGCGCTCTCCAACGGCGTCGCCCAGCCGGTGCTGCCGGAGGAGCACTTCGTGCTGGTCCGCGGCGAACTCGGCGCGGTCGGCCCGGACGGCCGCGAGGACGACCTGTTCGCCGGAATCGCCGAGTTCCCGGATTCCGCCGAACCGGTACCTGGCCCGGCGTGACCGGCGCCACCGGGGCATAGACTTCGCCCATGTACAACTGGGACCTCCAGAACGCCATCATCGCGTTCGTCGACACCCTGCGGCCGAACGGGGCGCACCAGCACGAGATGTACATGTCGGCGCTCTACGCCTTCGTCGACATGCAGAGCCACCTGCTCGAGCTGCTCGGGTTCCCGCCGGTTCCGTGACCTCGGACACCAGACCGCTCTACGCGGCTCTCGCCCCGATCATCCTGGTGGTGCTCGCCGTCGACGCGCTGCTGACGCTGGTGCTCGAGGTCTTGTATCTGCCCACCTACCTGGGTGCGGTGGCGTTTCCGATATCCGCGCTGGTCGCGGGGGCGGTGAACGTCGGGCTGGTGTACGCGGCGGGCACGGTCAGTGACCGGGCCGGTTTGCGGCTGCTCCCGCTGCTGGTGTGGACGCTCGGGTTCCTGATCTGCGCCACCTCCGGCCCCGGTGGGGACGTGCTGCTCGGCAGCAACTGGCAGACATTGCTGTTGCTCTTCTGCGGGCTGATCCCGCCGATGATCTACGTCGCCCGCACCTGACGCGTTCCCGCCAGTCCCGGCGTGACCTGCTCGATGATCTCGTGCGTGCGGGCCACCGGCACGTCGAGCACCAGGTAGCGCTTCTTGCCCGCGCCCGTCGCGGCCACCAGTGTGGCCAGCCCGGCCCGGCGCTGGAAGAACGTCTGCCGGATGGTCCAGCCGAGCACACCCGGCGCGGCCAGGCAGTCGCGCTCCCGGTCCAGTGAGCCGGAGCGGGTGACCAGCCAGGTCGGCGCGAGCGGCGTCTCGGGCAGCACCGCGTGCCCGAGCCCCCGGTACCTGTCCTCGGCCAGCGCGATCGCCACGACCGTCAGCGCGGCCGGAATCAGCCACCACCAGGGGGAGTAGCGCACCCCGGCAAGGCTCGCCACGAGCGGAACCAGCGCGGTCGCCGCAGCCGGACCCACCGCCCGGGTGTACCGCCGATACCGCGCCGCCCCGCCGTGCGAAACCAGCACCACCGACCCGGGCGCTTCAGCGGCGGCAGGAGCAGTGCCGGGAGGCGCCGCCCCGGACGCGGGTCCGCCCGCGGGTGCGTCGAATTCCGCCCCGGACCCGGGTGTGCCCGCGGGGGAGCCGAAATCCGTCTCGGACCCGGGTGCGCCTGCGGGGGAGCCGAAATCCGGCGGATCGATGAGCACCCGCTCAATGGAATCCGCCCCCTGCCCGCCCCCGCTCGGCGCCACGCCGACCTCACCCTTCTCTGTGGCGACGGAGGCCGCGCCCACCCCTGCGAAATCTCCCGGTTCCCCCGGAACCAGCACCGGCGCATGCGCCCCGACCCTCCGCGCCGCAGGCGTGAGCACATGCGCCAACGTGTGATGCACAGCCCCCTCCGGCGCCTGCGGCAGAATCCGCTGCCGCGGGTTCTCCCCGGTCATGATCGCCTCGAGCTCCGCGGCCCCCGCCAACCGCAGCAGCAGCGGCTCCTTCACCGTCGCCCCGCGGAACCGCGCCAGATCGAGCGTGATCTGCCTGGTCGTGAAGAACCCGTGCCGCAGGTGCAGCGTCCGCCCGTCGTCCAGCACCCGCAGCCCGTAGTACGTCGCCAGGTACTGCGCACACGACGCCACACTCACGACCAGCACCACCAGCAGCACCAGCCCCGCCACCCCGAGCACGACGTTCCCGCCCCCGACCCCGTGCGCCGCCGACCGGAACACCTTCTCCCCGAACCCGTACTGGAACCCGAACCCCACCACCGGCGCCACGATCGCGAACCCGGTCAGCGACAGCGGCGCATACCGCACCCACCTCGCCCGCCAGTGCCCGATCTCCCGCCCCCCGACCTCGGCCTCCTGCGGTCCCGGCCCGGATACGTCGGCCCCGGTGTGCGCCAGCAACTCGGCCCGCAACCCCGGCACCACCCGCGCATCCAGCGCGTCCAACTTGAACCGCTCCCCGGCCTCGGCCTGCTGCCCGGTCCCGATGGCGAGCACCGCCAACCCCAGCGCCCGATGCAGCAGGTCGGCCTCGATATCCACCGACCTGATCCGCGACCGCGGCACCGACAGACTCCGCCGCTGAATCAACCCCGTCCGCAACTCCACATGCGTCGGCCCCACCCGATACGTGGTCGTGAACCACCGGCTCAACGCGAGCACCACCACGATCCCGGTCGGAATCAGACTCCACGCGTGATTCCCACTGCTCGCCCCGAGAATCACCGACCCGATCAGCACCGGAACGTACTTGATCACCTCGTTCACCGGATGCACCAGCAGCATCCGCCGGTTCAACCGCTGCCACGGATTCACGTGGCATCCCCGCGGTGCAGGGCAGCGATCCGCGTCAACCGCGCCACCGCGTCCTCCGCCACCGGCAGGTCCAGCCCCGCGATCGGCACCGCCCCCGCCGAGGACGCCGTCGTCACCGTCACCGTCGCCAGCCCGAACGCCCGATCCAGCGGCCCCCGCTCGATATCCACCGTCTGCACCCGCGAGATCGGCGCCACCCGGCTCTCCTGCGTCAACCACCCCACCCGCGTGTACACGGCCTCGTCGGTGATCTCCCACCGATGCACCGCGTACCGCCACACCGGAATCACCGCCACCGTCGCCACGACGAGAATCACCAGCACGGTCCCGACGACCGCCTGCAACCCGCGCCGCCCGTCGTCCAGCACCACCCACACCGCGAACCCGATCACGGGCAGCAGCCAGCTCAACACCAGCTCGGTACCCCACAGCAGCTGTGCCCGAGGGTCCGGCCGCCATGCCGGATCGGCAAGGATCGTCCTGGTTCCACGCCCGGCCCCGCCGAAGAACCCGGCGCCGCCGGACGCCTCTCCTTCGTTCCCGGCGTCATGCCCCGCGGGCGGAACGGTCGGATCCCCGGCGGGCGACATGCGCGCCCCCGGCCCGTCCCCGGCCGAGCCGGGCAGGTTCGGCGTCATGGCCCCATGGTGGCACGAAAGGGCACGGGGAATACCCGCGCCGGTTCCCCGGGTTGCCACCCGGAAGCACTCGTGTGTCGACGACACGGAGGAGACAGCTCGGGATGGGTAGCGCATGATCGAGGACGTGACCGACCTTCCGAACCCCGCCGTCCCGCCCGCCCCGCCCACGGCCTCGGCCATGCGCCGGGCGCTGCGCCGGGCCCGCGACGGGGTGACCCTGAACGTCGACGAGGCCGCGGTTCTCCTCCATGCCCGCGGCGACGACCTGCTCGACCTGACCACCAGCGCCGCCCGCGTCCGCGACGCCGGCCTGGAGTCCGCGGGCCGCCCGAAAACCATCAGCTACTCCCGCAACGTCTTCATCCCGCTCACCCACCTGTGCCGGGACAAATGCCACTACTGCACCTTCGTCACCGTGCCGGGCAAGCTCCGCGCCGAGGGCAAGGGCATGTTCCTGGAACCCGACGAGGTCCTGGAGATCGCCCGCCGCGGCGCCGAACTGGGCTGCAAGGAAGCCCTCTTCACCCTCGGCGACCGCCCCGAGGCCCGCTGGCCCGAGGCCGCCCAGTGGCTGGACGAGCGCGGCTACGACTCCACCCTCGACTACCTCCGAGCCGTCTCCATCCTGGTCCTGGAGGAGACGGGACTCCTCCCGCACCTGAACCCCGGCGTCATGAGCTGGGCCGAGATCTCCCGCCTCAAGCCGGTCGCGCAATCCATGGGCATGATGCTGGAGACCACCAGCACCCGCCTCTTCACCGAAAAGGGCCAGGCCCACTACGGCAGCCCCGACAAGGACCCGGCCGTCCGCCTGCGCGTCCTCACGGACGCGGGCCGCCTCTCGGTCCCGTTCACCACCGGCATCCTGATCGGCATCGGCGAGACCATCCCCGAGCGCGCCGACTCCATCATGGCGATCCGCAAGCAGCACAAGGAGTTCGGCCACATCCAGGAGGTGATCGTGCAGAACTTCCGCGCCAAGCCGGACACCGCCATGCGCGACACCCCCGACGCGAGCCTCGAGGAATTCCGCGCCACCATCGCCGTCACCCGCCTGCTCCTCGGCCCCGACGTGCACGTGCAGGCCCCGCCCAACCTGGTCTCCGCCCAGGAGTGCCGCGACCTGCTGGACGCAGGCATCGACGACTGGGGCGGCGTCTCCCCGCTCACCCCCGACCACGTCAACCCCGAGCGCCCCTGGCCCAACCTCGACACCCTCCGCGAGATCACCGCGGAATCCGGCTTCGAGCTGGTCGAACGCACCTCCGCGCACCCCAGGTACGTCCGCGCGGGCAACCCGTGGACCGACCCGAGGATCGCGGTCCACGTCGCCGCCCTCACCGACCCTGCCACCGGCCTCGCGAACCCCGACGCCGAGGTCATCGGCCGCCCCTGGCAGGAACCGGACGAGTCCTGGGACTCCACCGGCCGAGTCGACCTGAACACCGCCATCGACACCGAGGGCCGCAATACCGAATCCCGCAGCGACTCGGGCCTCGACCAGGACCTGGTCGGCGCCTTCGGCGACTGGGACACCATCCGCGAACACGCCGCCGGGCTCGCCGTCGCCCCCCAGCGCCTCGGCACCGACGTCCTCGCAGCGTTGCGCGCCGCCGAAGCCGACCCCGCCGGCCTGACCGACGACCAGTACCTGGCCCTGGCCACCGCCGAGGGCCCCGACCTGGAAGCCGTCACCACCCTCGCCGACCAGCTCCGCCGCGATACCAACGGCGACGACGTCACCTACGTCGTGAACCGCAATATCAACTTCACCAATATCTGCTACACCGGCTGCCGCTTCTGCGCCTTCGCCCAGCGCAAGGGCGACGCCGACGCCTTCACCCTAAGCACCGACGAGGTCGCCGACCGCGCCTGGGAGGCGTGGGTCGACGGCGCCACCGAGGTCTGCATGCAGGGCGGCATCGACCCGGACCTGCCGGTTACCGGCTACGCCGACCTGGTCCGCGCCGTGAAGAAGCGCATCCCCGACATGCACGTCCACGCCTTCAGCCCCATGGAGATCGTGAACGGCGCCTCCCGCGGCGGCCAGAGCATCCGCGACTGGCTGGTGGCCTTGAAGGAGGCCGGCCTCGACACCATCCCCGGCACCGCCGCCGAGATCCTGGACGACGAGGTCCGCTGGGTCCTCACCAAGGGCAAACTCCCCGCCTCCGCCTGGATCGAGGTCATCACCACCGCCCACCAGGTCGGCCTCCGCTCCAGCTCGACCATGATGTACGGCCACGTCGACAACCCGAAACACTGGGTCGGCCACCTGAACGTGCTCCGCGGAATCCAGGACGAAACCGGCGGTTTCACCGAATTCGTCCTGTTGCCTTTCGTCCACCAAAGCGCCCCCCTCTACCTGGCAGGCGCCGCCCGCCCCGGCCCCACCGTCCGCGACAACCGGGCAGCCCACGCCCTGGCCCGCATCATGCTGCACGGCCGCATCGACAACATCCAGACCAGCTGGGTGAAACTCGGAACCGCGGGTACCCGCGTCATGTTGAACGGCGGAGCCAACGACCTCGGCGGCACCCTGATGGAGGAGACCATCTCCCGCATGGCCGGCTCCCAGCACGGCTCGGCGAAGACCGTCGCCGAGCTCATCGAGATCGGCGAAGGCATCGGCCGACCGGTCCGCGAACGCACCACCGTCTACGGCGTCCCACCGCACCGCCCCGCAGCACTGCCGCTGTCGGTCGGCTGAGCGGCCGAGTTAGGGCAGGCTCACCACGAGGAGCGTTCAGCCTGCCGGGATACTGGTACGGGCGAGATTTCCCCAGTAGGAAGACTTAGGAGAGCGGCAGTGACGTACATCATCGCGGAACCGTGCGTCGATGTGAAGGACAAGGCCTGCATCGAGGAGTGCCCCGTCGACTGCATCTACGAGGGCGGCCGGATGCTGTACATCCATCCCGACGAATGCGTCGACTGCGGTGCGTGTGAACCGGTCTGCCCGGTCGAGGCGATCTTCTACGAGGACGACACTCCGGATCAGTGGTCCGGGTACATCAATGCCAACGTCGACTTCTTCGATGAGCTGGGGTCGCCGGGTGGGGCGACGAAGGTCGGGCTGGTCGAGTCCGATCCGCCGTTCATCAAGGCGCTGCCGCCGATGGGTGAATGACCGTGCCCGCGCGTACCCGGGTGAGCAGCCTGCTCCCCGATTTCCCCTGGGACACCATCGCCGACGCCAAGGCTCGTGCTGCCGCGCATCCCGATGGCATTGTCGATCTGTCCGTCGGGACGCCGGTGGATCCGGTGGACCCGCTCATCCGGGACGCGCTGGCTTCGGTTTCCGAGGTTCCTGGATATCCGACTACCCACGGGACGCCCGAGTTGCGGGCTGCTGCGGTGGAGGCGTTGAAACGTCGGTATGGCATTACTGGGTTGTCCCCGGCTGCTGTTCTGCCGGTGATCGGTACCAAGGAACTCATCGCCGGGTTGCCTCGGCTTCTCGGTCTCGGTGCTGGTGACCTGATGGTCATTCCCGAGATCGCGTACCCGACGTACGAGGTCGGCGGGCTTCTGGCTGGCTGCGAGATCCTTCGCGCTGACTCTCTGACCCAGATCGGGCCGCGGAATCCGGCGCTGATCTTCATCAACTCCCCGTCGAACCCCACCGGCAAGGTGCTCGGTGTCGACCACCTCCGCAAGGTCGTCTCCTTCGCCCACGAACGCGGGGCCATCGTCGCCTCCGACGAGTGCTACCTGGGCCTCACCTGGGAAGGTCGAGCCCCTTCTCTGCTCGACCCCGAGGTCTGCGATGGCGACTTCACCGGCCTGCTGGCCGTGCACTCCCTCTCCAAGACCTCGAACCTTGCCAGCTACCGGGCCGGGTTCGTCGCAGGCGATCCCGAGCTGGTCGCTGAACTGCTCGAGGTGCGCAAGCACTCCGGCATGATCGTGCCGTTCCCGATTCAGGCCGCCATGACGGCCACCCTCGGCGACGACGCCCACGAAGCGCGGCAGCGCGAGCGCTACCGCGCCCGCCGCGAAGTCCTACGAGGGGCGCTGGAAAGCGCGGGTTTCCGCATCGACCACTCAGAAGCTGGCCTCTACATCTGGGCGACCCGCGCCGAACCCGCCCGCGTCACCCTGGACGCTTTGGCCGACCTCGGCATTCTCGCTGCCCCCGGCGACTTCTATGGACCTGCCGGAACACAGTATGTCCGGGTGGCGCTCACCGCCACCGACGAGCGTGTTGCTACGGCGGTAACTAGGTTGTCTACAATTTGATCGGTAACTGTAATCCCTTGTGAACGTGCGCTAATTGAGGCAAGTGGGCGGGTTCGCTCGGGGCGCATCCAATTCAATGTCCAGCCGACGACCGCGTATCGCAGGTTTACTCCTTCGGCAGGACGAGTCAACCATAGGCAACAGAAATCGACTGGTCGCCAAGGGTAGTTACTCAATCTAATCACCGTGAGCCTGCGTGCGTGGGTCGGCCGCCGTTTCCTTGTTCGGGTAGCCCTAGGTGCCGTCCACAATCAGCACCGTCCCCCGTGGGAAGCGGGTCCGCGGTCGTACCGTCAGGGCGGGCCCGAGGTCGTCGATCACCCGGGCCGCCGCCGACTTCGAAGTCCCGAACACCGCTGCGAGCTGGCGCATCGTCAGGTTCGTGCGCCAGTAGCACGCCACCAGCAGCACCCGGTCCTCGAAACACAGCGTCCAGGGCCGGCCACGCAGCGGGCGGTCGGCGCCCTCGCGCCGCAGCGCGGTGATCAGGCGGGCGAACTTGCGCGGTTGCAGTCCGCTGAACAGCTCCACCATCACCGGGTCAGACGCCGAGATCACCGCCACGACAGCAGATTACCGCTGCGCCACAACGGCTTACGGGACAGGCTTTAGGCGAGACACGCCAAAGAAGGGAACGGGACCGTCGGCGATTTTCGCGCATTCGCGTGTCGGGCCGATCGCGTGCAAAAGTGAGTTCAGTTTGTAGCGTGGCGCTTCCCTGCTCGTCCCGTGACGCCTGCGGGACTTGGGCCTGCCGGACCCGCCGCAGAGGATCCGGGTGGGCCGGCTGTGGCGCAATCTGTGCGATGTCGAGGGCACGGCGCGTGCCTCGGGGCGCGATCTGTCGGACCCGGCGGCTATGGTCTAGCCTGCGGCTCCGACTCCAACTGAGGGGCCGCTCGCGTGTAGTCAGAGCAATAGCAGGGGCCGCGCCGTCGGGCGCGCACGAGGGCTCGAGGTGGGCATTGGCGCTGAAGAAGTCGGATCTGTACAGCTCGCTGTGGAGCAGTGCTGACGAGCTGCGCGGCAGCATGGATGCTAGCCAGTATAAGGACTACGTCCTGACGCTCCTCTTCGTGAAGTACGTGTCGGACAAGGCAAAGGCCGACCCCTATGCGCTCATCGAGGTGCCCGAGGACGGTTCCTTCGACTACTTGGTGACGCTCAAGGGCAGGGAGGACGTCGGCGAGAAGGTCAACGTCGCCATCCGCAAGCTCGCGGAGGCCAACGACCTACAGGGCGTCATCAACAACGCGGACTTCGATGATCCGACCAAGCTTGGCTCGGGCAAGGACCTCCAGGACAAGGTCTCGAACCTCATCGGCATCTTCCAGGACATGGACTTCTCCGGCTCCAAAGCCGAGGGAGATGACCTGCTTGGTGACGCCTACGAGTACCTGATGCGCCATTTCGCGACGCAGTCCGGCAAGAGCAAGGGGCAGTTCTACACGCCTGCCGAGGTCTCCCGCGTGATGGCGCAACTGCTGCAGATCCCAGCCAGCACGCTGAAGTCGACGACGGTCTACGACCCGACCTGTGGCTCAGGCTCCTTACTCATCAAGGTAGCCGACGCCGCTCCAAATGGCCTGACCATCTACGGTCAAGAGAACGACAATGCCACCTGGGCGCTCGCACGCATGAACATGATCCTCCACGGTAATGAGACCCACGAGATCGTCCAGGGCAACACACTTTCTGACCCTAAATTCCGTCAAGGTGAGAGTCTCGCGACCTTCGACTATCTAGTCGCTAACCCACCCTTCTCGGCAAAGACTTGGAAGAACGGCTTCGAGAGGGACTACGGTCGGTTCGATGGCTACGCCTGGCCGCCGGACAAGAATGGCGACTACGCGTTCCTGCTACACATGGTCAAGTCGCTCAAGTCGACCGGCAAGGGCGTTGTCGTCCTGCCGCACGGTGTGCTCTTCCGCGGGAACGCCGAGGCCACCATCCGCACGGAGCTCATCAAGCGTGGGCTCATCAAGGCGATCGTCGGCCTGCCTTCGAACCTCTTCTACGGCACGGGCATCCCGGCTTGTCTAATCGTACTCGACAAGAAGGACGCTCAGGCGCGGACCGGTATCTTCATGATCGACGCGTCAAAGGCCTTCGAAAAGGACGGCCCGAAGAATCGCCTCCGGCCGCGCGACATGCACAAGATCGTCGATTCCTTCGTGAATCAGAAGGAAATTCACCGCTACTCGCGCATGGTGCCGCTGCGCGAGATCCGCGACCCAAAGAACGACTATAACCTCAATATCCCTCGCTACATTGACAGCTCGGAGCCTGAGGACATTCAGGATCTGAACGCCCACTTGCAAGGCGGTATCCCGAACCGCGACCTCGACGCACTTCAGCCGTACTGGGACGCGTTCCCGAGTTTGCGTGCCGAGCTCTTCAGGCCCCTCCGCGAGGGCTACTCGGAGCTCGCCGTCGAAAAAGCGGATATCCAGGGCAAGGTCACCGAATCGGTCGAATATAAAGCGTTTGCAAAGGGCGCCTCTGACACCGTCGAAGCCTGGTGGGCAGACAAGCACAAGGTGCTCGTCGACATCACGCCGTCTACCCGCGCCAGCGATCTAATCCATGAGGTCTCTGAAGCGCTACTGGAGTCCTTCCGGCCGCGCCCGCTGATCAACGAGTACGGCGTGTACGAGCAGCTCATGAGTTACTGGAACGCCTCGATGCACGACGACGTTGCGATCATCGTAAGCGAGGGTTGGGAGGGCTCTGCCAAGCCGCGTCTGGCCCGCACCTGGAAGGACAAGAACAACAAGACCAAGTACGAGGACGCCCACATCGTCACCGGCACTCGTGCGACCGCCAAGCGCTGGGTCATGGACCTGATTCCCCCCGAGTACGTCATCGCACGGTTCTTTCCGGAGCAGAAGGCTGAGCTCGACAGATTCGTCATCGAGCATGAGGTCGCCAGCCAAGCAGTCGAGGAGTACACGGATGAACACGCCGTCGAGGAAGGCCTGCTCTGGGAGGCCGTCGAGGACGACAAGATCACTAAGGCATCGGTGGCTGCTCGCTTACGAGTCGCGAAGCGCGACGGTACCGAGTCGGACGAGGTCGCTGCTTTGCAGCATGTGATCAAGCTCTACACCGCAGAGGCGGAGGCTAACAAGGTCGTCAAGGAAGCGACGTCAAAACTTGAAGCGATGACGTTGGCGCAGTACCCCAAGCTAACGATAAACGACGTCCAGACGCTTGTCGTCGACGACAAATGGGGCGGCACGGTCCACGGTCGGGTCGGTGCCGAGGTGACAGCGCTTGGCGCGACCCTTGTTGCTCGACTCCGGATGCTGGCAGACCGCTACGAGTTCACTGTCGGTGAGCTGGACAATGAAGTGGAGAAACTCGGCGCAAAGGTCGCTTCGCATCTCGCGATGATAGGGGTCAAGGGATGACCGCACCTGACGACTGGGCGGCCTACACCCTCGGAGAGTTGTTCGACTTCTCTAACGGGATCAACGCCGACAAGTCAGCCTATGGACGGGGAGTGCCGTTCGTGAACGTGATGGAGGTGACGCGAAACGAGGCGCTGACGCCATCGCAGATCCCGGGCCGCATCACACTCCCAAAGGCTATGCTCTCGAGATACGAAGTGAAGAGAGGCGATGTCCTCTTCAACAGGACATCGGAAACCCTTGAAGAAGTGGGCATGACTGCTGTTTATGACGGCGACGAACCGGTCGTGTTCGGCGGTTTCGTGTTCCGGGGACGTCCGCGTACAAGCCATATGAGTTCGAGGTACGCCAAGTACGCTCTGCGCGCTGCTGAAGTCAGGGAACAGATCATTGCTCGTGGGCAAGGAGAAATCCGCTCCAACGTCGGCCAGCGTGACCTCAAGACCGTTCGTCTGCATCTGCCTGATCTCACCGAGCAGGCAGCGATTGTGGGAACTTTGGACGACGCAACCGAGCTAATCACACGGCTGGCGCGACTGATCGAAAAAGAGCGCAAGCTTCACAAGGGTTTGATGCAGGGTCTTTTGACGGGAGCAACGAGGCTGCCGGGCTTTTCGGCGCCCTGGCGGCGAACTACGCTCGAGACGCTGCTCGCCCCACGAAAGGAGCGCAACGCAGATCGATCGAGCTTCGAGGTGCTGAGCTGCACGAAGCATCTCGGATTCGTGCGCTCGCTTGACTACTTCAAGAACCAAGTTTTCAGTCGTGACTTGTCTGGCTATTGGATTATCCGTCGTGGCGATATTGGGTACCCCGCCAACCACGTCGAGGAGGGTTCGATTGGCGTCCAAGACCTGTACGATGTTGGTCTTGTTAGCCCCATTTATGTCGTCTTGCGGCCCTTGGCTGGAGTTAACTCGTTCTTCCTTCAGCGCCAGCTCAAGCTTGAGAAATACCGGCAGGAATTCGCGAAGGTGACGAACGCCTCGGTGAATCGGCGTGGCAGCCTAAGGTGGCCACAGTTCTCGCAGATCGAGGTATGGGTGCCATCCTACGATGAGCAGTCGGCGATTGCCGAGGTTCTGCGAGAGTCCGAGGGCCAAATACGGTTGCTTGAGCTCCGCCACAGGAAGGCGGTTGATGTAAAGCAGGGCATGATGCAAGAACTGCTAACCGGGCGTACCCGGCTGCCTGAGGTGGCCGCTTCATGAGACCGAGCGGGCCATCGCTGAGAAGGGCAAGTTGATCGTGCAGGCCGCGATGACTTACGCGAGTGGCTTGTCGGACGGCGCCGTCTTCGTTACCTTGCGCAATAAGCTTGCCGCGTCCGCTGCGGACATCACCAAGCAGGCTCAGATGGCGGAGAAGGTCTCTGCTCACGTCATCCCAGGATGGCCGATCAACAGTTTGAAGAATGACCGATGGACCTGGTGTTGTGAGGCCGCGATCCAAACATGGGATCATCTCTGCTTCTTAGCTGGGATCCGCAACTCGTTGAACCAAGAGGAAAGCCAAGAGCGGTCGGAGCCGGAAGCTCTTGAGCGCCACGCATCGCTCGATGTGCTGGCGCGGTGGGTAAATGGAGCAAGCGTGGAGGCTGTCTCATGAGCAACGTCGGCCAAAGGGAACGCGAGACGCAGAGCCGCGTCGTCAGGCTTTTCAGCGACCGCCTCGGATACGAGTACGGCGGGAACCTTGAGGACCAGGACAACTCTAACGTCGACGAGGCACTGCTTCGTCAGAACCTTCTGGCGCGCGGGTTCGACGAGGAGCTCGTCAATCGCGCGATCCAGCAGCTCCTGACGGCTGGCTCGCTCGGTGCCGGCCAGTCGTTGTATGACGCGAACCGCAAGGTCTACGACCTCCTGCGCTACGGCGTGAAGGTGAAACGCGACGTCGGCGAGAACTTTCAGACGGTGTGGCTCCTCGACTGGAACAACCCGGGTGCCAACCATTTCGTAGTGGCCGAAGAGGTGACCATCAAGGGTGAGCACACCAAGCGTCCTGACATCGTGCTCTACGTCAACGGCATCGCCCTAGGCGTTATAGAGCTAAAGCGTTCGTACACCCACCTCAGCGAGGGCATTCGCCAAAACATCGGCAACCAGAAGCAGCACTTTGTCCGCCCATTCTTCACGACGGTCCAACTGCTGTTCGCAGGTAACGACGTCGAGGGTCTGCGCTACGGCGTCATCGAGACACCGGAGAAATACTGGCTGGAGTGGAAGGAGCCAGGGGACGAGCCGAACCCGCTCGACCGTTCCCTGATGCAGATGTGCTCCAAGCAGCGGCTGCTGGAGCTCATCCACGACTTCATCGTCTTTGACGCCGGGGTCAAGAAGACCGCCCGACACAATCAGTTCTTCGGCGTCAAGGCCGCGCAAGAGCGCATCCGTTCCCGCGAGGGCGGCATTATCTGGCACACGCAGGGCTCCGGTAAGAGCCTGACCATGGTCTGGCTGGCCAAGTGGATCCAAGGGAACCAGACCGACGCGCGGGTACTCATCATTACCGACCGCACCGAGCTCGACGAGCAGATCGAGAAGGTCTTCGGCGGTGTTAACGAGAAGATCACTCGCACGGGCTCCGGGACCGAGATGATAAGACTGCTCAACCAGAGTCACCCCTCGCTCATGTGTTCGCTGGTCCACAAGTTCCGCGGATCCAATAACGACTCGTCTCGGGACGAGAATGCCGAGGACCTCATCAAGCAGCTCAGCGCGACGATCCCAGCAGATTTCAAAGCCAAGGGGAACCTGTTCGTCTTCGTCGATGAGGCTCACCGCACGCAGAGCGGCAAGATGCACCGTGCCATGAAGCAGCTCCTGCCCGATGCGATGTTCATCGGCTTTACCGGCACGCCGCTGCTTAAGGCCGACAAGATGACGAGCATTGAGACGTTTGGCTCGTTCGTTCACACCTACAAGTTCGATGAGGCCGTCCGCGACGGGGTCGTGCTTGACCTGCGCTACGAGGCCCGCAATATCGACCAGGAGCTCAAGGGAGCAGCTCAGGTCGACAAGTGGTTCGGTCTCAAGACCAAGGGTCTCACCGACCTCTCCAAGGCGCGCCTCAAGAAGAAGTGGGGCACGATGAAGAAGATCGTCTCGGCCAAGTCTCGCGCCGAGATGATCGTCCAGGACATCCTCATGGACTTTGAGCGCGAACCCCGGCTGATCTCCGGGCGCGGCAATGCCATGCTCGTTGGCGACAGCGTCTATCAGGCGTGCAAGTTCTACGAGCTGTTTGTCCAAGCCGGCTTCAAGGGCAAGGTTGCCATCGTCTCCAGCTATGTGCCCAACGCCACCGCGATCTCCAAGGAGGACGCTGGTGAGGGTGACAACGAGGAACTCCGCAAGTACGACATCTATCGTCAGATGCTCGCGGACTACTTCAACGAGTCCGCCGACAAGGCTGTCCTGCGCATCGATGAGTTCGATAAAGATGTCAAGCGTCGCTTCGTTGAAGAACCCGGACAGATGAAGTTGCTGATCGTGGTCGACATGCTGCTAACCGGCTTCGACGCGCCGAGCGCCACCTACCTGTACATCGACAAGAAGATGCGCGACCACGGCCTGTTCCAGGCCATCTGTCGTGTGAACCGGCTCGACGGCGACGACAAGACCTACGGTTACGTCATTGACTACCGCGACTTGTTCAAGTCTCTCGACAAGGCGATCACCAACTACACCTCGGAGGCTCTCGACGGCTACGACAAGGAGGACGTCGATGGCCTGCTTGAGAACCGCATCCAGCAGGAGCGAGAGGACCTCGACGAGGTACTGGAGAAGATTCGTGCGCTCTGCGAACCGGTTGCAATGCCCAAGGGCACGCTTGAGTACCAGCGCTACTTCGTGGCGACCATCCCGGGTGACGCCGACCAGATCAAGACCAATGAGCCCAAGCGGGTCGAGCTGTACAAGTCCGTGGCAGCACTGGTCCGCGCGTATGCAGCAGTTGCCAACGATATGGATCGGGCTGGCTATACCGCCGCCGAGGCGAGGGCGATCAAAGACGAGGTCGCGCACTACGTGGCGGTCAAGAACGAGGTCGAGGTCGGCGCTGGCGAGAACATCGACATAAAGCAGTTCGAAGCGGGCATGCGCGCACTCCTGGACACCTACATCCAGGCCGACCCAGTCGAACATGTCGCCACGATCGACAGGGGTCTCGTCCAGCTCATCGTAGAACGCGGTGCCGATGCGATCGACATGCTGCCCGACGGCATCAAGAAGAACCCGGAAGCGGTTGCCGAGACGATCATCAACAACGTCCGCAAGACCATTGTAGATGAGCGGGCGATGAACCCGAAGTACTTCGATCGCATGTCGTTGCTGCTCGACGCCATCATCGAGCAGCAACGTCAGGATGCGGTCGAGTACGCTGACTACCTCACCAAACTCCTTGAGCACGCCGAGAAGGTCGGCAAGGGCGAATCCGAGGACGGGGCAGCTTATCCGGCTTGGGCCGATACCGCAGCTCGGCGGGCCCTTTACGACTTCGACTGGTCCGACGGCGATGTTGATGTAAAGCAGATCTACCAGCAGGTTCAGAGCGTTAAGGAACACGGCTGGGCTGGCAATCCGATGAAGGAGCGTGCGTTGGCTCGTGAACTGCGCAAGGTTCTGCCCGGTGGTTTCAACGCAGAGAGCATAAGGCGCCTGATTGACCGGCTCAAGGAGCACAATGAGTACCGCTAGCGTCTATCTCACTGTCGCCGGTCTCGGTGTCGACGTTATCTACAAGGACATCAAGAACCTGCACATCTCGGTATACCCGCCGGTCGGCCGCGTGCGAGTGGCGGCACCGAAGCGCACCGATGAGGATTCAATTCGGCTCGCCATCGTCCAGCGGCTTCCCTGGATCAAGCGCCAGCGCGAGCAGCTCCGGAGGGCCGAACGCCAATCGACGCGAGAGATGCTCTCGGGCGAAACCCACTACGTGTGGGGACACCGCTACCAGCTCGATGTCTCCCGCACGAGCGGCCACTACAGCGTTGAGCCCAAGGGCAGGACGCTTTGGGTGGTGACGCCGGAAGGCACCGACGCCGCAGGTCGTTACTCCACATTGGATCGCTGGTACCGTCGCGAGCTCAAGGCGGCTGTGTCCGCCCTGTTGGCCAAGTGGCAACCGATCATCGGCGTTGAGGCGGAGAAGGTCGTTGTCCGGCGAATGAAGACCAAGTGGGGGACGTGCGTAACGCACTCCGGCACGATCTGGCTCAACCCCGAGCTCGCGAAGAAGAACCCGCGGTGCTTGGAGTACATTGTTGTTCACGAACTGACGCACCTCCTCGAGCGCGGCCACGGTGAGCGCTTTGTTGCCTTGATGGACAACTTCATACCGGACTGGCGCGTCCGTCGTGACGAACTGAACAAGGCGCCGCTGGCAGCGGAGTCCTGGACATGACCGCAGAGCACAACTCGTTTTGGTCGGTTGAGCCCACGGGGCGCGATCCGTTGTCGTTCGTGGCGGTCGCGCCTCTGGGCCGTCCATAATGGATGAGTGAACCGTCACGCGAAAGGGACGGCTTTAAATCGTCACGGGTGGGGGACCGCTTTTTCCTTGAGTGAGCTAAACAAGCGCCATAACGACCGGCGCGGGTCTGAATCCGAAGCCGGACTGGCACAGGTGCGGCGAGGCGAAGGCGCGGCGATCGACACAAGCTTGTCGGGCCGCACCAAACCTCGTGTAGTCGTCGGAACCTCTCAAGCGCACAAACTCTCACGGCTCGCCAGGAACCTCTTCTTCCTCGCCTTCCAGCGCCTTTAGTTCCCGCCACGCCAGATCGGCGAGCGACTCGCCGGACGTGGTCGTCCACCGAGTAGTGCCTTGATTTGCCGCCGGTCGCTTCTCCCACTGCGCCAGTTCCCACATATGGGAGATAAGCCCCGAAGGCGAGTACTGAGTGCCATCCGCCGCCCATAGAATTGGGCGTTGGCGATGCGGAACCCACGAGGCCATGCCGCGCCGCGGATCTTCCGCCAGCCAATCGGCTAGCGCTGCCGTCTCCACCGGGAAGTCTTTAGAGAGCTCCAGCGGCTCACCCTCGGCCAGCACTGCCTTGTCGACAAGTACTGTCACCGCGTTCGGTCGCCGGCGTGGGCGGCGTTTTGTGGTCTTAAGGTACTTCTGGGTGGTGGCTGCCGGAGTGGCGGCGGCATCGTGCAGAATTCGCTCAGAGATGTCGCGGCACTGACTCACGTCGGAGCAGACCACTGACAGGCGAGCGCGCTCTCCGATGTGTTCGTCGATCGTCGCCGCGACTCGCGGGACTAGGTCGCGCAACAGATCTGGAATCTGCTTGCGAGCACGTTCAGCCCACGCCAGCTCCAAATCGGGCTCGTGGAAGCCTTCGCTGTCGAGTGTGCGAAGCACCAGGTGGGTGAGCAGATACCTCCCGTGATCCATCAATACAACGCAGCGTCGTTCGAGTCGATTCTGCAGTTTGTGCAGTTCGCGTTGAACCTCACGCAGCACCAGAACGGCATTCCACAACGTGTAGGCACCGGGCTGAGGACGAAATAGCACATCGTAGATCCCCTGAGGGCCGCGTTCCCACAAGCCGTCCGAGGTGGTGGCGATGCGGGCCGCGTACTGGCTGTCCGGATGTGCACAGGCCAATGCGTGCGCCGCTTCGACAACCGAGCATCCAGTGTCGCCCGAGGGCTCAAGCGCGCTACGACGTACTCCGTACTCAAGGCTGAGTTCAGCACGCATCTCAGCCATGATCGATGCTTGGACGGGATCGAGCGCTATGAAATCGCGTGCTTCCACGCGATTCTGTCGATTTGTCGTCTGCGTCGTGCGTTTAGCGAATTCCGCTGACTGGCCGGTGACGATGATGCGAACCCCCACCTGTGCCTCGGCCGCGACCTTGTTCACTGCGAGTGCTTCGGCGATGGACTTCACGGTCTGCGCGCCGTTGACCACGCTTGCGCTATGCAGAGTCAGTGCCAGCGGGCGATTTTGCGGCGATCGCATCGAGCGGTTCGTGCGTTCCACCGACTCGCACAGCACTGTCACCCCGTTGTTGAAGTACCAGAAGTTCGCGGGTTCCTCGATGAGCGTCCTCTGTAATTCATTGTTGATCGGGGTGCGCCCCAGAGGATTGCGGATGTTCTGGTTGAACAGGTCGGAGCCGCTTTCCACCCACTGCGCGACATCCTCCGCATTGACTACCCCCTGGAAGGAAGGGTGAGGCGAGCCGATCTCGAACCAGGGGAACATCTCGACCTCAAGATTTACTGGCGGCGGACTCTGATCCTGGCGGATCGAAGCCCACACGTCTCCAGCAAGGATGATGTGATGGTCGAGACGCTCACCGTACTTGTTGAACTCCCGTTCTCCGGTGTCCAGTGCTGCCATGAAACCGTCACCGACATCGTCAGGGCGCATCAGAACCGCGACCTGAGTGACAGGGACGGTTTGGCTCGTCATTACATTGTTGGCGCGTTCGGCGAGGAGTCGACCGCGCGGGTTGAACGGTGTGAAGTCACCGTCATCGATGAGCCGAAGTCCGCCCAGTAACTCAAGAACCGCCTGGCGGTCGCCCTTCGCGCGACCGTCCTTGCTCCACTTCGCCTGGACAAGGTAGATGTGTGGGTGCGAGCCCTCCACCACGGCAATCGCGTCGATGCCCTGATCGGATTCGCCGTCGATGACCGTGAGCGCGGCATCAGCATGGCTGAACCCGGTCACGATCCGTACCGCTTGAGCGGCGAGCGCGCGAGATAGCGCCCGCGGCGTCACCTCGGCGGGCGGACGGCCGTCGAGATCGCTGATGTCGAGCAGCCCGCCGTCAAGATAGATCCGGCGTAGTTCGCTCTCGACCTGGCGAACCTGCATCGGAACAGTGCTGTTGGGCGGCGTGCTTGTCAATATTTCCCTCCGGATGTGTCGCTTGCCAATGGTTCATCCCCTCGTCCATCGGCAAGACTGTTTCCCCCATCCTTGCAGAATCGGACGGATCTAACTCCCGTGCCACGTTCTAGCTCTTGTGATCGAACTGGTCGGTGTCGACTCGACAAGGGCGGGTTGGTCGTCCTGCCACTGGCAATGCTGACCACGGTAGGTTCAGTTCGTTGGCCTATCTGAAACATCTGCACTGCAACAAGTTTCGTAGCACGTGGAGCTGCTGCTGGATAGGGTGACCGTTGATCTGCTCCGCCCGGTCAGGCAGACGAGCCCGGAACCCATCGGATGGGGCAGACCTCCGATGCGCGCGCTCGACCCGCTGGCACCCCGCCGCGACGGAACGGTCTGCGCCCTCGCGTGTCGAAATGATTGCTGCGGGCTCGGATCAGTGCCCTGCAGCGGGTCATTGTCGCAGAACAGCCCACCTACAGCTCATCCAGCCTCTAGGCTGCTGAAGGTCTTGTTCGGCGTGGATTCCGGGTGGGGACAGGGGAGTGAGATGCAGATCCGTGCGGTATGGATCCGGTTCTACAAGTCGTTCAATCTCGACTATGAGTTGAAGGCGAATCCCGAAGCGAGAACCAAATCGGCGCCCTGGCAGCAGACTCCGCACGGCTGGATGCCGCACATACGTATTCCGCTTGAGGGTGACATTACCGCCGTGGTGGGCGCGAACGAGTCAGGTAAAACTCACCTCATCGACGCCGTTAAGCTATTGCTGACCGGGCAAGAACACCATCAACGCGACTTCTGCCGGTCATCGTCGCTGTTCTCGGTCGAGCAGGACGCCCGGCTATTCCCTGAGGTGGCTGCGACATTGGCACTCGATCCCGAGGACGAACGGCGGCTACTCGGGGTGACGATTCCCAGGCTGAACAACGGTGACATACTGATGATCCGCCCGGAGCCAAAAATCGTGCAGGTTGTGAACGCTCAAGGTGAGCGCAGTAACCTGTCTATGGACGTAGCAGCCAAACTTGAGGCGCTGCTTCCATTCCCTCACCAGCTGAAAACCAGTGTGGCGTTGCCAGATTCGGTGTCAATTGCAGCGCTTTCGGGAAGCGTGGCGATGGTTGCGGGCCGGCGGACCCGTTCTACGGTGCTCTCGAAACTGCTGTCGTTCGGTACCGCGGACACAGCGAACAAACGCGCTGGTGAGTTGCTCGACCTGCTCGCGACCTCTGATTCCGAGCACACCGAGGCCCAGAATCTGGGCATGGCGCTTCTGCTCGACATCGCTCGCATCGAGCGCTCCAGTTTCGCCGAACTGCAAGCGGCGATCGCCGATGAGCGCGAGGGCCTTGTCAACGGCCTGATCCAGGAGATGAACAACTCCATTGCTCGGCATCTAAACGTGTCGCGGTGGTGGAGCCAAGACCCGCAGTTCCAGCTTCGTGTGTCCCCGCGCGAGCATGAGCTTGTTTTCACCATCCGCGACCGCACCGGTACCGATTACTCGTTCAGCGAACGCAGCCGCGGCCTGCGGTACTTCTTGAGCTACTACGTGCAGTTACTGTCGCACGAGCGACCAGCGGATCGGCCGGAAGTTCTGCTGATGGACGAACCCGATGCTTACCTGTCGGCGTCAGGTCAGCAGGATCTGCTGCGAATACTTGAGCACTTCGCGTACCCAGAGGACAGCGACCGGGCCGAACAGATTGTGTACGTCACGCACTCTCCGTTTCTAATCAATCGCAATGCCGGGCATCGAGTACGAGTGTTGGACAAGGGCTCTCGTGACGAGGGCACACGATTGGTCAAGGATGCTACACGCAATCACTACGAGCCGCTGCGTACTTCGTTGGGCGCTTTCGTAGCTGAAACTGCGTTCATCGGCGGAGACAATTTATTCGTCGAGGGCATCGCCGATCAAGTCCTGATCGCGGGCATGAACGCCCGCCTGCTCCGCGCTGGTACGCCACCGAGTCGATGTCTGGACCTGAATCAGGTCACCATCGTGCCCGGTGGCGCCAACATTCCATACATGCTCTACCTCGCCCGCGGACGTGACCAGGTCAGACCGGCCTGCGTTGTACTGCTCGACGGTGACGACGCCGGTCAGACAGCGCGCAAGCAGATCCGCCGCGGCGGTGCCCACCGCAAACCCACAGTCGCTGACGATCTGATCGTGCTGGTCTCCGAATGGGCCGAACAGCACAGCCTCGAGGTCACCGGCGGGGTTGTCGTGCGCGAGCCGGAGGACCTCGTACCAGTCGGCGTCGCGGTCCCGGTCGCACGACGTTACGCGCGCACCTTTCTGGGCTATCTCGACGAGGACACCAAGAGGCTGACAGAACAATCGGTGATCGAGCGGATTCCCGCTTTGAACGGCAGCTTGTGGGACGCCCTACAAGAAGCCTTCGAGTCCGCGTTCGGCACCACAATCGGCAAGGCGGGATTTGCGAAGGAGTTGCTGGGGTACCTTAAGGATTCTCAGAGTCAGGGCGGTCCCCGTCCTGCCGGAGTGCCAGCGCTGGACAACAACTTCGCGGTACTGATTGAGCAATTGGCCCTCACACTGCGCCGTGCTCGGGAACGTGAGACCGACGACCGCCGCGACAACCGGCTGGAACGCATCATCGACACATTTATCGCCGACCAACCTGCCGGATGCAGCAGAGATCTGGCCGCTCTGACCCTCGCACGCATCGATGCGGCAGTTGACGACACGGCTGCCGGGGATGTCGTGCGTGCCGGTACTGCTCGAATTCGCCGCAACTTCAAGCTCGCTACCGAGCCGTTGAAGAAGGTCGAGGACTTCGCAGGGTTCATCGAAGCCTTGAGTAACCTTCGCCACCTTGAACGTCTTCGAGATCAAGGATTGATCGGATCCACCACGCTCTCGCACTCGAAGTACCCTGCGGCGGGCAGGGCGAAACCGGAATAACCAAATTCTGTGCGGCCGGTATGTGCCAATTTGGGGAATTGTGCGGGTCCGCGTCGGTGTCGCCCGGTGATATTGGTCGGCAGATCAACGTCGATTCTGGTGTTGATGATGGTCATCGCAGTGAAAACTCGGCATTGTTCATTCCGGCCACGAAATTTGGTGTCTTCTATCCGACGGTAAAAAGCGGTCCCAACTTGGACGGTTAGGACCTGCCTGCCGGTTAGCTCCGAGGGCTTGCTGGCCTCGTCTGCTGATTACATTCGAGTTGCCAAGAAGCCCGGACGGGAGCTCGGTCAGCAGGTCCTTTGCTGAACTCCCGTCAGCACGTTATGACTGTTCGAAGTCGCCGCCCATCACACCAGCGATAAAGACACCCCAGACCTCCGCAGTGAACATCAGATGGCCCTGTTCAATGCATTTGGAGTCTCGAACACCGACCTGTCGGCCAGCGAATGCAACCTCGACGCAGTCGATATCACCACTCTTGGATGATTTGGACCAACGGGCTCCGGCGAAGTCGACATTCATCGCACAAACCTCCTTGCTGCCTGCCGGAGCAGGTCACGTGACTGTTGCGGATTCAACGCTACGCGGCTCAGGGCCTGGTGCGCCTTACGGTATCGCTCTACGGTTTCAGCTTGCTCAAGATACAAGGCGCCGGTGAAGCCTTCGAGATGCACAGTGGACGGTTCACGCGTACCGGTAGTGCCCTGTGCGAAGTCGAGAATGCCGAAGGGGCCGGCGACTTCGCCGAGTGGTAGCGCAGCGGTAAACGGCACGATCCTGATCTCGATGTTGTCCCGGGTGCTCAGGTCGGCGAGGTGTCGGAGCTGCTGCGACATGATCGCCGGGCTTCCGACGACACGGTGCAGCGCTTGCTCGTCCAGCAACTCGATTACGCGTAACGGTTGCCAATTGCGAGTGACGAGCCTCTGCCGGTGGAGCCGAATCTGCACCCGTCGGGAGATGTCCGAGGCGGCATTGTCCGGATAGGCTGTGCGGATCATGACCTCGGCGTATGACGGCGTCTGGAATAGGCCGGGGACGATGTTGCTGAACGATGTCGAGGTGGCGGCGGCCGCTTCCAGGCCGATGTAGACGCTGAAAGCTTCCGGGATGAGGTCGCCGTACTCGTGCCACCAGCTCCGGTCGTTGCCTTGGCGAGCCAACCCCATCAGCGCATCGGTCATCGTCTGATCGGCGTGCAGCACGCGGCACAGCGCCTCGATGTCGAGTAGCCGGATGCGGTGCGGTGTTCCGGTCTCGAGCCGCTGCACCGTCCCCGCGCCCCGCTCGATCAGCCGAGCAACCTCTGCGATCGTCAGCCCGGACTCCTGCCGTAGCTCCCGCAGATGCCGACCCAACTGTCTGCGCGGCACGGTCGACCCCGCGTGAGCCTCAGGCCGCCCCACACTTTTGGATTCCCCGTTTTGAACACTGGGGCCCCTATTTTTGGATGCCACAGATCTCCCCTTTGGATGAAGGAAAAGTCTTCACATACAACGGTTTACATCATATCTGGAGATCGCTCAGGTTGATCGACGCGATTGCCACGGATCATCCGGACACCCTCGAAACGCGCCTACCAATGCGGTCTTCTGTCCCCGGCGCCCGGCCCGGAAGGAACGTCAGGGGTTCCTCCCGCACACCGGACCCACTGCCCCGGTCCGGAGCCGGGCGCCCTCGCATCCGAGGGCCAGCAACCGAGGGGGAAACCGAATGTATGTCGCCGTGCCACCGTGGGAGACGACTCTGGAAGAGCTCTGCGACTACTACCGCGAAGTGTGCGGCATCCCGGCCTTCGTCAGTGCCGACGGGGTGAACACCATCCGGGCCAGCGGCGACGACTTCTGTGTGGTCACCACACCACCACACCTCGGCGCCGCTGTGCAACGACGCATGGACGACGTACCAGGACGATGCGGCCCGATCTCGTCGTCCACGCTCAGCGGACGCTGGATGTTCCTCGCCCGAGTCGGCCCCCTCGACACCTACGCCGACCTCGAACTCGCCGCGTTGAACGCCGGAATCACCGATGCCGGGACCTTCCCCCTGCCCACGCCCGGCACCGCGCACCGCACATGGGTCATCCCACCCACCGACACCTACCTCCCCACCAGGGACTGGATCGTCGACGCAATCTGCTGGTGCCACCCCCGAACCCACCACTGAACGAACCACCGCCCTCCCCCTGCCCGCAACACCCCTTCGCCCGATTGCCACCCCAACCCCACGGAAAGCGCTCCAACACCCCAGTCCACGGAGGCGACCCCCAATGCCCCCTCACCGCACCGCGAACGACCAAGCCCACACCGGCCGCAACGGGTCGGCCCCGACCTCCCCGCACCCGGACGAACCCGACATCTGGCTGACCCTCACCCTCGGTGGACTCGAATTCCACTTCGTCGCCTGCCTCACCGCCGCCCTCATCTTCGTCTGCGACCTGCAACGCCACCGCCTCGCGGAACACGTCCGCATCGCCGCGTACGGTGCACACGAGACACCGCGACTCCCCAATGAGTGCCTATTCCTCGAGCCGTAGCCCGCGACCCGCTGTTCCAGGTAGCAGGTATTCCGGATGGGGGAGAGCCGCCACCGGAATTCCCTGTCAGCGGTGGCGACGCCCGACCCCGGATCGGCGAAAGTTCACAGCATGACGACAATGCTCTCCACCTCGTGCGACACCGCCTTCGAGGAACTGTCGTGGCGAGCCGACGGACTGTGCGCGCAGACCGACCCCGACGCCTTCTTCCCGAGCCAGGGCGAATCGGCGCGTGACGCCAAACGCATCTGCGCCGGGTGCGGGGTGCGGCAGCGCTGCCTGGAGTACGCCATCGCCAAGGACGAGCGGTTCGGGATCTGGGGCGGGCTCTCGGGGCGGGAGCGCAGGCGGATCAGCGGTCGCGGTAGGTCTCCAGGAGGCGCAGCCATACCTCGCTGATGGTCGGGAAGGGCGGGACGGCGTGCCAGAGGCGGTCGATCGGGACTCCGGCGGTGATGGCGATGGTCGCGGAGTGCAGGAGTTCCGCGGTGCCGGGGCCGGCGAAGGTGGCGCCGACGATGGTGCGCTGGTGCGGGTCGATGAGGAGCCGTGCCTGGCCGCGGTAGCCGGGGAGGTACTGCTGGGCGCCGATGACGCGGCTCAGGTCGTAGTCCACGACGTCCACCACGTAGAGCCAGTCGGTGCCAGGGTGGAGCAGTCCGGATGCCCAACGAGTGTCTATTTCTCGAGCCGTAGGGCTGCGGATGCGTTCATTGCATGATCGCGCCACAGGGTGCTGGATGCGAGCTATATTGTTGAGGCTGAATGCGTTTCGGGGTGCGACCGCTCGGGTGGATCGGCTGACCTGCGCGCTGGCAGGTCCGCATCAGCAGGGGGATCGGGCTTCATTGCGGCTGACTCGGGGTGTCTCGAAGCGGTGTGAACAAGGGGGAGCGATGGAAGCAGGCAAGTACGACTGTGTCGTGGTGGGCGGCGGGGTGGCCGGATTGATGACCGCGTCGCGGTTGAGCGAAGCGGGAGCGTCGGTTGCGCTGCTGGAGAGCGAGTTGCTCGGTTCCGGTGCGACCACGCGAAACCACGGCATGGTGCACGGCGGCGCGCTGTATGCGCGGTGGCATCCCGAGATCGTGGCAGCCTGCTCACAGGCGCAGACGGCATACCGCAAGTCGTTCCCCGACGCTGTCACCGGGAGTGCAGCCTGCTGGTACATCGGGTCGGCGACGACGGTCGATACCTACGACAAATTGTGGCGGAGTTTCGGCATTGCGCACAGCGCCGTTGATGACGACGAACTTGCTGAGCTGTTGAACATGGTGGACGGAGCGCGCACGTCGGCCCGAGCGGTCCAAGAGCTGCTGATCGATACCGGCGAGCTGATCGCCGATCTGGCTCGCCGCTGTCTCCGCGGCGGTGTTCGGCTGCTGGTCGGCGCGCGGGCGCTACAGGTGGTCACCGCCCACGGGGCGGTGCGCGGAGTGCGAACCGCCCTCGGAGTCGTCGAAGCGGCAAATGTGGTGCTTTGCAGCGGAATCGGTACCCGGGACATCCTCGAGTCATCGGGGTCGGTGGTAGCCGGTGAGCTGCGCTCGAGGTTGGAGACGATGATGGCCTTTCCCGGCGACTTGCCGCGCGCGATCATCGGCTTGGAGTTCGGGTGGCCGGCGGTGGCGCCCTCGGCCTGTGGGGGCGTGGTGCTTGCGTCTCGCTACGGTGCGCCGCAGCGATTCGTGGACGGGCCGGCTCGCTGGCCGGTCCCCGCCGATGAGAACGCGCGGCTGGTCCGCGACCTGGCCGAACGGCTGAAACCCGGGCGAGTGGACCTGAGTGGTGGGGTCGGGTGGGTTTGCAGCAAGACCGAGCACGTGCGAGGCAGTGGTGATCAGTGGGGCACCGAGCCCGACTACGCCGTCATCGATCACCGGCAACGAGATGGTGTCGCGGGGTGGTGGACGGTGCTGCCGGGCAAGATGACGCTCGCCCTGCATGCCTCTCGGGCGGTGGCCGCGGCGGTCACAGCCACCGAGCCCGCACTGGAGCTCGAGGCGCGGGCAAGCGGAAGGCTCGACATCACCGGATTGATCGACGTCACGCCCTGGGGCGCGCACACGCGCGCGGGTGCGCAGTGATTCCCCCATTCACCGCCGCCGTACCGGAGGACGAAATTGCTACCGTGCTGCAGGCGGCCGGCGAGGTCCTTCGATCGGGTCGGCTGGTACTCGGCCCGCACACCGAAGCGCTCGAGGCGGCGGTGGCGGCGATGGCCGGAACTCGGCATGCGGTAGCGGTCGGTTCCGGAGCCGCGGCGCTGGAGATCATTTTTCGGGATTTGAACGTCGCGGGTCGGATTGTGCTGGTGCCGACGAACACCAACTATGCGACTGCCGCCGCCGCGCTGGCAGCCGGGGCGCGGGTGCGGCTGTACGACGCCGGACTGTACCCGTCGAACGAGGACCTCAGCCGTCGCCTGTGTGGCGATGTTGCGGCGGTGGTGGTCGTGCATATCGGTGGGTACGTCAGTCCGGGCCTGGACGACATCGCCACCCGATGCCGCGAAGCGGGCGTGCCGATCATCGAGGACGCTGCCCACGCGCACGGCTCGGCCCTCGGCTCTCGCCCGGCGGGAGGACTCGGGTATGCGGCCGCGTTTTCTTTCTTCGCCACCAAGGTCGTCACCACCGGAGAGGGCGGAGCTGTCACCACGGACGATCCGGGGCTGGCAGCCCGCGCTCGCAAGTATCGCAACCAAGGCAAAGACGACAGTGATCAGCACACCCTGGTGGGCTCGAGCTGGCGAATGAGCGAAATCGGCGCCGCGCTCGGATGCGCGCAACTCGCGCATCTCGCTCGGGATGTCGCCCGACGACGCGCGGTGATCGATCGCTACAGCGTCGCGCTCGACGGGCACGGACTGACATTCCCAGCGATATACGGCCAGGTCAGCGGCCATAAAGCTGTCGCTCTCCTCGACTGTTCGATCGATCGCGAACAGTTCTACGACAGTGCGGCTGCTGCCGTCGTTACTCTCGGCCGTGGCGTGTACACCCGGCCTCTGCATACCCAACCGGTGTTCGCAGATCTCTGTGATCAGCCGTTTCCGGTCGCTGACGAATTCGCCGCCCGCCATATATGCCTGCCGCTGTGGCGCGACATTTCCGACGCCACGGTCGCGGAAGTGATCGATGTTGTCGGCGCCATCCTGAGAGGTCGACCGCAGTGCCCAATCTCATAGTTCCCGGTGCAGGCGGATTCATCGGAGTCAACCTGCTCAGGCGGATCATGTTCGATCGGCAATTCGACAGGTTCGAACGCTTCGTGCTGATCGACCCGCTGTCCTACGGGACGCAGACGATTCCTCAAGAGGTGCTGGCGGATTCCAGGGTCCGGTTCGAGCGTGCTTCGATCTACACCCCGGGCCTGGTAGCCGACCTGGTCGGTCCCGGGGATGTGGTGATCCACCTTGCTGCGGAGATCAATACGGCCGACTCGCCACAGATGGGAGTGGCCGACGACCCCGTCGGCTATCTGCGCGCGCTCACGGATGCCCGGATCGGCCGATTGCTGTTCGTCTCGACTGCCGACGTATACGGCATCAACGACTCCGACGACCTGACCGAGACCGATCCGGTACATCCGACCACGCTGTATGCGGCTGCCAAAGCCGCCTTCGAGGCTTACCTGTCGGCCTTCCACGCTCGGGACGGCTTGCCGGTCGTCGTACTGCGCCCGGTGACCATCTACGGCCCGCACCAGCAGCCCGGCTGGCTGGTGCCGGTGGCCATTACCCGCGCTCTGGCGGGGGAGTCGATTGCGATCTACGGAGACGGCACCGCCCGCCGCGACTGGATTCACGTTTACGACATGTGCGAAGTTCTCGTCCGCGGGGCACTGACCGAGGCCGAAGTGCACGGCCAGGTCTTCAATGTCGGCACCGGCACCGAGGAAACCGTCGCCGCACTCGTACACCGCATCATCGACTCGGTCGCCGACCCGAGAGTGGTCGTGGAGTACACGGCGGCCCGCCCCGGCGATCCACCCCGGCAGATCACCTCGGCAAGCAAAGCCCGCCACGCTTTCGGATGGTCCCCGTCCCGCACGCTGAGCGCCGGATTGGAACACACCATCGACGCCTACCGTCGCGCCCACACCGGTTGACAGGAGCAGACCGCGATGTATGTGCTGGGGATTCACGGGAGCTTCGGGCGAGCCGACCACGACGCCGCGGCCGCGCTCATCCACAATGACCGAATCGTCGCCGCGGCAGAGGAAGAGCGATTCATTCGCTACAAACATGCCGTTGGGCTCATGCCCGATCACGCGATCCGCTACGTGCTGTCCGCGGCGGAGATCGATATTCACGATGTAGATGTGATCGCCTTTCCCCGCGCCACCTGGCGGGACTTCGTTCCCCGGTTACAGGCCTACCTGAACTATCAGTTCGGTCACGTACCCGTCATAGAACTCGTCGACCATCACCTTGCCCACGCCGCATCGGCCTACCTGATCTCCGGGTTCGATGACGCCCTGGTGGTTACCGCTGACCAAGCAGGCGACGGCGTCTCGGCCGGTGTATACCGCGCCGCTGGCACCGTGATCGCTCCGATCGAGACCGTGGCCTTTCCCGACTCCATCGGCTTGTTCGCCGCCGCAATGACCCAGTACCTCGGCTACCGCAGTCAGCACGACGAATTCAAGGTGATGGGTCTTGCCGCGCACGGCACCCCACAGGACACGCACCCCCTGCTGCGCGTAGAAGGTGGGCTTCCGAAGCTCGACACCACCCTGCTGCACCGCGAGGTCTTGCACCGCCATCCTGTATTTCACACCGACCAATTGCCGATGGTCGGCGTCGATGAGCTGCCCGGACTGCCGCCGCGAAGGCAACCCGGCGGACACCTCACGCCTGGACACGCCGATGTCGCCGCGACCACGCAGAGCACGATCGAAGCTGCTGTACACGCTCTCGTCGCACGGCACCGTCAGCCGGGCGACGTCAGATTGTGTGTAGCCGGGGGAGTGATGGAGAACTCGGTCGCGCTCGGCAAGGTGGTCGCGCAGGCCGGTTTCTCCGAGGTGTACGCGGGCCCCGCCTCCGGCGACGCGGGGACCGCCCTCGGTGCGGCTCTGCTGGTCGCCGCCGCCAACGGCCACCGGCCCGCCCGCCTCGAGGATGCCCGCCTCGGCCCCCGCTTCGCCGACTCGGCGATCGAGGCTGTTCTCCGCGACTGTGGAGCCACCTACGGTGTGACCGACGATCCCGCCTACACAGCTGCAGACCTGCTTGCCCAAGGCAAAGTGGTGGCCTGGTTCCAAGACCGGATGGAGTTCGGGCCCCGTGCCCTCGGTGCGCGTTCGCTACTGGCCGACCCCGCTCGGGCGGGGACCCGCGCTCAGGTCAATCGGATCAAACGCCGCGAACAATTCCGCCCTTTCGGCCCCTCCATCCTGGCCGAACAGTGCGGGGAGCTCTTCGGTCGAGAAGGTCTCCGAGCACCGTTCATGTCGTTCACTCTGCCGACCGCTCGACAGGAGCCAATCGCGGCAGCGACACACGTCGACGGCACCAGCCGGCCGCATACCGTCGCGGCGGGGGATGGGCTGTACCGGAGGCTCCTCGAACAATTCCACGCGATGACCGGGGTACCGGCCGTCCTGAACACCAGCATGAATTCCGGATGGGAACCGATCATCGCCGAGCCCGCCCACGCTCTGGCGTTCCTGCACTCCAGCTCTGCCGATGCGCTGATAATCGGCTCGTATGTCGTCACCAAGCCCGGCCGGCCGGGGTGAGCAGTGGTGCGCGACCCCATCGATCTGCTGGCCGCCCAGCTCGCCGTCCACGCTCGCTACTCCGAACACCACTTCGACCTCCAGGGGGACGTTCGCACCGCCCTGGAACTGATCGGTCACGAGGCTGTTCTCGACATCGGTTGCGGCACCGGAACATTCCTGCACGGACTCCGGGCGAACGGGCATCATGGACCCCTGATCGGCGCCGACCTCCGTGCCAGCGCACTCACCGCTGTCGCTGCACTCGGCTCGGTGTACGGGTGCCGGGCAGACGCTACCCAGCTGCCGTTCACCGGCGACTCCGTCGACCGCGTCAGCGCCATGCATTTGCTCTACTACCTGTCCGACCCGGCAGCCGGCGTGCGCGAGATCAGGAGAATCATCCGGAGCGGCGGCCGCATCGCGTTCACTCTCAACCACACCACGACCGCGCCCCGGCTCCGAGGACTGGTGGTCGCGCACGCCGAGCGCTACGGCTTCGCAGCTCGCCCTGCCGCCATGACCTGGGCCGCCGACCCCGCCGGTACGGCACAGCTGACGATCGAAGGTGCCGCCGAGCTGATCAGTGCCGAATTCGGCAACGTCAGCATCTGGCGTCGTGACAATGCCCTTGCCCTTCCTTCTCCGGAGGACGTCGTCGACTATGCCGACGTGTTCGCTCAGTTCACCTGCGGTGTTCCTGGGGACTCCGCGCACCGCACGGAAATTCTCGCTGCTGTCCGCGTCGACGTAGAACGCTGGTTCGACCGCCACGGCGGACCGTGGCGGGACCCGAAGGGGTATACCGTGCTGAGTTCCGATACTTAGTGCGACTGAGCGGCGGGCCCGACCCGACTCCAGTCGAAGCCGAGTTCGCCCTTCTCGGCGATGATCTGCTCCCACCACCCGTGGTGCTCGACGTACCAGGCGACGGTCGCCGCGATTCCCTCGGCGAAGTCGTGACTCGGTGCCCAGTCCAGCTGCGATTCGATCTTGCCAGGATCGATCAGGTACCGGCGGTCGTGATTCGGCCGATCCGGAATGTGTTCGATCCACTCATCCGGGTTCCGGCCGAGCTCGGTCACCACCCTGCGCGCGATCTCGAGATTGGTGACCTCGCAGCGCGCGGATATATCGAAGATCGGCAGTAACCCGGGATCCGTGGCGGCTGCCGCGGGTGTCGGCTCCAACTCGGCGTGCAGCACCCGGTGCACTGCCGCGCAGTGATCGGAAACGTGCAGCCAGTCGCGGCTCTGCAGCCCATCTCCGTACACGGGCACTTTCCGGCCGCGTAGCACATTGGTCACCGCTAGCGGAATCAGCTTTTCCGGGAGCTGGAACGGCCCGTAGTTGTTCGCACAGTGTGTCAGCCGCAGATTCATGTCCGGGTAGGTCTGCATGTAGGCGCGAACCATCTGGTCCCCGGCAGCCTTCGCCGCGCTGTAGGGCGTCTTCGCGTTCAACGGGCTGCGCTCGGTGAACCACTGATCCCCGGTTGCCAGCTCGCCGTAGACCTCGATCGTCGAAACGTGCACATGGGACCGGACCGGCACCAGACGACTACATTCGGCCATCACCTGCGCCCCCAGCGCATTGCTGCGCATGAACGACGAAGGTCCCAGGATGGCTCGATCGTTGTGCGACTCGGCGGCGAAGTTGACCACGAAGTCCGGACGATGCCGACGATAGAGGGCGTCCATCACCTCGAGATCGGCGATATCGACCTTCTCGAAGATCACCCGGTCGATCACCGAATCCAGATTCGCGACATTGCCGGCGAACCCGATGTAGTCGACTGCGACCACTGTCGCGTCCGGCTCCCACTCGAGCAGGTGATGCACATAGTTGGCGCCGATGAATCCCGCGGCGCCGGTCACGAGGTAGACGGCCACGACTGCACAGCCTAGCGGCCGCCGGCTCGATCACCGGAAGAGGTAGTCGGACGTCAAGCGCGGGTGCGTGTCGTCAGTAGCCCGGTCGCGAGAGGTGGGGTGCCGAGGGCGGTTCGCAGGGCATCCTCCGGCCCGGTTACCGGTGCGATATCGGCGAACCTGGCGTCGAGTTCCCTGGCCGTATCCAATCGGGCATTGAAGCGGAACGTCAGGTTCGCGAAGCCGCCGATCCGATCGGTGACGTGCTGGAACTCGTCGCGTGCCCGCTCGGCTGCACCGGCGTCGCGGGTGGCGACTGCGAAGAGCATGAGCAGGTCACTGATCGCCAGACTCCGGTTGGATTTGCCGAGTCCTTCCGCGATGGACCGCAGCTGCAGAAGGTCGTCCGCGAGCCTGGCTTCGGTGCGGGGACGGCCTACCAGCGCGATCTCTGCCCGGCCCACCTCACGGACAAGCCGGACCTCTATTCGTCGGCGCAGGAAGGCGAACTGCACTTCCAGGTCATCGACGAGTTCGTCGGCTATTCCGGCGGCGCGTCCGAGGCAGCGCTCGGCCAGGCTCAAGTCCCCGGAGGCCAGGGCCTGGGTATTGGCGATCTGCGCATAGGCGTCGTGGATCCGTTGCTTCTGATGGCCGTCGCTGGCCGGAAAGTGCGCGGCGTGGCGGATGAGCGCGGTGTAGCACCGGGTAGCGGCGGCGTAATGGCCGAACATCTGCAGAATGTGAGCTCGTCCGGCGAGACCGGTGCGCACGCGGGGGTCGCCGGGGCCGACCAGCCGCGCGGCATCGGCCTGGAGTGCGCGGGCGAATCGCAGCGCGGAGATGTGCTCCGATTCCATCGCGGCGTGGAAGCGCAGTTGAAGATAGCGCAACCACGAATCCACGCCGGCGGCGTTCGCGTCCGGAAGCAATCGGCCTGCGTGTGCGAG
This sequence comes from Nocardia sp. NPDC057227, assembly GCF_042669725.1. Taxonomy (NCBI): domain Bacteria; kingdom Bacillati; phylum Actinomycetota; class Actinomycetes; order Mycobacteriales; family Nocardiaceae; genus Nocardia; species Nocardia sp. NPDC057227. The sequence continues at coordinate 104,588 of NZ_JBHUXA010000018.1, read as the reverse complement.
CAGCAGCGGTAACGAGTGCCGCTGTTGCGTGGCCAGGGCGTGGTCGATGTTGTCCAGGGCGGTTCGCGGGTCCTCGGCCAAGCTGACACCCTGGCACCGCACCAGCAACTCACCTTCCGCCGGGGTCAGCGCGGCCACCGGCGGGTTCTGCACCGCTGTTCTGGCCCAGGCTTCGACCCGGCGGGTGTCGCGGAACCGCTTGTCCTTGGCGGTATCGAGATAGCCGCCGGCCTTCGCAGTCGCTTCGCCTCGCCGGTTGCGCCGGTAGGACGTGACGGCGTCCACTGCGCGGAGGGCATCGGGGGCGGTCATCGCCTCGGCGCGAAGGAGCTCGAACAGCTCGTCCCAATCGGGCGCGGGCAGCGGTGGGCCGACTTCCGGTAACGCCGCACCTATCGCGGACTCACGCATGAGCAGGCTTGCCATCGCAGTGTCGACTTCGAAGATGCGCCGATGGATCTGGCGCGCGGACAGCCGACGTTGCCGAGCACACTCGGTAACGCTGGTGCGCACCCCGCGCAAGCCCGACGTCTCGATCCAGATCGCAATATGGTCGGCGGGCAGTCCGGCCGACAGCCTGTTGTCTACGGCGAAGCGCGCCAGCGCGGCCCTGAGGTGCGAGGGGTTGCGGCCCGCGGCGAGTGCCGCGGCGTCGGTGGGCAGCTCGTCCGCGCGGGGCGGGTGGTCGTCACCGGCGCGGAGGCGTTCGATCAACCACTCCCGCAGGTCGCGAAGGGCTTGCGCCAGGCGGTTCCTGCTGGAATCGGACGCCTCTCCCTGCCCCTCGCTCACGGGCTCCAGTATCCCGAAAGGCGGGGCTCCAGCGGGGCATGTCGCACTTTCGCGATGCGCGAGCCTGAATGCTCGCGGTGCTTCGGCGAGCCTGCTGATGTGGTCGCAGCGGCCGTGCGGCCGCGGGGATCCGAGACGGAGGATGGCGATGTCGACGTGGTTGCTGGCGATGGTGGTGCCGTCGGTGTGCAGTCTGGTGGCGTTGTGGCTGGTGCTGCGGTTTCTCTGGCAGGTGTACCGGGTCGGCGGGCGGACCGACATGACGGCGGCGGCCGATGCAGTCCGGCGGGCGCGCCCGACTCTTGCCCGGATGGCTTCGGAGCGGCTGCTGCGGCGTCCTGCGGTTGAGGAGCGGGTCGACGCGAACGACGAGGGAGCCAGCTCCGGTGTGGGCTGAATGCCGTGCATCGGACATGGAGCAGATCTCGGTGCAGCACCGTCAGCGATCGTGCCCGCACCAGCTGAATGGCTCGGCCCCTCGCCGCGCCGCACGCGGACGAATCTGACATCTGGCCCCTCGGAGACCTTCCCCGACCAGGGCAAATCCGCCCGCGACGCCAAGCGCATCCGCGCTGGCTGCGAGGTCCGCGAGCGTTGCCACCAATACGCCCTCGCCCGCGACGAGCGCTTCGGCATCTGGGCGGCCTCAACGGCCGGGAGCGGCGGCGGATCGCCGGTCGCGATAGGTCTCCAGGAGGCGCAGCCACACCTCGCTGATGGTCGGGAAGGGCGGGACGGCGTGCCAGAGGTGGTCGATCGGGACTCCGGCGGTGATCGCGATGGTCGCGGAGTGCAGCAGTTCCGCGGTGCCGGGGCCGGCGAAGGTGGCGCCGACGATCGTCCGCCGGTGCGGGTCGATCAGCAGCCGCACGGCGTCGGTGCGCTGGGCGTGGGTGATTCCGCTGGTGAAGTGGAGGTCGGCGCCTGCGGCGCGCAGGCGGTCGGTGACCAGGGCGGCGGCGAAGGGCTCGACGCGGGGGAGCAGGCGGTCCTCGCGGACGATGAGGGTGACCTGCGTGCCGAGCGCCTGCCAGGCGGTCGCCATCCCGACGGCCACCACGCCGCCGCCGAGTATCGCGAGCCGGGCGGGGACGGTGCGGGCGCTGGTCGCTTCGCGGCTGGTCCAGGGGCGGACGGCGGCGAAACCGGGGGGCAGTGCCGCGCGGGTGCCGGTGCAAATGGCGACGGCGTGGTTCGCGGTCAGCGTGCGCGGTCCGACGGTGACCCGGCGCGGGCCGCTGAGGCGGGCGTGGCCGCGGATCAGGTCGATACCCGCGTCGGCGAGCCAGGCGGCCTGGGCGCTGTCGTCCCAGTCGGAGGCCATGCGGTCGCGGTGGGCCAGGACGGCGGAGCTGGGATAGTCGTTCGCCTCTGTTGAATGACCCAATCGATGACTGTCTGGCGATTCCAATCGGCTGTCGAGCCAGCGGTTACTCCGCGACCATCACGCCAGGGTTGGGATCGAAGCGGAAGACCGTGTCCGGCGTCAGGAACTCCCGGCCTCCGAAATCCAGGCTCGGATTCTGGCCGGTCCATAGCTCGGCCTGAATAGGCTGCCCGTTGGACAGGAATAGGCTCATGTACGGGCTGGCCATATCGGGATTGTCGTCGTTGTACTGCGGTCGCCCGGTGAAGCACGCCAGTTCCAGGTTCGAGCCGGACATCTGCTTCAGGTCCGCGTCGGTCATGCCCGCGCCGAAATAGATCGCTCGATCCCAGCCGTCGGACCACCCGGCGCGGTTCACCATCTCGGCCATGGTCACGGACTTCTGCCGCTGATCCACCGCGTCGTTGAAGGCCGATACCAGCTCTTTGGGCGGGCCGAGCGGTGCCGCCGACCGATCCTTCAGATTGAAGGTCTGCCCGGAGCAGGCAGGGCCGGCGGGCTCCTTCCCGATCAACTGACATCCCGTGCAGGTCACGATCGCGGCGATGGTCACTGCTGCGAGCCGGGCAATGGAAAATCGCATGTCATCTTCCGTTCAAGGGGAGGTCGGCCCCAGGCTGAATCGGGTTCGTGCCGGGCGTGACCGAATTACTGAAAGCGATCTGCGCACCTCCGGGAATTTCTTGGAGGACCACCGCCCGGTTGTTGTCGATGGCCTCCAGAACCTTCTGCTGCAACTCCTCCGGCGAAGCGTTCATGTTCTGTGTTCCGATTTCCCGGCCGCGCTCGTTGTTGTAGAGGTCCATCGCCTCCCGGGCCGCGGGGTTGCTGCCCACCATCTCGTGCGCGCTGGTGAAGGTGCTCGTCCACTCGGGGCCGAACTCCTGGGTCATGCGCGCATTCCAGAACATGTGCCGGAAGGCATCGGAATGCCCGTCCGCGAGAGACCTTCTGTTCTCCGTCATGTCGAGTTCCGGGTATGCGGTCTTCGCCACCTCCGCTGCCTCGTCTTGAACGGCGTAGAAGGTCTTCAGGTTGAACACCCCCTCCGGGGGTTTGGTGGCGAGAAGTGCCAGCGCCGCCGCCTCCTCCTGCGTCATCGCTTTCGGCTGGATATCCGGTAGGTAGAGGCGCAGTGTGTCCAAGAGGACGCCGGATGGGAAGATGACCGTCGTGCCCGAGGCGTCGACCTGGTATTCGCGCAGGATGCGGGCCAGTTCCGGATCGCTCGGTACCGGGATCAGCGCTTCGCGAACCGCCTCCGGCAGGCTCTCGAGCACCTCGTTGAGGGTGGCGTTGTAGCGGAGATCGGCTGTCCAGATATCGTTCAACGCCTCCTGCAGCGCCTCCTGATATTCACGACGTGTTCGCTCGACGGACATCGATCGGGTCAGGCCGGTGAGCAGGTTGTCGGTCATCCAGTCCAGCACCGACTTCCTCGACAGCACCTGGCCGTCCTCGGTGTAGAACAGTTCGTATTCCGAGGCCTCGATCTTGCGGACGGTGTCCACGATGGATGTCTTGGCCGAACGAAAGATCTCGGCTACCTCTTGGATGGGGGCCTTCATCGAGGGAGATCGCGTCCACGGTGGCGAGCGCATTCCGTCGTTCGGTCTCGAACCGGGTCCGGAGGGCGTCACCCGCCTCGCCTTCGAAGTAGTCGCGTGAATTCTGTACGTCGCGGCTGGCTGCTTCGACATCGGTCTCGATGGTGTTGGCGAGGGAGTCGAGTTCGGTCGGCAGCCGTTCAGCGGGGCTGATGGTCCACCCGAGCACGGTCGAGATCTCGATCGAACTGCCGTCCGTCATCGCTGGCCCGCCTGCTCCATCGACGCTGCGCTGGCCGCTTCCTGGGCTTCGTAGGCCGCGGCGGCGGTATCGAGATCAGCGGCGACGGCGGTGATTCGGCTCGCGTGATAGCGGACGACCCGGTCCAGCGCCCCGAGCACTTCCTGTACCCGGACGAACGTCTCGGATTCGTCGATGCCCTCGCGAGCGGCATCTCGGGTGGCCTTGGCCAGCGGCTGGTGACCCTCGATAATCCCTGCCTGCGTCCGCAACCTCGTCGCCAGCTCCCGCACCTTGACCGGATCGACGTTCACCGCGCACCCCGCGAATCCTGTTGCCCGCGAACTCGATCCTCGGTTTCCCGCGCTTCCGCCAGCGCCGCCCTATGCGCCCGCTCGTGGCAGTCGCGGACGAGCTGGGCGAAGTGCTCCGGCCCGCGTTCCATCGCGAACTCCGTCAAGCGCAGGTCGGTGATGGTGCCGTAGATGTCGACCTCGATGGTGATCGAGCCGTCGGGCGAATACGCAGCGCCCCGCACCTTCGCGACGGCGGTATTGAGTTCGGCGACCTGTCGGGCCACCTGCGCCAGGTCGTCAGACACCGCTGTCTCCCGGATTCGACGCCGCGGGGTCGAGGATGCGCACGGCGTGGTCGATGGCAGCGGTGTGTGCGTTGCGATGCTGCTCGGCGAGGACGGCTGCCAAGCGTTCGGGGCCGTCGTCCATGGCGTAGTCGGCGACGTGCAGGCGGGTGATCCGGCCCGCCGGGTCGGTCTCGATGGTCACCGTTCCGTCGGGCGATCGCGATTCCCCGCGAACCGCCGCTATCTGCTGGTCCAGCTCCGATTCGGGTTCCGCACCGTGCACGCTCCGCCCCGCTTTCACGTCTTCGGGACAGCCCACAGCGGTATCCCCCGGCGCTACCGTATACCCAATGCTGGAGCGCCGCGAAGGCTGTGGCTCTCGGGATTCCACCTGAGGTCGGGGCCTCGCGGGGTCAGATGAGCTCTGGCGGCAACGCCAAGGACGGGACGAGCGTTGTCAGGTCGACGAGCTCGATATGCCCGCCGTGCTGGCGAGTGAAATCGGCGACGGTGTGTTCGCGCGCTGGTCCGAAGCGTTCTTCGAATCGGGCTCTGGTGTGCGGAGACGATCGGCCGAGCGCCCATTCGATCGTCGTCTTGGACGTCGTCAGGAAGTGGATGGGAAGTGTGCCGACAACGAACAGTTGGGCGCGCAGATCACGGTCGTCCAGCGCCAAGTGGACCAGGTCGGCAACTACGCCTCGTTTGCGCATGGTGTCGGCGCCCTTCCACTGCGCGACCTTGAATTCGGCTATCCGCCTGTTGGTTTCGAGGTCGAAGGGACGCGACGGGTCGTTGCCCGCTCCCAGCGACGGCCGTTGCGCGACCACCTCGCCGGGTTCGAGGATGGCCGGCAGAACGCGTGCGATGACGGTCGCGTGGATGACGTCGCTGAGGCGACCGACGTGTGCACGCACGGCCAGCGCGGCGTCGAGGAGGTCGTCGCTGAATCCGTACTCGGTGATCACCGTGCTGCTCGCGGTCGAATCCGCGTGCTCGAGGGCGGCCTCCGCGGTGGCGAGATGCAGCGTCAGGTCGCGGTCGGTGAGGAACTTCAGCAGTGTCGCAAACGATTCCGCCAGTTGGAGGCTGCTCGTCGACTCTTCGGATTCCTGGACCGGTCCCGTGCGGACAGCCTCGGTCGAGGGAGGTGTGTAGACACTGGTCGTAAGGCCGGACTTTCGCAGTTCGGCAAGGGCGCGGTGCGAGGTGAATGCCGAGCGCGGCAAGCCGGTGAGGAGCTGATAGACCTGCTTGGGTGGGTAGCGCTTGTTCGCGACGACCACCCAGTGCTCGCGGATCGGCTCGGGCATGATCTTGATGATTTCCTCGAGCTGCAGAGGTTCGATCGCTTCCTCCATGCTGGAGAGATTTCACTACGCGGGCGGCAGTGGCAACTTCCGACGGAGCGAGGGCTCCCGTAGGTCATCTCCGCGGTGCTGGATTCTCGCAGCCTGCGGTGGCCTACCGGACGGATCGGCGATCCGGCGCTAGCCTGAGATATGGACGCTGTCACGGTTGTCCCCCTCCCCGGCAACGAGCCGGTGCACTCCTACGCTCCTGGCACCCCGGAGCGCGACCGGCTCCGCGCGAAACTCACCGAGATCACCGAGCAGCAGGTAGAGATCCCGCTGGTCATCGGCGGAATACACCGGCCGGGCACCGGCGCGCTGCACGAGATCGTCACGCCGCACCGGCACAGCCACGTGCTCGGCAGCTACACCGACACCACGCACGAGGAAGCCCGCTCGGCCATCGATGCCGCACTGGCCGCGGCACCGGCCTGGCGCGCGCTCCCGTTCGACGAGCGCGCGGCCGTGCTGCTCCGCGCCGCCGACCTCCTCGCGGGCCCGTGGCGGGAGACCCTTGCCGCCGCGACCATGCTCGGCCAGTCGAAATCCGCGCAGCAGGCCGAGGTCGACGCCCCGTGCGAGCTGGTCGACTTCTGGCGCTTCAACGTCGCCTTCGCCCGCGATATCCTCGCCCAGCAGCCGGAGTCGAGCGCGGGCACCTGGAACCGCATGGACTACCGCCCGCTGGAGGGCTTCGTCTACGCCATCACCCCGTTCAACTTCACCGCTATCGCGGGCAACCTGCCCACTGCGCCCGCGCTGATGGGCAACACGGTGGTGTGGAAACCGTCGCCGACGCAGACCGTGGCCGCTTTCCACACGATGAAGCTGCTGGAAGCGGCGGGGCTGCCGCCGGGGGTGATCAATCTGGTGACCGGGGACGGGCACGCGGTCTCCGAGGTCGCGCTCACCGATCCGAATCTGGCGGGGATCCACTTCACCGGCTCGACGAAGACCTTCAAGTACCTGTGGCAGCAGGTCGGCGCGAACCTGGACCGGTACCGCGGCTATCCGCGACTGGTCGGCGAGACCGGGGGGAAGGATTTCGTCGTCGCGCACCCCTCGGCCGACCCGGCCTCGCTCGCTACCGCGCTGGTTCGCGGTGCCTTCGAGTACCAGGGTCAGAAGTGCTCGGCGGCCTCCCGCGCCTATATTCCGCGCTCGGTCTGGAACGTCATGCGGGACGACTTCCTGCACACCACTGCGAGTTTGAGCTATGGCGATGTGGCCGACCTGACTCATTTCGGCGGGGCGCTGATCGACCGTCGCGCCTACGACAAGAATGTGGCAGCGCTGAACAGGGCAAGAACCGCGGGGATCGAGATTCCGGTGGGCGGTGAAGCGGACGACAGCGAGGGGTACTTCGTGCAGCCGACCGTGCTGCTGGTCGACGACCCGCGCGACGAGGCGTTCGGCACCGAGTACTTCGGCCCGATTCTCGCGGTGCACGTCTACGACGACAATGCCTGGCCCGCCGTGCTGGACGAGGTCGACGGCGCCGCGCCGTACGCGCTGACCGGCGCCGTCTTCGCCCGCGATCGGCAGGCGATCACCGAGGCGAGCACCCGATTGCGGTACGCGGCGGGGAACTTCTACGTGAATGACAAGCCGACCGGCGCGGTGGTGGGGCAGCAACCGTTCGGCGGGGCGCGGGGCTCCGGCACCGACGACAAGGCGGGGTCGCCGCTGAACCTGCTGCGCTGGGTCGCGCCGCGGACGATCAAGGAGACGTTCGTCCCGCCCACCGACCATCGCTACCCGCACATGGGCACGCCGTGAACCCGCTGCGGCCGGTCATTCTCGCTGCGGCGGGGTCGCCGCGGCTGGCGAAGGCGGTCACCACGGTGCCCGCTACCGCGGCGGTGGTGCGGCGCTTCGTAGCCGGTGCCGATCGGGCCGCGCTGCTCCCGGTGCTGCGGGAACTGCTCGCCGACGGGCGGCGGGTCAGCGTCGACTTCCTCGGGGAGAACACCGTCGATCCGGCGCAGGCGGATGCCGTCGTCGCCGAGTACCTGGCGTTGATCGCCGATCTGGCGACGCTGGGCGACGTGCCCGGCATCGCGCTCGGCCCGCGCTGGGCGCGCGCACTCGAGGTATCGGTGAAGCTCACGGCCCTTGGCCGGGAACTCCCCGAGCCTGCTCGCGCCACCGGAAACCGCGGAACGGACGCCACCGGCGGTCGGGGGCTGCCTACCGCGGCCGATCGGCTGCGAACCATCTGCGGCGCTGCCGAACGGGCGGGCGTCTGGGTGACGGTCGACGCCGAGGACCACACCGGCACCGCGGAAACCCTCGCCACCGTGCACGCCCTGCGCCCGGAGTTCCCCTGGCTCGGCGTGGTTCTCCAGTCCTACCTGCACCGCACCGAGGCCGACTGCGGCAGTTTCACGGATGCGCGGGTCCGGCTGTGCAAGGGCGCGTACAACGAGCCGCCCGAGGTCGCCTTCCAGGACAGCGCGGAGGTCACCGACTCCTACCTGCGCTGCCTGGACGTGCTCATGCACGGCGACGGCTACCCGATGGTGGCCAGCCACGACCCGGTGCTGGTCGATGCGGCCATCGCAGCAGGCCGAACCCGCTACGAGCACCAGATGCTCTACGGCGTGCGCGATCTGGAGCAGCGCAGGCTCGCGCGCGAGGGCCGGGCGGTGCGGGTCTACGTGCCGTACGGGACCGAGTGGTACGGCTACCTGACCCGCCGCCTGGCCGAGCGCCCGGCCAACCTGGGCTTCTTCCTGCGTGCCCTGGTCAGCCGCGGCTGAACTCAGACCAGCGGTTTGCCGAGCCTGCGGCGCAGCCGGAAATCGGCCAGGTAGAAGTTCATCGGGAAGAGGCGCAGCGTCGTCGGCAGCTTGCGCTGGCTGGCGCCGATGGCCCGCATGAGCAGCTCGAGCCGTCGCTCCTCGCGCTCCGACCAGGTCATCCCCATCTGCTCGCGGAGCCGGGGCGGGAGCAGGCCGGTCACCAGGAAGCGCTGGAACGGGGCGAAGGCGCGCAGCGGTTTGGGCAGCATGTGCAGGTCGATGAGGGTGTCGAAGTACTCGCGGGTGCGGTCGTCGATGGCGCGGGTGGCGAGGCCGGAGTCCCAGTACGCGGCGAAGGCGGCGCGGTCGGCGGGCCACATGTCGGGGCGCATCTGCAGCGAGGTGCCGAGGCGGGCGGCGTAGCGGTAAAAGGTGTCGGCGGTGTCGTCGTCCCACTCGCCGTGCAGCCTGCGCTCGATATCGATCACGCCGTAGTAGAGGCAGGCGGCGACCCAGAGCTGCAGGTTCGGGTCGAAGGCGTTGTACTTCACGGGGCTCTGCTTCGTGGAGCGGATCGAGCGATGCGAGGTGTTCACGGCGTCGCGGTAGGCGGCGCGCTCCTCGTCGGTGCCCATCAGCGCGACGGCGAGGTAGGTGAGCGTGGTGCGCAGCCGCTTCATCGGGTGCAGCATGACCTTGCCCGAATCGACCGAGCTCTCCAGCACGCCGTAGGCCACGGGGGCGTGGCTGAGCTGCATGATCACGTTCGCGGTGCCGCCGAGGAAGGCGCCCGCGCCGGTCCACCGCGCGGCCATGTCGAAGTCGTCGACGGGGGGCGGCGTCGGCGCGGGGAGCGGTGCTGGCATCGTTGCCGCCTTCCGTGAGAAGATTTACCGGTAAAGCTCTCATCATCTCGCAAAGCTGTCAATCGGGGCTGCAACCATGCGATGCTGAAGCTGTCATCGTTTCGCGGATGGATAGGGTGGCCCACATGGCGAAGCTGACCCGACTGCTGCATCTGGTGCGGTCCGCGGGCCCGGAGGATCGCAACCAGGCCCGGGTGCTCGACGCGGCGCTCGTCGCCTTCCTCGACTTCGGCATCAAGCGGACCAGCATGGTCGAGGTGGCGCGGCGGTGCGGGCTCTCGTTGGCCACGCTCTACCGGCGCTTCGCCAGCAAATCCGATCTCATCCAGGCTGTGGGGTTGCGGCAGGCTCGGCAGTTCGTCGAGGACGTGGATGCGGCGTTGCAGCGGCAGGTCGATCGGGATGCCGGGGCCGAGGATCAGATCGTCGAGTTGTTTGTCGTGTTCCTCGAGGGGTTGCGGGGGAACAAGCTGCTGGATCGGCTGTTGCAGACCGAGCCGGAGATCGTGCTGCCCTACCTCACGGTGCAGGGGGCGCCGGTGATCGAGTTGGGGCGGGATTACCTGGTGGAGTTCATCGCTCGGTTGCAGCGCGAGGGGAAACTGCCGGAGTACGACCCGGCTCCCATTGCCGAGATGATCGCTCGGACCGCGCTTTCGCTGGCGCTGACGCCGCAGACGGTTATTCCGTTCGAGGACAAGCGGGCGGTGCGTGAATTCGCCCGCGATCACATCGCGATTTCGTTCCGGGTGCCGGGGCGGCTGGCCGAAGGCTGAACGCCGTGTCGATCATTCGGCGGACAGAATTGCTTTGCGGTAACTGACACTCTGGGTGGCCCTACGTCCAGAACCAGTCAAGGTCAGGTCATGACTCAGCCGCCGTATCCGCAGCAGCCCAACGGGCCGCAGTATCCCCAGCAGCAGCCGTACGGACAGCCGTACCCGCCGCCGCAGCCGCCGAAGAAGAAACCGGTGTGGCCCTGGGTGCTGATCGGCGCCATGGTGTTGCTCTGCGGTGGGTGCTTCGGCATCGTCGGTCTGTCGAGCAACAGCGCCGACGAGGACAAGTCGACGGCCACCTTCAACTCGGCGGCGCCGGGTGCCGAACCGGCCGCGGTCGCGCCGGAAACGGCGGCTCCCCAGGTCGCCTCGGCCGGGGCGACAGTGCGGGACGGGAAGTTCGAGTTCCGGGTGACCGGGGTCGATGCCCCGGTGAAGACGGTGGGCAGTAACCCCTATCTGAAGGAAACCGCTCAGGGCGAGTTCGTCCAGGTGCACCTGGTGGTGACCAATATCGGGGACCGGGCGCAGACCTACTTCGGCAGCAATCAGCACCTGATCGACACGCAGGGGCGCAGGTTCGACAACGACACCTCGGCGGAGATCAATGTGAACGAGGAGATCATCACCGAGATCAACCCGGGGAACAGCGTGAACGTCACCGTGGTCTTCGACGTCCCGGCGGGGTCGGTGCCCGCGACGCTGGAGTTGCACGATTCGGCGTTCTCCGGCGGGGCGAAAGTCGCCATCGGTTAGACCAGTGGGAGCCCGTGCTTGCGGCGGAAGCGCAGGTCGCTGAGGTAGATGCCGAGGGGGAGGCGGCGCACCGAGTAGGGGAGGGCGTTGTCGACGTGGCCGAGGAGGCGGAGGGTGCGGGAGAGGAGCCATTCGTCGCGGGGCGTCCAGCGCAGGCCCATCTGGTCGCGGACGTGCGGGGGGAGCATGCCGGCTACGAGGTAGCGGTGTGGGCGGCTCAGGAGGAGCTGGACCGGTAGGGGGAGCATCTTCAGGTCGACCAGGTCGCGGAGGTAGGCGCGGACGGCGGGGGAGACGGTGGTGGCGGCGAGGTTCTCGGACCAGTAGCGGTCGAAGGCGGCGCGGTCGGGGGGCCACATGTCGGGGCGGACCTGGAGGGTGGTGCCGAGGCGGGCGGCGTACTGGTAGAAGGCGTCGGCTTCGGGGCCGTCCATCGGGCCGTGCAGGCGTTCGTGCAGGTCGGCGAGGCCCCAGTAGAGGCAGGCGGCTACCCAGAGCTGGAGGCGGACGTCGAAGGCGTTGTATTTGACCGGGCTCGAAGCGGTGGAGCGGACCTGGCGGTGCGAGGTGTTCACGGCCTCGCGGTAGGCGGCGCGCTCCTCGTCGGTGCCGAGCAGGGCTACGGCGAGGTAGGTCATGGTGGTGCGGAGGCGTTTGATCGGGTGGATCATGACGTTGCCGCTGTGCACCGTGCTCTCCAGCACGCCGTAGCCGACGCCGGGGGCGGCGAGTTGCAGGATGACGTTGGGGGCGGCGGCGAGGCCGCCCGCGAGCACCGGGAGGAAGGCGGCGACCTCGAAGTCGGCGGGGGGCTCGGGTGGCACGGGCAAAGGTCGGGGCATCGCGACCTCCGATCTCGACGGTGAGACGGATACACACCCACGGTTTCACCGTTTCGGGAGTTGTGTCAATGACGCCGGTGACCGGTGACCGGTCTGTGATCAGTAGCGTGAGCGGGGTGCTGCTGCGATCGCTGAACCCGGCCGCCGTCGCCGCCGGCGACGACCTCCCGGATGCCCTGACCATCGCCGGGGAGACGCTGTCTCGCTCCGATCTGCTCGGGGCCGCCACGTCGGTGGCCGAGCGGGTGGCGGTGGCGCAGCGGGTCGCCGTGCTGGCGCGGCCCACGGTGACCACCGTGCTCGCGGTGACCGGGGCGTTGCTGGCGGGGGTGACTGTGGTGCCGGTGCCGCCAGATTCGGGTGCTGCGGAGTTGCGGCACATTCTCGGGGACTCCGGGGCCCAGGCTTGGCTGGGTGACGCTCCCGAGGGGAGTGAGCTGCCGCGGATTCCGGTGCGGAAGCACGCGCGGTCGTGGCATCGGTACGCGGAGCCGGATCCGGCGGGGATCGCGTTCGTGCTCTACACGTCGGGTACCACGGGGGCGCCGAAGGGGGTGCTGCTCAGCCGGGGGGCGATCGCGGCCGGGCTGGATGCGCTGGCCGAGGCGTGGGATTGGACGAGGAAAGACACGCTGGTGCACGGGCTTCCGCTGTTCCACGTGCACGGGCTGATTCTCGGGCTGCTCGGGCCGCTGCGGGTCGGGAGCCGGGTGATCCACACCGGGAAGCCGACGCCGGAGGCGTATGCGGCGGCCGGAGGCACGCTCTACTTCGGGGTGCCGACGGTGTGGTCGCGGATCGCGGAGGACGAGGAGTCGGCGCGAAAGCTGGCGGAGGCTCGGTTGCTGGTCTCCGGGAGCGCGCCGCTGCCGGTGCCGGTGTTCCGGAAGCTGCACGAACTCACCGGGCACGCGCCGGTGGAGCGGTACGGGATGAGCGAGACCATGATCACGCTCTCGACCAGGGCTGATGGCGAGCGTAGGCCGGGCTGGGTGGGGCTTCCGGTGCGCGGGGTCGAGACCAGGCTGCTGGATGAGAACGGTGCCGAGGTGCCGCACGACGGGGAGAGTATCGGCAGCCTGCAGGTGCGGGGGCCGATGCTCGGCGACGGGTACTTGAACCGGCCGGACGCCACCGCCGAGAGCTGGCTCGCGGACGGGTGGTTCGCGACCGGGGATGTGGCGGTGATCGATGCCGACGGGTTCCATCGGATCGTCGGGCGGGAGTCGGTGGATCTGATCAAGTCCGGTGGGTACCGGGTCGGGGCGGGGGAGGTGGAGACGGCGCTGCTCGGGCACCCGGAAGTGGCCGAGGTCGCCGTCGTGGGCCTGCCCGACGACGACCTGGGGCAGCGCATCGTCGCCTTCGTGGTGCCGCGCGGCGCGGCGCCCGACGAAGCGGAGCTGGTGGCGCTCGTGGCGACGGAGCTGTCGAACCACAAGCGGCCCCGCGAGATCCGCTTCGTCGAGACGCTGCCGCGCAACGCCATGGGGAAGGTGCAGAAGAAGCAGTTGAGCTAGTTGTGCGCGTGCAGCGCGGAGTTCAGCTCGATCCCGGTGCCGGTGCGCGAAACGACCTCGACCGCACCTGACAAAGAGTTCCGCCGGAACAGCAGGTTCGGCTGCCCGCTCAGCTCCGACGCCTTGACGGTCGTCCCGTCCGGCGTCGAAACCTTGGTCCCCGCGGTGAGGTAGAGCCCTGCCTCGACCACGGAGTCATCGCCGAGCGGAATCCCGAGCCCGGAGTTCGCGCCGAGCAGTGAGCGCTCACCGACGGTGATCACCGTGGTCCCGCCGCCGGAGAGCGTGCCCATGATCGATGCGCCACCACCGACGTCCGACCCGTCCCCGACCACGACGCCGGCCGAGATCCGCCCCTCGACCATCGAGGTCCCGAGCGTCCCGGCGTTGAAGTTCACGAACCCCTCGTGCATGACGGTCGTCCCGGCGGACAGGTGCGCCCCGAGCCGGACCCGGTCGGCGTCACCGATCCGCACCCCGGTGGGCACCACGTAGTCGACCATCCGCGGGAACTTGTCGATGCTGTACACGGTCACCGGCCCCCGGCCGCGCAGCCGCAGCCGGACGCTCTCGAAGCCGTCGACGGCGGCGGGCCCGTGGTTGGTCCACACGACATTGGCGAGCAGCCCGAACTGGCCGTCCAGGTTGAGCCCGTGCGGCTGGACGAGCCGGTGCGAGAGCAGGTGCAGCCGCAGGTAGACGTCGTGCGCGTCGACCGGGGGGGCCGAGAGGTCGGCGATGGTGGTGCGCACGGCGACCACCTCGACATCGCGCGCGTCGTCGGGGCCGACCAGGGTCGAGTACTCGGCGGGCGGCGCGTCCAGCCGCTCGGTGCCGGTGCTGTCGAAGCTGCCGAGCTCCGGGGCCGGGTACCAGGTGTCCAGAACGGTCCCGGACGAGGTCACGGTGGCGATGCCGACTGCTGCTGCTCCCTGAGTGCTCACGTCGAGAGAGCGTACCGATCGCGTCCGGCGCGTGGTGCTGCCACGTCCGCAGACCGCGCGACCAGGGCCGAGCGCAGCTTCCAGATGTCGGCGCCGCAGGTGGGGTCGAGCCCGGTGAACTGGGCGATCCGCTTGAGCCGGTGGTCGACGGTATTGGCGTGGATGTGCAGCTGCCGCGCGGTCAGCTGGCGGTTGAAGTCGTTCTCCAGGTGCGTGCGCAGCGTGGCGAGCAGCTCGGGGTGCTCGTCCAGCGGGTTCAGGATGGCGGCGAGGCAGTCGCGGGCCGGGCCCGGCCTGGTGAGCTGGAATTCCAGGGCCATGCGCTCGAAGCGGTGCAGCCCGCCGCGGGCGCCGATCAGGGTGACGGTGTCGAGCAGCTGGTGCGCGCGGTCGGCGGCGTCGGGAATGGCGTGCCGGTCGGCGTGCACGACGGTGGCGGTGATCGGCACCCTGGCGGCCGCGGACAGCTCGGCGATCAGCGCCTCCAGCGAGGCGTCGGTGACGGTGTGCGCGGGCAGCAGCACGGTGCCGCCGTCCACGCTGAGCAGGGCGAGGGTGTCGCGTCCCGCGTGCGCGGCGAGCGCGGCCTGGGCGCGGCGCAGGGTGCGCCGGACCACGACGTCGCCGTCGAGCGCGGGGTCGGCCGCGTCGGGGTGGGTGGGGATCTGCAGCGCGAGCACGGCGTACCGCTCGGCGGGCTCGATGCCGCACTCGCGGGTCATGGTGCTGGTGGAGTAGCCGCCGAGCAGCGCGGAGGTGAGGGTGTGCACGGCGGTGTGGTGGTCGGCGACGGCGGAGCGCAGCTCGCGGACGTAGGCCATGCTGATCGCGGTGGTCATCCGGTCCAGCGCGGTCAGCATGGCGCGCATCCCGGCCACCAGGGTGTCGTAGTCGTCGCGGCGCACCTCACCCTCGGTGCGGCGGGCGGCCACCAGGTCGAGCCCGATCCGGTAGCCGGAGTGCACGGCATGGTGCACGGCGTCGATCGGCACACCGGTCCTGGCCCAGCCCGTCGCGGCGCGCTCGATCTCGGCGATCTGCTCGGTGGAGTCGTCGCCGTCGGCGGTGGCGAGCGCCACCGCCAGGCACTGCCGGGTCAGCGCGGTCACCTCGTCCGGGGCTTCGAGCGACGCGATCTCGAGTAGTTCGCGTTCCGGCAGGGTGACGGTCACGACAGGCTCCTCCACTGCTCGGCGCCTACCAGGCGATAACGGTGTTACTCGAGACGTTACGCGCGTAACCGCCGGTTATCAACGGTGTGCGGCGAGTGCGCCCGCGGTGTCCAGGTCGGCGTAGGCGGCGGCGTACCGCTCGGCCAGCGCCAGCGCGATGTCCGGGCGCTGCCACAGCTCGCCCGCGCTCGCGGTGCAGAGCCAGAGCGTCAGTCCGTGCGCGACGGAGGCGCGGTACCCGTCCCTGATCTCGGCCGCCGACGGCAGCTCGGCGGCCGGGAGCTCCAGCGCCGCGCGGTACTCGGCGAGCAGGTCGGTCTCGGCGCGGCGCCGGTCCTCGACGGTGAGCGCGCCCTGCAGGAAGTAGCCGAGGTCGAGCGACCAGGAGCCGCGCCTGGTCACCTGCCAGTCCAGGAAGCCGACCCGGGCGTTGTCGAGCAGGTAGGTGTTGCCGATGTGCGCGTCGCCGTGCAGCAGCGTCTGCGGGCCGGTGGTGAGGCTCGCGATGTACGGCTTCCAGATGTCGTCGATCAGCGCGCCGATGGTCAGCTCGAGCACGGCGGGCGGGGCGTCGGGGCCGAGCCGGTCGAGCGCGGCGGGGAGCGGGGCGATCTCCATGCCGTCCCACGGGACGAAGGGCTCCAGCCAGGCGAGTTCGGGGTGCTGCTCCAGCCGGGCGCCCCAGTAGGTGCCGTGCAGCCGGGCCAGGGCGCGCACGCCGTCGGCGGCCTGGTCGACGGTGAGCGGGCGGGTGGCGTCGCGGGGGTCCGCGCCGCGTTCGGCGAGATCCTCCATGACCAGGAGGAAGTCCTCCCGCTCCTCGTCGATCAGCGCGGTGTGCACGGCCGGGTGCTCGACCGGGAGCGGGAGCCCGCTCCGGAAGAGCCGCGGTTCGTGGAACATCCCGCTGGTCAGCTTGATCAGCTCCTTGTGCGCGGGGTCGGCGGCCTTGACGAACACCGAGCGCGGGCCTGGCGTGCCCGCGTACTCGAGGCCGAGCCGGGCGCGGCGGTTGGTGCCGTCGTCGCGCAGCGTCACGTGCACCGCGGTCACCCGGACGCCGGGGAAGTCGGCGGCGAGCGCCGCGGTCATCCACTCCGGGGTGATCTCCGCCCAGTCGGCGGGAATCGGAAGGTCGCGCGTCATCGAGAACCTCTCTCAGCTAGCGAGGAGAATTGCATTCTCGGGAGAGGTTACGCGCGTAACCGACGGAAATCAGGTGGATTCGCGGACCAGCAGCACCACCAGGTCGGCGCCGGTGGCCTTGGCCTCGGTGGGGTAGCCGAGCGCGGTCATGAAGACCGCGGTGGCGATGTCGACGATGGCGTCGGCGGCGAAGGCGACCGAGGTGAGCGGCGGCGCGGCGACCTCGCCGAGCGGGATGGCGTCGACGCCGATCACCGCCAGGTCGCGCGGGCACTCCAGCCCGGCCTGGCGCATGCCGTGCTGGACGACGAAGGCGGTGTCGTCGTTCTGCGCGCACACCGCGGTGATCCCGCGCTCCCGCCACTCGGTGACGATCCGGGCCGCGTTCGCCGTGCGTACCTCGGCGAGTTCCGGCTCGGGCAGCCCGCGGGCCGTCATCGCGGTGCGCAGCCCGGCCAGCCAGTACTCGCCGATCGGGCGCACCGACTCGTCGGGGGAGAAGGCGTAGGCCAGCCGCCGGTGCCCGCGCTCCACCAGGTGCGCGATCCGGACCTCGCCCGCGGTGAGGTGCAGGTTGCCGAGGTCGGCGAGGCGGCTGCTGCCCAGGTGGAAGTTGGGGATGCGGGCCGCCTCGACGGCGGCGAGCGCGGCGCCCTGCAGCGGGTAGACGCCGGTGACGGCGACCGGGTCCAGGTCGGTGATGGCGTTCACGACGGCCGCCTCGTCGCCGGTGTCGAAGAGGAGTACCTGCATGACGCCGCGGCGCGCGAGCTCCGTCGTCATCCTGGTGCTCACCTCGATGGCCAGCGCGTTCAGCGCCACCTGCGGGAGCACGAAGAGCACGACGCCGCTGCGCCTGCGGGCCAGGTTGCGGGCCGCGAGGTTGGGGCGGTAGCCGAGCTCGTCGGCGGCGCGCCGGACCGCGGCCCTGGTCTGCTCGGAGATCGAGCGGCCGGGGACGTTGTTCAGGACGTAGCTGACGGTCGCCGTGGAGACACCGGCCTGCCTGGCCACATCCGCCTTGGTCGGTCTCGCGGTCATCACACCCCTTCTCCTCGCCCCGGCCGCGACCACTATGGCACGGCATCCGCGCGGCGAACTGGCCGTAGGCTGACGCCGTGAGCATCGACCTGCGCGCCGACCCGATCGAGCTGACCGCCGCCCTCGTCGACATCCCGAGTGTTTCCCGGGACGAGGCGGCCATCACCGACGTGGTGGAAACCGCGCTGCGCGAACAGACCTCGGGCTTCACCGTGCTGCGGCACGGCAATGTCGTCCTCGCACGTACCGACCGCGGCAGGCGGGATCGGGTGATCCTGGCCGGGCACCTGGACACCGTGCCGATCGCGGACAACCTGCCAAGCCACTACGTCATGGAGGACGGCCACCGGGTGCTGGCCGGTTGCGGCACGGTGGACATGAAATCCGGCGACGCGGTCTTCCTGCACCTGGCCGCCACCGTGGCCGATCCGGTCTGTGATCTCACCCTGATCTTCTACGACTGCGAGGAGATCGCCGCCCGCTACAACGGCCTGAACAGCGTCGAGCGGGACCTCCCCGAGTGGCTGGCGGCCGATCTCGCGATCCTCGGCGAGCCGTCGGCGGGCTGGGTCGAGGCCGGCTGCCAGGGCACGCTGCGCGCCAAGCTGAGCACCGCGGGTGTGCGGGCGCACTCGGCCCGGTCGTGGCTGGGGGACAACGCCATCCACCGGCTCGCCCCGGTGCTGGAGCGACTGTCGAGCTACCGCGGCCGCGAGGTCGACATCGACGGCTGCGTCTACCGCGAGGGGCTCTCCGCGGTGCGGGTGGGCGGCGGGGTCGCGGGCAATGTGGTGCCGGACGCCGCCGAGGTCGAGGTGAACTTCCGCTTCGCCCCCGACCGCTCGGTGCAGCAGGCCGCCGAGCACGTCGCCGAGGTCTTCTCCGGGCTGGAGCTGGAGCTGGAGGTCACCGACTCGGCGGCGGGCGCGCTGCCTGGGCTGAAGGCGCCTGCCGCGGCCGACCTGATCGCGGCGGTGCAGAAGCAGGGCGGCGGCGGGGTGCGGGCCAAGTACGGCTGGACCGATGTGGCCCGATTCGCGGCCCGCGGCATCCCGGCGGTGAACCTCGGGCCCGGCGATCCGAACCTGGCGCACAAGCGCGACGAGCGGGTGCCGGTGCGGCAGATCACCCAGGTCACCGAGGTGCTCAGGGGGTACCTGACCGACGGCGCGTGACGCTGGGGCAACAGCCGGGCGAACAACTCGGTCCCCGCGCTCGGGCGCGGTAACGGCCGGTAGCGTGGGGCGCATGTCCACCGACGCCGAAGCTGCCGGTCAGCGCAGGCCCTCCACCAGGTTTCGCGGCCCGCTCGTCTTCCGCAGGGCACGCAGGGACGGCAGCACCGCCGACCGCAACCTGCTCGACAGGCGCGGCGATTCGGACTGGGTGCACACCGACCCGTGGCGGGTGCTGCGCATCCAGGCCGAGTTCGTCGAGGGTTTCGGCGCGCTCGCCGAGGTGCCGCGCGCGGTCACCGTCTTCGGCTCGGCGCGCACCGGGGCGGAGCACCCGGAGTACCAGGCGGGGCTCGCCATCGGCGCGGCGCTGGCCGAGGCGGGGTACGCGGTGATCACCGGCGGCGGGCCGGGCGCGATGGCGGCCGCCAACCGCGGCGCCTGCGAGGCGGGCGGCTACTCGATCGGGCTCGGTATCGAGCTGCCGTTCGAGCAGGGGCTGAACGAGTGGGTCGACCTCGGCATCAACTTCCGCTACTTCTTCGTGCGCAAGACCATGTTCGTCAAGTACTCGCAGGCATTCGTCTGCCTCCCCGGCGGTTTCGGCACCCTGGACGAGCTCTTCGAGGCGCTCACCCTGGTCCAGACCCGCAAGATCACCCGGTTCCCGATCGTGCTCTTCGGCACCAGGTTCTGGGGCGGGCTCGTCGACTGGATCCGGGACTCGCTGGCCGCCTCCGGCAAGATCTCGCCGGAGGACCTTGACCTGCTCTACGTCACCGACGACGTCGCCGAGGTGGTGGAGATCATCCGCACCTCCGGCGGCACCGGCACCGTCGACGCGCTCGGCACCGAGGACGAATGGTGACCGCTGCGAGCGGGTACGCCGTCTGCGTGTACTGCTCGGCAAGCACCACCGACCCGGAGCACGTGCGGCTCGCGGCCCGCGTCGGCACCGAGATCGCCCGGCGCGGCTGGCGGCTGGTCTCCGGCGGCGGGCACGTCTCCATGATGGGCGCGGTCGCCACCGCGGCGCGGGCGGGCGGCGCGCACACGCTCGGCGTCATCCCGAAGCACCTGGTGCACCAGGAGGTCGCCGACGTGGACTCCGACGAGCTGGTCGTCACCGACACCATGCGGCAGCGCAAGCAGGTCATGGAGCAGCGCGCGGACGCCTTCCTCACGCTGCCGGGCGGCATCGGCACCCTGGAGGAGTTCTTCGAGACCTGGACCGGCGGCTACCTCGGCGAGCACGGCAAACCGGTGGTCCTGCTGGACGCCGACGGCTTCTACGGCGGGCTGCTGGACTGGATCGCGACCCTGCGCGACCGCGGCTTCGTCACCGCGGCGGCGCTGGACCGGGTGGTGGTCGCGCCCGACCTGCCGTCCGCCTTCGCGGCGCTGGAGCCCGCGCCGATCTGAGAGGAGAACCGCCGGTGAGCACCCCTTCGACGGTCGGCCTGCTCGACATCGTCACCCGGCTGCCCGGCATGGTGCCGGACGCGCCGACCATGCTGCGCAATGCCTTCGGGCTGCTGAACGCCCGCTCGGTGGGGTTCGCCTTCCAGCAGGTCGCGCACCGCGTTCCGGACCGGGTGTTCCTCCGCTTCGAGGGCGCGGCCTTCACCTACCGCGAGGCGAACGCCGAGGTGAACCGGTACGCCGCGGTGCTCACCGCGGCCGGGGTGCGCCGCGGCGACGTCGTCGGAATCCTGCTGCAGAACCGGCCGGAGGCGCTCTTCGCGGTGCTCGCGACGGTGAAGCTCGGCGCCACCGCCGGGCTGCTCAACCACCACCAGCGCGGCGAGGTGCTCGCGCACAGCATCGGGCTGCTGGAGAGCCGGGTGCTGGTCGCGGGGGCGGAGTGCGCCGAGGCGCTGGACTCCCTGGACGAGCGCCCGGGCAACCTGCTCGCGGCCGAGGAGCTGGCCGAGCGGGCGCGCACCGCCGCTGCCGACGATCCGCCCGCCTGCGCGCGGGTGCGGGCGAGCGAGCGCGCCTTCCTGATCTTCACCTCCGGCACCACCGGCATGCCGAAGGCCAGCGTCATGACGCATCTGCGCTGGAGCAGGGCGATGTCCGGGCTCGGCGGGTTCGGGGTGCGGCTGCGCGGCTCGGACACGCTCTACTGCTGCCTGCCGCTCTACCACAACAACGCGCTCACGGTCGCGCTCGCCTCGGTGCTCGCGGCGGGCGGGACGCTCGCGCTCGGCCGCACCTTCTCGGTCTCGCGCTTCTGGGACGAGGTGATCCGCGAGCGCGCCACCGCCTTCGTCTACATCGGCGAGCTCTGCCGCTACCTGCTGAATCAGCCGGAGCGCGCCACCGACCGCGGGCACCGGGTGCGGCTCGCCGTCGGCAACGGGCTGCGGCCGGAGCTCTGGGACGATTTCCAGCGCCGCTTCCGGGTGGGCCGGATCGTCGAGTTCTACGGGGCCAGCGAGGGCAATATCGCCTTCGTGAACGGGTTCGGGGTGCCGCGCACGGCCGGGTTCGGGCCGCTGCCGTACGCCGTCGTCGAGTACGACGAGGAGGCGGGCGGGCCGCGCCGCGGCCGGGACGGGAAGCTGCGCAGGGTGCGCACCGGCGAGGCCGGGCTGCTGCTCGCCAAGGTCACCCGGCTCACCCCGTTCGACGGCTACACCGACCCGGAGGCGGGCGAGGCCAAGCTGGTGCGCGACGGCTTCCGCCGCGGCGACGTCTGGTTCGACACCGGCGACCTGGTGCGCGACCAGGGCTGGTTCCACATCGCCTTCGTCGACCGGGTCGGCGACACCTTCCGCTGGAAGGGTGAGAACGTGGCGACCACCGAGGTGGAGGGCGCGCTCGGTGCGGCACCCGAGCTCGCGCAGGCCGTCGTGTACGGGGTCGAGGTGCCCGGCGCGGACGGCAGGGCCGGGATGGCGGCGGTGGTGCTGCGCCCGGAGGCCGAGTTCGACGGCGCGGCGCTCGCCGCGCTGGTGTACGACCGGCTGCCCGCGTACGCCCGCCCGCTCTTCGTCCGGGTGGTCGGCGAGCTGGAGCAGACCTCGACCTTCAAGAGCCGCAAGGTGGAGCTGCGGAACCAGGGCTTCGCCCCGGACGCCGACGGCGAGCTGTACGTGCTGGACGGCAGGGAGGCCGGGTACGTGCCGTTCCGCGCCGACTACCCGGCCGAGGTCGCCGCAGGCCGGGCCCCGCGCGGCTGATCCGGACACCACCGACCGGTCGCCATCCCCCTCGGTACAGTCGGAGCATGATCAGCGCCCCCGCGGCCCCGCCGCCCACCCTCTGCGGTAGGCCGGTGGCGACGGATCGGGCCCTGGTCATGGCGATCGTGAACCGCACCCCGGACTCGTTCTACGACCGGGGCGCCACCTTCACCGACGCCGCCGCGATGGACGCCGTCGCGCGCGCGGTGGACGAGGGCGCCGACCTGGTCGACATCGGCGGCGTCAAGGCCGGGCCCGGCGCCGAGGTGGACGCCGTGGAGGAGAGCCGCCGGGTGGTGCCCTTCGTGGCCGCCATCCGTGCCCGCTACCCCGAGTTGCTGATCAGCGTCGACACCTGGCGCGCCGAGGTCGCGCTGGCGGCCGGGAAAGAGGGCGCCGACCTGGTGAACGACACCTGGGCGGGCGCCGACCCGGAGCTGGTCCTCGTCGCCGCCGAGCGCGGCATGGGCATCGTCTGCAGCCACACCGGCGGCGCGATTCCGCGCACCCGCCCGTTCCGGGTGCGCTACGCCGACGTGGTGGCCGAGGTGACCGCGGTGGTCACCGCGGCGGCCGAGGCGGCGCTCGCGGCGGGGGTGCGGCGGGACGGAATCCTCATCGATCCGACCCACGATTTCGGCAAGAACACCTATCACGGGCTCGCTCTGTTGCGCGGAGTGGACGTTCTTGTAAAGACCGGATGG
Organism: Nocardia sp. NPDC057227; assembly: GCF_042669725.1. NCBI lineage: Bacteria > Bacillati > Actinomycetota > Actinomycetes > Mycobacteriales > Nocardiaceae > Nocardia > Nocardia sp. NPDC057227. Next base: position 81,806 of record NZ_JBHUXA010000018.1, on the reverse strand, counting down.
CCTGTCTTGATGGCGCTGAGCAACAAGGATTTCATCGGGGAGACTCTTGGTGTCGGACTATCCGAACGGCTGGAGGGCACATTGGCGGCGACAGCGTTGTCGGCGGCACAGGGCGCCCGGGTCTTCCGGGTCCACGAGGTCGCCGCGACCCGGCGGGTGGTGGACATGACCGCGGCGATCCAGGGCCTCCGGCCGCCGGCGCGAACATTGCGAGGACTGGTATGACGAACCGCTATCGCGAGCACGGCTGGGCGAACACCCACACGTGGGACGCCCCCGTCTGGACCGTCGACGAACTGGTCGACGCCAAGGACGGGCGCACGGTCTCCGTGGTGCTGCCCGCCCTGAACGAAGAGGAAACCGTCGCCGACGTCGTGGCCAGCATCCGGCCGCTGCTCGGCACACTGGTGGACGAGCTGGTCGTGCTCGACTCCGGCTCCACCGACGCCACCGCCGCGCGCGCCCGCGCCGCCGGGGCAAGGGTGGTGAGCCGGGAGCAGGCCGTGCCGGAGCTGGAGCCGGTGCCCGGCAAGGGCGAGGTGCTCTGGCGCTCGCTCGCCGCCACCGGTGGCGACCTGGTCGCCTTCGTGGACTCCGATCTCATCGACCCGGACCCGTCCTTCGTGCCGCGGCTGCTCGGGCCGCTGCTCACGGTGCCGGATCTGCACCTGGTGAAGGCGTACTACCGGCGGCCGCTGCGGCAGGGTGCCGCCGTGGACGCCACCGGGGGCGGGCGGGTCACCGAGCTGGTGGCGCGGCCGCTGCTCGCCGCGCTGCGGCCGGGGCTCACCCCCGTGCTGCAGCCGCTCGGCGGGGAGTACGCGGGGACAAGGGAGCTGCTCACCTCGGTGCCGTTCGCGCCCGGCTACGGCGTCGAGATCGGGCTGCTGCTCGACACCTACGACCGGCTCGGGCTGCACGCCATCGGGCAGGTGAATCTCGGGGTGCGGACACACCGCAACCGGCCGCTCTCCGACCTCGGGGTGATGTCGCGGCAGATCCTCGGGACGGTGCTCGGGCGCTGCGGAATCCCCGATTCCGGGGCGGCGCTCACCCAGTTCCCGCTGATCGGGGACGAGTTCACCGCGCACAGCACGCACGTCTCGCTCGCCGACCGCCCCCCGATGAACACGCTGCGCCCCGCCGAGGTCGCGGCCTGAATTCGCTTACTCGTCCGCCGAATCGGTCGTCGCCTCGGGTGGCTCCGATTCGGCGGCGAGGCGGGCGCGCAGTTCGTCGACGGTGACCTGCTCGACCTCGCGCGGGCGGCGCAGGCGCAGGACCAGCGCGGTGCCGAGCGCCAGCGCCGAGATCGCCAGGGCGAGCAGGACGAAGGCCGACTCGCTCATGGCCCGTTCCCGCGCAGCTGGAATCCGGCGGGCACGTCGCCGCTGTGGAAGTACTCGGTGAAGACCTGGGCGGCGTGCGCGGCGGTGAACACCTCGTCCGCGTGCACGTACCGGTCGGCGCTGCCGCACGGGATGGGCACGCCCGGCGTCCCGGTCCTTGCGCCGGGCAAGCCGAGCACGTAGTGCCGCGGCGACCCGCCGCCGCCGGTGCGGCACAGCTCGATGATGAGCGCGTCGGCCGCGCCGAGGCACTGCACGAAGTTGCCGCCGAAGGCGGTGCTGTCGGCGAGCGTGATCCCGGTGGCGGGCAGCGGGATCGGCAGCCGGGCGAGGTTCAGCGCGTAGCGCCGCCTGCCGTCGAGCCCGCGCAGCGGGCGCAGGTACCGCGCCACGGCCTCGTCGGGGCCGATGAAGACGCGGAGCCGGTCGCTGTAGGTCATCCGATGGGTCACCAGCGCGCCGGTATCGCTCGCCACGGCCGGGACGCGGAACCCGCCGTCATCGGAGGTCGCCACCACGGAGTTCACCTTACTGCCCATCAGTTATCGCGCAGCAATTCAAACATGAACGTAGGAAAGGTGGGCCGGAAGCGGCGGTGAACTCCAACACAATCGAGCGGGGCCGGGTATGGCCGGTTCAGCGCCGCAGCCGCGCCGGGCGCGGGTCGGCATCGTGCCGGTAGACCGGGGTGAGCAGGTCGGCATCGACCGGCTCGCCGGTCGCCCGTTCGTATTTCACCGCGATGAGCACGGAGAACAGGTGGCTGTCCGCCCGCTCGTGCAGCGTCGCCAGCCGGGTGGCGAGCAGCCGCACCGCGCCGAGCGAGCCGGGCGGGTGCAGACCGTCGATCACCAGGATCGTGCCGCGCCCGTCCGGCCGGGGTAGCCGGGCCAGGTAGGCGATGTCGTGCGGCTCGGGGCCGCCCGGCCGGTAGACCCGCCGCGCCGCGCGATCCTCGATCCCGCGCCTGGCATCGCCCGCCCGGGTGATGGTGCGGCGCAACCGCGGATCGGCGGTCACCAGCTGGCGCAGGCTGGGGGAGAGCTCGGGGCCGCCGAGCACGATCAGCCCGTCCCGGTTCAGGTCCAGCGGGCGCCCTGGCAGGAAGTTCTCCACCACCACGGCGAAGCCGAGCTGGCGCAGGAGCTCCGCGAGCCGCTGCGCGGCCGCCGGGTCCGGCGCGCCGAGCACGCGCCCCGCCCTGACCTCGGGGACGAGCACGCGCAATGCCCCGTGCCCGAAGAACAACCCCTCGGGCGCCGGGCCCTGGGTACTCACCTGGTGGATTCTGGCCCGGGAAAGACCCGCGGCGGCACCGATTCTCGCGAACGTCCAGCCCTCGTCGTGCAACTCGCGGATGACCGCGCGGCGGATCCGGGTGAGCTCGTTGATGGTCTGCTGGGCCGCCGCGACTCCCTCGGTTGCCGCCTTGAGTCGATCGACCTTGTCCTCGATCGCAAAGACCCGTGCCACGTCATCGGCCGACATGTGCGAAGTCTAGACAGACGACCAGCATCCTGCGTCTAGCCTGCTTGACGCTTCCCGGCCGGTCAGCGGCATGATCAGGTGGCGTCGGTGTCGATCGGCGGACGCTCGTTGTGCCCCAACGGTTTGTCGTTCTTGCTGAGGCTCGGACCGGTCGGTTTCGGGTAGTCCGGCATGGCGCCACCCGTACCGAACAGGTCGTTCGTGTCCGGTACGGCCCGCTCCAGATCGCGGAAGATCGACTCGTCGCCGTTCAGCAGGTGCTTGGTGACCATCGACCGCGGCGACATTCCGCGCAGCTCGTTCAGGTCGGCGAGCGGCTTGCGCAGATCGTCGAATTCCGGCCCGAGTTCTTCCCGGAGCTGGGAGGTGGCGCCGCTGGCGTAGTCACGCACCTGCCTGAGGCTGCGCGTGGTCCAGCGCACGGCGCCGGGCAACCGCTCCGGACCGAGGATCACGAGGGCGGCGACGATCAGGATGACGAACTCGCCCCAGCCGATATTGCTGAACACCGCTCCAGGCTACCCTCCGACCGCGGCCGACCGGTCAGTCGGATTGCAGCGTGACCGGAACATCCACCTGCCTGCCGTCCCGGATCAGCGTGACGTTCACCGTCTCCCCGATCTTCCGCGTCTGCACCGCGACCACCAGCTCGTCCGGCCCGGTGACCTCGCGGTCGCCGACCTTCACGATCACGTCGCCCTCCACGATCCCGGCCTTGGCGGCCGGGCCGTCCGGCTGCACGTCGGCCACCGCGGCGCCGCTCATCACCTCGTTCGCGACCTGCCTGGTGTTGGCGCTGACCCCGATCATCGGGTGGTGCATCTCGCCGTCCCGGATCAGCGTCTGCGCGACCTCGGTCATCACATCCACCGGGATGGCGAAGCCGAGCCCGACCGAGCCGCCGGTCTCCGAGCGGATGGCGGAGTTGATGCCGACGACCCGGCCCTGCATGTCCACCAGCGCGCCGCCGGAGTTACCCGGGTTGATCGAGGCGTCGGTCTGCACCGCGTCGATCACGGCGTTGGTGTCGCTGCCCTCGCCGGAGAGCTTGACCGGCCGGTGCAGCGCGCTGACGATGCCGGAGGTGACGGTCTTGCTCAGCCCGAGCGGCGAGCCGACGGCGAGCACGTCGTCGCCGACCTGCACCTCCTCCGAGCGGCCGAGCTGGGCGACGGTCAGGTTGTTCGCCTCCACCTTGATCACGGCGAGGTCGGTCTTCGGGTCGCGGCCGACGATCCTGGCGGGCACCCGGGTGCCGTCGTTGAAGGTGACCTGGATGGCGGCGCGGCCGCTGGTGTCCTGCGCGGCCATGGAGATCACGTGGTTGTTGGTGACCACGTACCCGGCGCCGTCGATCACCACGCCGGAGCCGGTGGCGCCGTTGTCGCCGACGGTGACCCGGATGGAGACCACCGACGGCAGCACCGCGTCGGCCACCGCGGCGATCTGGCCGTGCGGCTCCTCGCCGCCCTCGACCTGCTCCAGGGTGACCTTGCGCGAGGTCAGGGTGGAGGCCGTCTCCGCGGTGAGCCTGCCGACCAGCCCGCCGAGCAGCCCGATCACCAGCGCGGCGGCGGCGAGCACGGCCAGCGCGCGCGGCGCGACCCGCGAGCCGAAGAGCACCTCGCGCGCGGTCAGCCGCTCGGCGGCGGGCAGCGCGGCCGGCTTCGGGGTCGGCAGCGCGGGGGCGCCGAGCCTGGCGCCAGCGGCGGGATCGCGCCACGGGTCGGCGGGGCCGGCGATCCGGTCGTCCCGCTCGGCGGCGTCCGGGTCGCGCTGCAGCAGCTCGGCGGAGCCGTCCGGCCTGCCGAACGCCTCGGCCAGCACGGTGTCCGGCGGGCGTTGCGGAACCGGCTCCGGGCCGCTTCCGGCGGCGCGCGCCTGGTCGTGCGCGGCGAACGAGCCGCTCAGCCCGGACGGCCTGCGGAAGGTGGAGGCGGTGTGCGTATCGATGTGGGGCCGGTACACCGGGCGTGGGCCGAGCACCGGGGCGTCCGGCGGCCGCAGATTCCCCCGGTTCGCCGCCGAATCCGAGGTGTCGGCCGATCCGGAATTCGTCGATTCGGTGGTCACCCGGTGAACTCTACTTGCGCCACCACGTTGTCCACCGGGTCGCGGTGAACGATTCCGACAGGAAGCCGAAGACCGCCTCGTCACGGCGGTTCTCCCGGTGCGCGGGGCCGGGCTGCGGCTCGGCGAACGGGATGCGGCTCAGGCTGTCGTGCAGCCCGTGCGGGGCCGACACCGCGCCGGAGCGGCGCAGCGCGATCCGCGCCTGCTGCTGGGCGTCCACCTCGGCGGCGCACTCCGGGCAGGCCGCCAGGTGCTGGGCCGCGCGCAGGTAGGCGTTCATCCGCAGCTCGCCGTCGACATAGGCCGCGACGGCTTCGCTGGCCAGATGCTCGGTGGCGTGGAACCGGGGCGGCCGGCCCGATGCGCTGGAGTCGCCACTCATTCGGTGCTCACCCTTCCGACTATCGACATCGACCACAGCAGACGGGTGACGCCGACCCTGCCGGGTCACCCGATCGTCGAGTCAGCGTTGGACCGCTGCTGTGCTCCATTATGCGCAAGGTGATCCCGGATGGCCTGACGGCCGCGGTGGATCCGGCTGCGCACGGTACCCAGCTTGACACCGAGCGTGGCGCCGATCTCCTCGTAGGAGAGCCCCTCGATGTCACACAGCACGACCGCGGCGCGGAACTCGGGGGCCAGCGAGTCCAGCGCGGACTGCAGGTCCGGGTCGAGCCTGGCGTCGTGGTAGACGTCCTCCGGGGTCGGGCCGTTGGCGGGCACCCGGTCGTAGTCCTCCGGCAGCGCCTCCATCCGGATGCGGTTGCGCCTGCGGACCATGTCGAGGAAGAGGTTGGTGGTGATGCGGTGCAGCCAGCCCTCGAAGGTGCCGGGCTGGTAGCTCTGCAGCGAGCGGAATACCCGGATGAAGGTTTCCTGGGTGAGGTCGTCGGCGTCCTGGGCGTCGCCGGAGAGGCGGTAGGCCAGCCGGTAGACCCGGTCGGCGTGCTCGCGGACGAGCTCCTCCCAGGACGGCATGGCGGAGCGGTCGCCGGTCGCGTCGAAGGCGGCGGTTCCGGTCAGGCTTTCCGGCGAATCCTCGGCAACCGCATCGGTGGCATCGAAGTCGCCCGGCTCGGGATGTTCCGGCAGGGTGGCGTATTCTCTCGCCGCATCGACCATGTGGATGGGGCTACCTCCTACTAGGGACCGTAAACGCCGCGGGTCGTCGACGGAGACAACCGACAGGGGGTACATCGTTGTTCCCGTCGCCCGCGTTTACCGTCGAGCGGTTTCCGCGTGATTCACACTCTCTCCTGCCGTCATATGCCCTGGATATATAGAGGCTGAGGGTGAGCTGAGAAAATCGCGCGGGCGCGTGGAGCGACCCGGTACCGCCTGGTCCGCATTAGCCTCATGGTCGTGGCATCGAACCTGGAGCGCACCCTCGCCTACGTCGAGGACTCGGTCGTGGAGGACGAGATCCTCGTCGGCGCCCGCGAACGGGCACTCGAGCTCGGCGTGGCGCCGGTGCCGCCGTCGGTGGGCGCGCTGCTGAGCATGTACGCCCAGCTGCTCGCCGCCCGCGCGGTGGTCGAGGTCGGCACCGGGGCGGGCATCAGCGGGCTGTGGTTGCTGGACGGCATGCGCGAGGACGGCACGCTGACCACCATCGACCCGGAGTACGAGTACCAGCGCGCCGCCAAGGAGGCGTTCCGCGCCGCGGAGATCCCCACCGCGCGCACCAGGCTGATCAACGGCCGCGCGCTGGACGTGCTGCCCCGGCTCGCCGACGGCGCCTACGACCTGGTCTTCGTCGACGCCGCGCCGATCGAGCACCCGCAATATGTGGAGGAGGGCGTGCGGCTGCTCCGCGACGGCGGCGCCATCCTGCTGCACAATGCGCTGCTCGGCGGCCGGGTGCCGGACCCGGCGCAGCGCGACGCCACCACGCACGCGGTGCGCGCGGCGCTCCGCGCGGTCGCCGAGGATCCGCGGCTGACCAGCGTGCTCATCCCGGTCGGCGACGGCCTGCTCTGCGCCAGCCGGGGCTGAACCGGGGATTTCCGGTCCCGCACGGGGGTATTCGGGCCGTAAGCTGTTCAAAGGGACGGCCCGGCAACGAGATCGAGGTGCGGCATGATCTGGGGACGCGGCGGCAGTACGTACATCGCGGTGGAGACCACCGAGGCGGCCGCCACCAACAGCGGCGGAGACGGCCTGCAGCGCTGGCTGATCCGCGCCTTCATCGGCGTGCTGCTGGTGGTGGTGATCGCGATCGTGCTCGCCGTCATGCTCGGCGGCGGCAACTCCAGCGATCGGCCGCACACCAACACGACCATCCCGAGCCAGCCGGGCAACTGCTACCCGTTCGCCTGCCGCTAGACCCAGACGCCCTTGCCGACGGTGACGACGCCGCCGTTGCTCACCGCGAAGCGTTCCCGGTCGCGCTCCAGGTCGACGCCGATGATCTCGCCCTCGCCGACGACGACGTTCTTGTCCAGGATGGCCCGGCGCACCACCGCGCCGCGGCCGATCCGCACGCCGGGCATGAGCACGCTGCCCTCCACCGTCGCGCCGTCGTCGATCATGACGTTGGAGCTGAGTACCGAGGTGCGCACGGTGGCCGCGGACAGGATGCTGCCCGCGCCGACGATCGACTCCTGCGCCAGCCCGCCCTGGGCGAACTTGGCGGGCGGCAGGTTCTCCGCCGCGCCGCGGATCGGCCAGTGCCGGTTGTAGAGGTTGAAGACCGGGTGCACCGAGACCAGGTCCATGTGCGCGTCGTAGAAGGCGTCGATGGTGCCGACGTCGCGCCAGTAGCCGTGGTCGCGGGCGGTGGCGCCGGGCACCTCGTTGTCGGCGAAGTCGTAGACGCTCGCCTCGCCCGCGGCGACCAGGGTGGGGATGATGTCGCCGCCCATGTCGTGGTCGGAGTCGGAGTTCTCCGCGTCCGCCTTGATCGTGTCGACCAGCACCTTGGTGGTGAAGACGTAGTTGCCCATCGAGGCGAAGGTCACGTTGGGGTCGTCCGGGGTGCCGGGCGGGTGCGCCGGCTTCTCCAGGAACTGGGTGATCCGGCCGGTCTCGTCCGAATCGATGCAGCCGAAGGCGCTGGCCTCGCTGCGCGGCACCCGGATCCCGGCGACGGTGACGCCCGCGCCGGAGTCGATGTGGTGCCGCACCATCTGCTCCGGGTCCATCCGGTACACGTGGTCGGCGCCGAAGACCACGATGTACTCCGGGTCTTCGTCGTAGATGAGATTCAGCGACTGCATGATCGCGTCCGCGCTGCCGGTGTACCAGCGCGGCCCGAGCCGCTGCTGGGCGGGCACCGGGGTGATGTACTCGCCGGCGAACCCGGAGAGCCGCCACGTCTGCGAAATGTGCCGGTCCAGCGAGTGCGACTTGTACTGCGTCAGCACGCAGAGTCGGAGGAACCCGGCGTTGACCAGGTTGCTCAGCACGAAGTCGATGAGTCGATAGGCCCCTCCGAACGGAACGGCCGGTTTGGCACGATCCGCGGTGAGGGGAAATAGTCGCTTGCCCTCGCCACCGGCGAGCACGATCCCGAGTACGTGCGGCTGGCTCCTCACAATTGCCAAACTACCGTGCCACCGCCGGGCGAGTGGCCCGGGCAGGCAGGAGCGTCTAGTTTGGGACCGGTGAGTTTCGGCACGGACGGCGAACGCTCGGCAGCGCGCTCCGACGGGCAGGGGCATTCGGACCCGCGGCTGCGGGTCGCGATGATGACTCGGGAGTACCCACCCGAGGTGTACGGCGGTGCCGGGGTGCACGTCACCGAGCTGACCGCGCGGCTGCGCCGGTTGTGCGAGGTCACGGTGCACTGCATGGGCGTTCCGCGGGCGGATGCCGTTGTGCACGCTCCCGATCCGGAGCTGGACGGCGCCAATGCCGCGCTGCGGATGATCTCCACCCAGGTCCGGATGGCCGGCGCCGTCGGCGACTTCGACGTGGTGCACTCGCACACCTGGTACACCGGGCTCGCCGGGCACCTCGCGAGCACGCTCTACGGCATCCCGCACGTGCTCACCGCGCATTCGCTGGAGCCGCGGCGGCCGTGGAAGGCCGAGCAGCTCGGCGGCGGGTACCGGCTCTCCTCGTGGTCCGAGCGGAACGCGGTGGAGCTGGCGGACGCGGTGATCGCGGTCAGCGACGGCATGCGGCACGACGTGCTCGACGCCTACCCGGCGCTGGACCCCGGGCGGGTGCACGTGGTGCGCAACGGCATCGACGCGACGCTCTGGCATCCGGGCGCGGCCGCCGACGGGGTGCCGCGGGTGCTCGACGACCTCGGGGTGCGGCGGGATCGGCCGATCGTCGCCTTCGTCGGGCGGATCACCCGGCAGAAGGGGGTCGGGCACCTGCTCGCCGCCGCGCGCGATTTCGACCAGGAGATCCAGCTGGTGCTCTGCGCGGGCGCGCCGGACACGCCCGAGCTGGAGGCCGAGGTCATCGCGGCCGTGGCCGAGCTGCGCGAGCGGCGGAGCGGGATCTTCTGGGTGCGCGAGATGCTGCCCACCGAGCAGATCAGGCAGATCCTCGCCGCCGCGGCGGTCTTCGTCTGCCCGTCGGTGTACGAGCCGCTCGGCATCGTGAACCTGGAGGCCATGGCGGCGGGGACCGCCGTCGTCGCCTCGGATGTGGGCGGGATTCCCGAGGTGGTGGTCGAGGGCGTGACCGGGAACCTGGTGCGCTACGACCCGGCCGCCGCCGCGGAGTACGAGCGCGGGCTGGCCGACGCGGTGAACCGGCTCGCCGCCGATCCGGAGCTGGCGGCGCGGTACGGCGCGGCCGGGCGCGAGCGGGCCATCGCCGAATTCGACTGGGCGCGCATCGCCGAGCAGACCGAAGCGGTCTACCGCTCGGTGCGCTGAGCTGGAGGGAGCCCGGCGCAGCTGTTGCTCGGGCCGGCCGTGGTGCTGCACGCCATCGCAGCCCGCGAGGCCGCGCTGACGAGGGGGTCTGCGCTGCCGAGCGGGCGGTCAGAGCGCGTTGCGCGGGGAATAGGTGCCGATTCGCACAGACGCTGTGACGTCGAGCCGCTCGGCGAGCGCCGCGAGTCCAGCCGCGGTTTCGGCGCCCGCGTGGAAGGCCGACGGGCCCATGTGCACCAGGAGCGCGGCGTCGGCGCGGGTGAGCGTCATGGGGTACTCGACGAGTTCGGCGCCGAGCGGCGCGAAATCGGCTTCCAGCGCGGCTTCGAGTCTGCGCTCCTTGTCCGGGTCGACCCGGACCAGCCCGAGCGGGCCGATCAGCTCGCCGAGGTGCCGCTCGGTGGGTATGGCGACGACGAACCGCCCCTCGGGGGCGAGCACCCGCGCCACCTCGGCCGGGTTGCGCGGGGCGAAGACGGTGAGCACGGTGTCGAGCACCGCCGCGCGGAGCGGGAGCCCGCGCCACACGTCGGCGAGCACCGCGGCGGCGCGCGGGTGGGCGCGGGCGGCGCGGCGCGCGGCGGGTTTGGCGATGTCGAGCGCGATCCCGCGGGCGCCGGGCGCGGCATCGAGCGCCGCGCCGAGAAAGTAGCCGTTGCCCGCCCCTATTTCGAGCAGCACGCCGTTTCCCTCCGGGGGCGGCGCGGGGGGGGGGGGCGGGGCGGCGGGGGGGGGGGGGGGGGGGGGGGGGGGGGGGGGGG
>NZ_JBHUXA010000018.1:0-71287 GCF_042669725.1 Nocardia sp. NPDC057227 | reverse complement strand
CGCCGTTTCCCTCCGGGGGCGCCGCGGCGGTGGCGACCGCCGCGGCGACCGGAGCGAAATGACCCCGCCCGTGGAAATCGGAACGAGCCTGGAGCATGTCGGCCGTATCACCGGTGAACCGGCTGGCGGCACCGGTGAGCAGGCTGACATATCCCTGGCGCGCGAGGTCGAAACTATGACCGCCGGCGCACCGCAGCGCGCGGCCGACGGCGGCGAGCGCGAGTCCGCAATTCGGACACGCGAGCACCTCGGCGAGCTCGGCGAGTACCGCGCTGCTAGCTGGTGACACTCTTCAGTTCGTCACCCAGTGCAGCCGCTTCATCCGGTGTGAGCTCGACGACCAGCCGTCCGCCACCCTCGAGTGGAACCCGCATGACGATCCCACGCCCTTCCTTGGTTGCCTCGAGGGGACCGTCCCCGGTACGGGGCTTCATGGCCGCCATCCTCTGCTCCCTCCAGATCTGCGCGCTATTTCGCGCACTTCTCGGAACTCCAGTTGTCACCAACCGGCGCACCCCGCCGACATTCGGCGAGATACACCGGGTTCTATTCTTCCCTATCCCGCTTCTTCTCGGACAGGTGAGTTCGAAAACGAGTCCTCGAACCGCACCCAGCAGTCGGCGACATGGTCGTCCACCATTCCCACCGCCTGCATCAGGGCATATGCCGTCGTCGGCCCGACGAAGCGGAATCCGCGCTTTTTCAGCGCGCGCGCCATGGCGGTTGATTCCGGGGTCACGGCGGGAATCTCGGCGCCGGTGCGCGGCCGCGGCCTGGCCGGCGGGGCGAACGACCAGAGCAGTGCGTCCAGCCCGCCGTCCAGCTCGACGGCGATCCTGGCGTTGGCGATGGTGGCCTCGATCTTCGCCCGGTTGCGCACGATGCCCACGTCGGTGAGCAGCCGTTCGACCTCGGCCGGGCCGAACCCGGCCACGCGCTCGATCGCGAAATCGGCGAACGCGGCGCGGAAGGCGGGGCGTTTGCGCAGAATCGTGATCCAGGAGAGGCCGGACTGGAATGCCTCCAGCGACATCCGCTCGTAGAGCGCGTCGTCGCCGTGCAGGGTGCGGCCCCATTCGGTGTCGTGGTAGTCGAGGTAGAGCTGGGAGCCGAGCGGCCAGGGGCAGCGGATGCGGCCGTCGTCCGTGGGCGCGCTCACGGATTCGCCGAATCGCCGGGGCGGGAGACGCGGCGCGGGCGTGGTTGTTGGTCGGCGACCGCGGCCGGAATGTCGCCCGCGCGGGGCGGGGCGAATTCTCCCGTGCGGAAAACCGCATTCTGGGCGGGGGCGGGGAATTCTCCGGTGCCGGGGTGCGAGACGGCCGGAACCGGGGGCTGCGGGCGAGGGCCGGTGTCGGTCCGGTCCTCCGGCGCGGGAGCGTTCCGGGGGGTGGGGCGGGGCGGAACGCCCTGCCCGGCGTGCGCCAGCGCGAGTTCGTGCTGGAGCTCGTCGATCCGCTCGGCGAGCCGGGCCAGCGCCCAGTCCACCTCGACGGCCTTGTACCCGCGGACCACCTGCTGGAAGCGGAGCGAGCGTACGTCGGCGCCCGCGATGTCGGCCGCGGGCAGCACGGTCGCGGTCGTCCCCTCGGGCAGCGGCCCGAGCTCCTCGGCCCGGCCGAAGACGGCGCCGGCCAGCAGGAAGAGCACCGCGGCCACCAATCCGACGATCAGCACGTACAGCAGCAGCGTCAGCATGCCCCGAGCTTATTGGTGCGGCCGGACTACAGGTGCCGGGTGGTGTCGATGCCGAGCGACATGCCAGCCAGCCCGCGCCTGCGCACGGCCAGCTTGTCGGCGACCTCGAGCAGCGCCTTGGCCGCCGGGCTGTCCGGGTCGCGCAGCACGATCGGGGTACCGTCGTCGCCGGATTCGCGCACCGCCTGCTCGATCGGGATCTGCCCGAGCAGCGGCACCGTCGCGCCGACCGCGCGGCTGAGCCGGTCGGCCACCGCCTGGCCGCCGCCGGAGCCGTAGAGCTCCATCCGGTCGCCGTTCGGCAGGTCCAGCCAGGACATGTTCTCCACCACGCCCGCGATCCGCTGCCTGGTCTGCAGCGCGATGGCGCCCGCCCGCTCGGCCACCTCGGCGGCGGCCGGCTGCGGCGTGGTGACCACGAGGATCTCCGCGCCCGGGATGAGCTGGGCAATGGAGATGGCGACGTCGCCGGTGCCGGGCGGCAGGTCGAGCAGCAGCACGTCCAGGTCGCCCCAGAAGACGTCGGCGAGGAACTGCTGCAGCGCCCGGTGCAGCATCGGGCCGCGCCAGACCACCGGGGTGTTGCCCTGGGTGAACTGCGCGATCGAGATCATCTTCACGTCGTGCGCGACCGGCGGCATGATCATCCGCTCGACCTGGGTGGGGCGGGCGTCGGTGCCGAGCATGCGCGGGATGGAGTGGCCGTAGATGTCGGCGTCGAGCACGCCGACGGAGAGCCCGCGCGCGGCCATGGCGGCGGCCAGGTTCACCGTGACGCTGGATTTGCCGACACCGCCCTTGCCGGAGGCGACGGCGTAGACGCGGGTGAGCGAGCCGGGCTGGGCGAACGGGATGACCGGCTCGGCGGAGTCGCCGCGCAGCGACTTGCGCAGCTCGGTGCGCTGCTCGTCGTTCATCACGTCGAGTTCGACGGTCACCGCGCCGACGCCGGGCACGTCGGAGACCGCGCGGCTGACCCGCTGGCTGATCTCGGTCCGCATCGGGCACCCGGCGGTGGTCAGGTAGACCTCGACGTGCACGTCACCGGAGTCGGCGACGCCGATGCTCTTCACCATGCCCAGTTCGGTGATCGGTTTGCGGATCTCCGGGTCGTCCACCTTGGCGAGGGCGCCCCGCACGTCCGCTTCCGTTACCACTGACATGAGAACCGAGTCTAGTGGCGTCAGATGCGGGGCAGGTCCGCGGGCTTCGGCGCGACGTTGCTGCTGTACGAGTTCGCCCAGGCCATGACGTTGGCGACGTAGGCCATCGAGTTGTTGTAGCGCAGGATCGCCTTGGTCTGCTGCGAGAGGTCGCGCATGTCGAGGCCGCCGTGGCAGAGGTACTTGCCCGCGGTGAGCGTGGCGTCGAAGAGGTTCTGCGGGTCGGCGATGCCGTCGCCGTTGCCGTCGGCGGCGAACTTGGTCCAGGTCTCCGGCAGGAACTGCATGGGGCCGATGGCGCGGTCGTAGCCGCCGAGGTTGTCGAGCGAGCCGCCGTCGCTGTCGTGGATGACGTTGTTGCCGTAGAGCGAGCCGTCCAGCACCGGGCCGTAGACCGGCTTGAGCGGGTTGCCGTCCCGGTCGGCCTTGCCGCCGTAGACGTGCGTCGACTCGACCCGGCCGATCCCGGCCAGGGTGGACCAGCCCATGTGGCAGTCGGGGTTCTCGACGGCGAGCCGGTCCTCGGCGTTCTGGTACGCGGCGATCGCGATGCCGGGGATGCCGAGCGAGCCGGACGGCAGGTCGGCCATGGCCCGGTCGCCCGCCAGCGCCACCGTCTTGACCACGGGGGGCGCGGACGGCTTCGCCATGGCGTGCTCGGCGGTGGCCACCGCGGCGACCGGCTGGGCGCCGACGACCTCGGCGGCGTCCGGGTTCGTCGTCTCCGGCTCCAGCACGTCGCCCTGCTCGTTGTTGAGCAGGTCGCGCGGGTTCGGCAGGTGCTGCGCGACGGCCGCCGGGCTGATGTTCGTCGTCGCGGTCACGGCCGCGAGGCCGGCCGGTACCAAGCCGGTCAGCGCGAGAACCGAGCTGCGCTTGAAGGACGCGGAATGCTGCTTACGGTGACGCCCCACGGTGCGCTGACCCTCCATGCTCGACGCTCGGACGATCAGAGGCTACCGCAGCCGAGATGTTTTTGTTACCCCTTCGTGATGCGCATTGCGTTTAACTGGGCTGACCTGGGTTTTTATTCGTGATCCGATTGTGATCGGCCGTTTCTGCCGATCACGGGACGGGCGGGGCCGGGGGCGCGGGCAGCGGGATGGTGATCCCGAAGGGGAGTACCAGTCCGGGCGGCGGGGCCGCCGGGTCCTGGGCCGGGGCGACCGGCCTGCCGTCCGGGCCGAATTCCAGCGGCTTCCCGTCCGGGCCGAGTGGGCGGTCCGGCTGCGGGCCGGGCTGCGGCAGGTTTTCGCCCTGTGGGGGCTGCGGACCGGTCTGCGGCAGCGTGCGGCCCTGCGGCTGCGCGGGCGGGCAGAAGATGCCGCAGGGGATGGGCGGCAGGCCGGGGATGGTGATCATCGGCTCGGGCACGGGGGTGCTCGTGGGGGCCGGTGCTGGATCCTCCAGCGGCAGGCCGTCCGGCCCGGTGGTGCCGGGAACGGCGGCCGGGACGGTGGTGCCCGGTGCGGAGGCGGCGAGCACGCCGGGTGTATTCCCCCAGCCCCCCGACCCCGGAGCGATCGCCTCCGGCGACACCCGCCCCGCCGACGGCGACCCACCCGTCCGATACGCCGCCGACCAACTCAACACATCCGCCGCGTACGACATCGAATTGTTGTACCGCAACACCGCACGCAACTCCTGCGCCCGATCCCGCAGATCCAACCCCCCACTACACAGATACTTCCCCGCCGCCAACGCCGCATCGAACACATTGTGCGGATCCGACGCACCGTCACCATTACCGTCCGCCGCGTAATGCACCCACGTCGACGGCAGGAACTGCATCGGCCCCACCGCCCGCACGAACCCACCACCCGACGCCGCGATCACCTCGTTGTTCGGCAACGAACCATCCAACGCCGGACCGAAAATCGGCGTCACCGTCGTCCCCGCCGCATCCGTGCGCCCACCACCGGCATGCCCCGACTCGATCCGCCCGATCCCCGCCAGCAGACTCCACGACACCCCACACCCCGGCTGCGCCGACGCCAACGCCAACTCCGCATTCCGATACGCCGCCAACACCACCTCCGGAATCCCCAACAACCCCGACCCCGACGGCAACGCGATACTCCGCAGCACCGGCCCACCGCCAACCGGAACAGCACCGTCCGCGGGCGGGACAACCGCCCGCAATTCGCGCGCTATCCCGCTGTTGTCGAGCGGAAGCAGCCCGACAATCCGGGACTGCGGTGTCTGGGACGGATCGACTCCGATGTCCGTTCCACTCCCGGTGGACCCCACCAGTAGCGCTTCGCCCGCGTCGCCGACATCGCGGGCCGAGACCATCGACCCGGAGCCGACGGACGCCAAACCCGCTGCTACCAGTAGTGACACCGTGATCGGGGCAGATTTGCGCACGTGACCACTCACCAATCTATCGTCTTGGGAGCAACTGTCCGGGACATCCCCTTCCCTGCAGCTGCTCTGGACAACGGTATCCAGGTTACCCACCGGTCAGAACGTTGTCGGTCGATTCCCGAGATCGTTTTCCGTACGCTCCTCCGGTCCGGCCGACGGCGCCGCCGTCCGCACGGCACTCTTCTTGCGATTCGCCTTGACCGGCTTTCCGGATCGTCCCGGGTCGCCGGGCCCGCCCGCGGCGGCCTCGATGCGGTCCAGCACCTCGCGCATCTCGTCCAGCTCGCGGCGCAGGTAATCCCTGGTGGCGACCTCGCCGACGGCGATCCGGAGCGCGGCCAGCTCCCTGGCGAGGAACTCGGTGTCGGCCTTGGTCTGGGCGGCGCGCAGCCGGTCCTCGTCCAGCGACACCCGGTCGCGGTTGTCCTGCCGGTTCTGCGCCAGCAGGATCAGCGGCGCGGCGTACGCGGCCTGGGTGGAGAAGGCCAGGTTGAGCAGGATGAACGGGTACGGGTCCCAGCGCAGCGCGATGACGAAGACATTGAGCAGGATCCAGACGATGACGACGAGGGTCTGGATCGCCAGGTAGCGGCCGGTGCCGAGGAAGCGCGCCACTCGCTCGCTGCCCCTGGCCAGGGCGTCGGAGTCCCAGTCGATCCGGAAGCGGCCGCCCGCGGCGGGGGTCTCCAGCCGCTGCCGCGCCGGGCTCACGGGGCGGCTGCCCCCGGTGTTCGGGATCGTGCGGACCAGGCTGTCATCGGTCACTGCCCGCGACTCCTTCCGGTAGTTCCTCGGTGTCGCGCCAGTCCTCCGGGAGCAGGTGGTCGAGCACGTCGTCCACGCTCACCGCGCCGAGCAGGTGGTTCCCGGCGTCGACGACGGCGCCGCAGACCAGGTTGTAGGTGGCGAAGTACCTGGTGACGGTGGAGAGCGACATGTCGGGCAGCAGCGGCGAGAGGTCGGAGTCGAGCATGCCGCCGATCAGGTGCGCGGGCGGCTCGCGCAGCAGCGCCTGCAGGTGCACGCAGCCGAGGTAGCGGCCGGTGGGGGTGGAGGTCGGCGGGCGCACCACGAAGACCATCGAGGCGAGCGCGGGGGTGAGGTCCGGGTTGCGCACCCGGGCCAGCGCCTCGGCGACGGTGGTCGCCGGGGTGAGGATCACCGGCTTCGGCGTCATCAGGCCGCCCGCCGTGTCCGGGGAGTGCTGCAGCAGCCTGCGCACCGGCTCCGACTCCTGCGGGTCCATCAGCGCGAGCAGCGACTCCCGCTCGCCGGTGGGCAGCTCGCCGAGCAGGTCGGCGGCGTCGTCGGGGTCCATCGCCTCCAGCACGTCCGCGGCCCGGCCGACCTCCAGCTTGCCGAGCAGCCGCACCTGGTCGTCGTCGGAGAGCTCCTGGACGACGTCGGCGAGGCGCTCGTCGTCCAGCGCCTCGGCCACCTCGACCCGGCGCTTCTCCGGCAGCTCGCGCAGCAGCTGCGCGACGTCGGCCGCGCGCAGCCCCTCGAACTGCTCCAGCAGCTGGGTGACGTCCTGGCCCGGCCTGCCGATCTCGTACGGGGTGAGCCCGGTGACCCGCACCCAGTCGACCACGTGCACCGTGCGCCGCCTGCCGAGCCTGCGGTGCCCGCGCACCGCCACCCGGGTGACCCGGAAGTCCTTGGTCCGGGTGAGCTCGATCCCGAGGTCGACCACCAGCAGGTCGACATCCTCGAGATCGGGCAGGTCGGCGTCGTGCACGCGCACCGAGGAGTCCACGATCTGCGCGATCGCGAGCAGCTCGCCCGCGCGCTGGGTGAAGCGGCGCAGGCTCACCGTCCCGGTGTTCAGCGTCACGAAGCCGGGCTCGATCGCGGTCACCCTGAGCATGGGCACGAAGATCCGCCGCCGGGTCGGCAGCTCCACCACCAGCCCGTGCACCCGTGGCTGTTGCCGGTCGTAGCGGACGGCGACCACCACGTCACGCACCCTGCCGATAGACTCCCCGTCCGGTCCCAGCACCGCCAGACCGGCGAGCCGGGCGACGTACACCCTGGTAGCTGCCATGCCTGTCAGGCTAGAGGTTCCCCGCCCGGGCTCCGCGTCGCGCCACGGCAGCTGAGCGACCGAGGAGGAGGGTTCATGAAGCCGCGCCGTTCCGTGCTCGCCGTACCCGGCAGCAATCCGAAGATGATCGCCAAGGCCAAGGGGCTTCCGGTGGACGAGGTCTTCCTCGACCTGGAGGACGCCGTCGCGCCGGTCGCCAAGGCGGCGGCACGGGCCACCATCGTCGCCGCGCTGAACGAGGGCGGCTGGGGCGAGCAGCTGCGCGTGGTCCGGGTGAACGACTGGACGACGCCGTGGACCTACGCCGACGTGATCACCGTCGTCGAGGGCGCGGGCTCGCAGCTCGACGCCATCGTGCTGCCCAAGGTCACCGACGGCGGCCAGGTGCGCGCGCTCGACCTGCTGCTCACCCAGCTGGAGCAGGCCCATCAGCTGGAGCCGGGGCGGATCGGCATCGAGCCGCAGATCGAGAACGCCATCGGGCTGCGCAACATCGACGAGATCGCCACCGCCAGCCCCCGGGTGCAGGCCCTGGTCTTCGGCCCGGCCGACTTCATGGCGAGCATCCGCATGCGGACCCTCGTCGTCGGCGAGCAGCCGGAGGGGTACGAGCCCGGCGACGCCTACCACCACATCCTGATGACCATCCTGCTCGCCGCCCGCGCGCACGGACTGCAGGCGATCGACGGCCCCTACCTGCAGATCCGCGACCTCGAGGGCTTCCGGCGGGCGGCCGGGCGCAGCGCCGCGCTCGGCTTCGACGGCAAGTGGGTGCTGCACCCGACCCAGGTGGAGGCCGCCAACGAGATCTTCAGCCCGCGCCAGGCCGAGTACGACAAGGCCGAGGAGATCCTGGAGGCCTACGCCTTCCACACCTCCGTCGACGGCGGCGCGCGCGGCGCCGTCATGCTCGGCGACGAGATGATCGACGAGGCCAGCGCGAAGATGGCGCAGGTGGTCGCGGAGCAGGGCAGGGCCGCGGGGATGACGCGAACCACGCGTTTCACCCCGCCGGAGTCCGCGGCGGAATAGCACAATGGGGACATGACGAATCCCCTGGGGAATTCCGGCCGGGGTGGGCAGGGCCTGCCCACCCCGCCGTCGGGTTGGCCGGTCGGCTCCTACCCGACCTACGCCGAGGCGCAGCGGGCCGTGGACTATCTGGCCGACAACCAGTTCCCGGTACAGAACGTGACCATCGTCGGCGTCGACCTCATGCAGGTCGAGCGGGTGCTCTACCGGTTGAACTGGGGCAAGGTGATCGGCGGCGGCGTCGTCTCCGGCGCCTGGCTCGGGCTCTTCCTGGGCCTGCTGCTGAGCCTGTTCACCACCGGCGGCGCGATCGGCCCGCTGCTGGTCGGGCTGCTCGGTGGCATCGTGTTCGGGGTGATCTCCACCTCGATTCCGTACGCCGCCACCCGCGGCCAGCGCGACTTCGCCTCCACCATGCAGCTGGTGGCCGGGCGCTACGACGTCCTCTGCGATCCCAAGGCGGCCGAGCAGGCCAGGGACATGCTGGCGCGGCTGGCGATCTGAGCATGGATGTGATCGAACGGGTCCGCTCCGGCGTGCTCGGGCACTTCGGCACGGACCGGACCGGGGTCGACTCGGCCTCGGTGACCTTCCTCGGCCTGGAGCCCATCGAGATCCTGCGGCTGGTCTCCGGGGACTATGTGCACTACCTCACACTCGGCGGCTCCCGGCACCCGATGGGCGACCCGGGCGACCTGCTCGCCGACCCGGTCAAGGGCCCGCGCGCCGAGCTCACGCTCACCCTGCACGCCGGGCTCGGCGCCGCCGCCGGGCTGGCCCGCACGCTCGGCGTGCTCGCCGCCTCGCCCGCGGTGGAGGGCGTCGTGCTGCAGGCCGACGCGCTGCTCGACCTGAGCGAGCCGATCTGGCGGGACGCCCCCTTCACCGCGGTGCTGCTCGGCGCCAGCGACATTCCCGAGGTCGAGCTGCCCGAGCCCGCCGAGCCGGTGCGCTACCTGACGGTGACCCCGGTGACCGCCACCGAGGCGGCCTGGGTGCGGCTGCGCGGCGCCGACGCGCTGCGCGAGGCGTGGGCCGAGGCCGGGATCGACGTGCGCGACCCGAACCGCGGGGTCGCCCAGCTCTAGAGCCAGTTGTTCCGGTGGAAGTTGACGTAGAGCAGGCTGCAGCTGAGCACGATCACGGCCCACACCGCCGGATAACCCCAGGTCTGGTGCAGCTCCGGCATGTGGTCGAAGTTCATGCCGTAGATGCCCGCGATCATGGTCGGCACCGCGGCGATCGCGACCCAGGCCGAGATCTTGCGCATGTCGGTGTTCTGCTGCACGCCGACCTTCGCCAGCGCGGCGCTGATCAGCGCGCTCAGCGCGTCGTCGAAGTCGTTGATCCGCTCGGCGACCGAGGTGTGGTTGTCGGCGACGTCGCGCAGGTAGCGCCGCACCTCCTTCGGCACCGGGAGGTCGGCGTTGCGGCTGAGCAGCTGTAGCGGCGCGGCCAGCGGGTTCACCGCCCGGCGCAGCTCGACCACCTCGCGCTTGAGCTGGTAGATCGACTCGATGCCGACCCGGCTGCGCGGGGTGAAGACCTCCTCCTCCATCTCGTCGATGTCCTCCTCGATGGACTGCGCGACCTCGGTGTAGGCGTCCACGATCTTGTCCGCGATGGCGTGCAGCACCGCGCCGGGGCCGAGCGCCAGCTGCGCCGGGTTCTGCTCCAGGGTGTGCCGCAGCTCGACCAGCCCGGAGTGCTCGCCCCTGCGCACCGCCAGCACGAACTCCTTGGCGGTGAAGACCACGATCTGCCCGGTCTCCACGATCTCGCTGACGCTGTGCAGGTCGTGCTCGACGTATTTGACCGTGCGCAGCACCAGCAGCAGGGTGTCGTCGTACCGCTCCAGCTTGGGGCGCTGGTGCTGCTCGGTGGCGATCTCCACGGCCAACTGGTGCAGCCCGTACACGGCGGCGACGTCGCGCATCTGGGTTTCGTCCGGGTCGTGCAGCCCGATCCAGACGAACCCGGTGCCCCGGCTGCGCACCTCGGCCAGCGCGGACTCGTGGGTGAAGCGGCCGGGCAGCCGCTCGCCGTTCACGTAGACCGCGCAGTCGACGATGGCGCGCGCGGTCGGGACCGGCACCCGGTGCACGGCGGTGGCCGCCGACGACCCGGTGCCGCGGCCGCGGAACGGCAGCGGCGGAATGGTAGGCACCGGACGATGCTACGGCCGGCGCTGGAAGACTGGGCGCCGTGCGCATCGACCTCCACACCCACTCCACGGCCTCCGACGGCACCGACTCCCCGGCCGAACTGGTGCGCAATGCCGCTGCCGCCGGATTGGACGTCGTCGCCATCACCGACCACGACACCACCTCGGGCTGGGCCGAGGCGGTGGACGCGCGGCCACCCGGATTGACCCTCGTCCGTGGCATGGAGATGTCGTGCGTCGGGCTGGGGGAGGACGGCTACCCGGTCGCCACGCACTTGCTGGCCTACCTCTTCGACCCCGCCGACCCCGCCTTCGCCGCCGAGCGCGAGCGGTTGCGCGGCGAGCGGGTCGAGCGGCTGCGCGCCATGGCCGAGCGGATGGCGGCCGACGGGCTTCCGGTCGACCCGGATGCGGTGCTCGCGGCGGCCGGTCCGGCGGCCGGGCGGCCGCACCTGGCCCGCGCGCTGGTCGAGGCGGGCGTAGTGCCGACGGTGGACGCCGCCTTCCGGCACCTGCTCGCGCCGGACGGCCCCTACTACGAGGAGAAGGCCGACACCCCGCTGCACCGTGCGGTCGAGATGATCGCGGGCGCGGGTGGAGTCAGCGTGATCGCGCATGCCAGGGCACGGGCCAGGGGCAGGCTGCTCGCCCTTTCCGACATCCGCGACCTGGCCGCGCTCGGACTGGGCGGGCTCGAGGTCGACCACCCCGACCACCCCGCCGCCGACCGCGCGCTGCTGCGCGAACTCGCCGCCGAGCTCGGGCTGCTGTGCACGGGTTCCTCGGATTACCACGGCGCGAACAAGACCATCGCGCTCGGGGCCTGCACCACCGAGCCCGCGCAGTTCGAGAAGCTGGTGGCGGCGGCGACCGGTGCCGAGGTGATCGCGCCGTGAGGCTGCTGCGCGGCGTGAGCGGCGCGGTCGCGGCCGGGGTGGTGATCCTGGCGCTGGTGGTGCTCGGCGCCGCGGTGCTGGCCGGGCGGCGCGGGTTTCCCGGGCCCGGCGGGGAGTCGCTGGCCTGGCACCTGGGGCTCGCGGTGGTGGTCGTGGTGGCCCAGGTGTTCGCCGATCGGAAGCGGGGGTTCGCCGCCTTCGGGGCCGCGCTGGTGGTGTTCGCGGCAGCCGGATGGTTGCTGTGGACGCAGTGGTGGGGATAGGTTTCCAGCCCTTTCCGTAACCTGGGTAACGGTTGGAACACGACACACCTTTCGGTGGTGGTCTCAATGGTTGCGGGCCGGTGAACTGTGCCCGAACATTGGTTCCGTGGAGGCCTTCGAGACCGATGTGCTCGTCCTGGGCGGGGGACCGGCCGGCCTCTGGTCCGCGATCGCGGCGGCCAGGGCCGGGGCCCGCGTGGTGCTCGCCGACAAGGGCCGCTGTGGTGCCTCCGGTCCGATGGCGGCCGGGAGCACCGCGCTCTGGGCGGTGCCGCCGTCGGGTCGGGCCGACGCGGTGGCGGCCGCGTTGGCGCACGGCGCGGGTCTCGGCGATGCGGGGCTGATCCACGCCGTCCTGGACGAGAGCTATCGGCGACTCACCCGGCTCGCGCACCGCGGGTTGCGGGCCACACCGGTGCCGACCGTCGTCGCGGGTGAGGACGATCCGGCCGGGCCGGGCGGCCCGCTGCCCGCCCGGGTGCGGGTCAGCGGGGTCATGTACCTGCGGGCGCTGCGCCGCTACGCGCTCGCCGTCGGCGTCGTGATCCGGGACAACCACCCCGCGCTGCGGTTGCTGACCGACGCCGACGGCGTGGTCTGCGCGGCCACCGGGCTGCGCGGCGGCGGCCGGACCTGGACGGCGAGCGCGCGGGCCGTCGTGCTCGCCACCGGCGGCTGCGCCTTCGGCTCCGGCGCGCCGGGCACCGAGGTGGACACCGGTGACGGGCTGCTCTTCGGGGCCGAGGTGGGGGCCGAGCTCTCCGGCATGGAGTTCGCCGGCGCCTACGCCCTGATCCCGGCCATGGGCGGCGCGCCCTTCGGGCTCGGCGCGGGCTCCCCGCTGCACGGCGCCGCGCTGCACGACCGCACCGGCGCCCCGCTCGCCGGGGCCGAGCTCTTCGAGGCGCTGGCCCGCGGCCGCGGTGTCTTCGCGGGGACCGCAGCGCTCTCCGCCGCCGCGCGCAGGCAGGTGCTGCGGTACCGGGTGCTCGACCAGCAGGGGCGGGTGCCGCTGCGGCCGGTGCTGCACGGGACCGTGCTCGGGTCGGGCGGGCTGGTGACCGCCGGGGACGGCGCGACCACCGTGCCCGGGCTCTTCGCCGCGGGCGATGTCACCTCGCGCGAGGGAGTGGTCGGGGCCGGTGGCGGGCACGGCGGGGCGTGGGCCATCGCCTCCGGGGTGTGGGCCGGTTCGGGGGCCGCGGTGTTCGCCGGGGTCGGCGGGCCGGTGCGGGTGCGGGTGCCGCAGGGGGCGGGGGCGGTGCCCGCCGGGCTGCGCTCGGTGTGCCGATTCGACCCGCGCGCCGTGGTCGGCTCGGTGCGCGAGCACACCGTCCCGCCGCGCCGCAGCTACTGGCGCAGCGCGGGCACGTTGCGCGACACCGTCGCCGAACTGGACGGCCTCTGGCCCGCCGCCCGCTTCGAGCTCGGCGGCAGCGGGGCGGGCGCGCTGCGCTCGCGCCAGGCCGTCGCGCTGCTCGCCGCCGCGCGCTGGAGCGCGCACGCCGCGCTGGCCCGCACCGAGAGCAGGGGGCTGCACCGCCGCACCGATCACCCCGCGGCCGAGCCGAGCGGGCTCGCCCGCATCCGGGTCGGCGGGCTGGACGCCGTCTGGCTGCGCCGCGACCCGCTGCCCGCGAGCCTCACAGCGGCACCGCCGCGCACCGCGTGATCCCTCACCGCGGTGCGGGGGAGAACGGCAAGCCTTTGCTCACCTGCGGGTAATTCCGAGGGCCTACGCTCGGACGATGAGGTTGCAACGGGCGTACCGGATTGGCGCCGCGAGAGACCGGCTGGCACAATGGGTCGGATTCCGCTCCTGTGCCACCGCCGGGTTCGGAGTTCCCGCTGGCTCCGTCGCGCGACGTACCGTCGCACCACGTGGATCAGTATCGATCTCAGGTCCGGATGACCCCGTCCGGCTCCGCGCTCTCGTTCCGCCCGCCCGGTACTCGCCGGTATCCGTTGCTGCGTGACGAAAATCACAACCAGTCCGAAAAGGGCCGGTAGCGGCACCGATGAGCCTCGTGAGACACCTCATACCGAATACCCGGCGGTAACCGTTTCCCGGTCTAGCCACGCCCCAAGCAGGAGTGAAATCGTGTCACCTGTGACTGACGCACCGAACGCCACCGCGGACCGCAGCGCCGACGACGCGGCCAGCCTTTCTGCGATCACCCACGACGAAATCTTCGCGGGCCACCTCGGCGGCAAGCTCTCCGTCGAGCTCTCGTCCCCGCTGGAGACCCAGCGGGACCTGTCGATCGCCTACACCCCCGGCGTCGCCCAGGTGAGCCGCGCGATCGCGCAGGACGAGGCGCTCGCCAAGCGCTACACCTGGACCGACCGGCTGGTGGTCGTGGTCAGCGACGGCACCGCGGTGCTCGGCCTCGGCGACATCGGCCCGCGCGCCTCGCTGCCCGTCATGGAGGGCAAGGCCGCGCTGTTCAAGAAGTTCGCCGACCTGAACTCCATCCCGATCGTGCTGGACACCAAGGACGTCGACGAGATCGTCGAGACCCTGATCCGGCTGCGCCCCAGCTTCGGCGCGGTGAACCTGGAGGACATCTCCGCCCCGCGCTGCTTCGAGATCGAGCAGCGCGTGATCGAGGCGCTCGACTGCCCCGTCATGCACGACGACCAGCACGGCACCGCCATCGTCGTGCTCGCCGCGCTGAACGGCGCCGCGCGGGTGCAGGGCCGGGACATCGCCGACCTCAAGGTTGTCGTCTCCGGTGCGGGCGCGGCGGGCGTCGCGTGCACCAACATCCTGCTCCTGGCCGGCGTCGCGGACGTCACCGTGCTCGACTCCAAGGGCATCGTGAGCCGGGAGCGCGGCGACCTGAACGCGGTCAAGTCCGAACTGGCGGGCCGCACCAACCCGCGCGGGCTGAACGGCGGCGCCGCCGAGGCGCTGGCCGGTGCCGACGTCTTCCTCGGGCTCTCCGCCGGGCTGATCGCCGAGGAGCTCATCGCCTCGATGGCGCCGGAGTCCATCGTCTTCGCCATGTCCAACCCGGACCCGGAGATCCACCCCGAGGTGGCGCGCAAGTACGCCGCGATCGTGGCCACCGGCCGCAGCGACTTCCCGAACCAGATCAACAACGTCCTCGCCTTCCCCGGCGTCTTCAAGGGCGCGCTCGACGCGGGTGCCCGCCGGATCACCGAGGGCATGAAGCTCGCCGCCGCCAACGCCATCCTCGGCGTCGTCGCCGACGAGCTCGGGCCGGACAAGATCGTGCCGAGCCCGCTCGACCCGCGGGTCGCCCCCGCCGTCGCCGAAGCGGTCGCCGCCGCCGCCCGCGCCGAGGGCGTCGCCTGATCTTTCGCTGTACCGGAACTCCCGTTCGAGGTATCTGCCTCGGGCGGGAGTTCCGCGTTCACGGCGTGATTCGCAGCCAGGCGCCGAAGGCGCCGGTGCTCTCGCTGCGGCGCCGCTCCGCCGCCACGATGCCGAGATAGGTCTCGCGCACGGAGGGGTGCAGCCGAGTCTGCTGCGGCGCCACCTCCCTTGCTCGCCGCAGCGCGATGAGCGCGTCGCCCGGCCGCCCGGCCAGCAGGTTCGCCCGCGCTACGTCCTGCCAGTGGTGGCCCGCCCGCGGCGGCGCGAGCCCGGGTGGGAGTACCAGCGCGGCACCCTCCCGCGCCGCGCGATCCGGTTCGCCGGACTCCAGCGCCACCGCGCATGCGTGGATGCCGACATTCGCCGGGCCGAAAAGCGTGCCGTACAGGTCGGACTCACCGTGCATGAGCGGAGCCAGCTCCCGCGCGTGCGCGATGTGCTCGGCGGCGATACCGGGACGCAGACCGCGCGCGGCGACGACGGAACCGCTCAGGTGTGCGAACCCGCGAACCGCGTTCGCCCCCGGGGTGGCACCCTCGATCAGGTCCAGCGACTGCTCGACCAGCCGCATCCCGAGTTCGCCGCCGTCGTGATACATGAGGATGCGGGCCCGTTCGACCTTGGCCAGGGCCGCGTACAGCGGGTCGTCAGCGTCGGCCGATGACCAGTCCAGCCGGTCCAGAGCGGTCGGGACCAGCGACAGGAACCCGAACCGGCGGAGCAGCCGCTGGGCGGTGTAGTAGGCGGCGGCGAGCAGCGTGTAAACCGGCGCCCGGTGATCGGCGGGGGCGGCGTGCAGGGCGCCGTAGAGCGCTCGCAGTACGGCTGGTAGCTGCGCCATCGCGACCCGGCCCTGATCGTTGCGGTAGGCCAGGTCGATGGCGTCCATCCCGGCGGCGAGGTGCGCCAGCGGGGGCGGTTCGGTCGCGGTGACGTACTGGCCCTCGGCGAGGATCGCGCGCAGCTCGCCGATCCCCTCCAGCGGTCCGTCTTCCTCGATCACCGTCCACGGCGGACCGCCGGTGAGCCGCTCCGGAGCGGTGTCGAGCGCCCGCGCGACCGCCGCGACGAAACCGTCCGACGGCGCCTCCCGCCCCTGCTCGACCTTGCTCACCATGCTGGTGCTGTAACCGGCGACACGGCCCAGCTTCGCCTGCGTGAACCGGGCGATCTTACGTTGCGCCGCAATGCGTTTGCCGACAGTGCTGTCCGACACGACGGGCCCCCTTCGGAATGATCCGCTCCCTTTTCCCCAGGGTACGACCCCTGACCACGGTGCTACCCCGGCCGACCGGAGGACTCCCACAGAACTGTCAGTTCGACGCCGCACCGGAGTGCGAAAGTGGGCGCCGTCCGAGAACGAAGGGGGTTCGATGCGGAACGAACACATGGGGTGCGAGCACGGCCCGTGGATACCGGCGTCGCTGTGCGGCGCGGTAGTCGCCAGGGGCGCGACCATCGTGCGGGTCGCGTGCCCGGGCGGACCGCATCCGGCGCCGGTCGAATCGGGGGTCATCGCCGCCCATGCCGTCGGGACGAGGGCCGAGAGGTGCCCGTGGTGGGGTGTTCGGGTTGTCTACGACACCGCGGTGTTCCGCTGACGGCAGAGCCGCCCTATTCCCGGTGCTCGGCTCGAACCGCGAGGGAACGAGACCAGACCCCATGCGATATCATTTTATGGTCCGAATCGATATCGCAGGTGAGTGGCTTAGGGAGGACCGATGGCCAGGACTGTCATCGATCTCGACGACGAGATCGTCGAGCAGGCAATGCGGGTGTACGGGGTGACGACCAAGGCGGCGGCCGTGCGGGCGGCGATGGAGGAGGGGGTGAAGCTGCGGTTGCGTCGGGAGCTTTTCGATGCCATGGACGAGGGTGAGTTCGAGGACGTGTTCGCGGAGATCCGGGCACAGACCGGACCGCGGAAGCCGGACGGCTCCCTCGATCGCGGCGACGGAGCCTCGGTGGCGTGAAGGGGCGCTACCTGATCGACAAGTCGGCGCTGGCCCGCCGCAGTACGCCTGCGGTGCGGAAGCGACTCGATGCGCTGGACCACGCGGGGCTCCTCGCGGTGTGCGCACCGACCGAGTACGAGGTGCTCTTCTCGGCGCGGGGCAAGTCCGAGGCGCTGCGTCTGCGTACCCTGCTCCGCGGATTCGATTACCTGCCCTGCAATGACGAGGAATTCGAGCGCGCGCTCGAGATTCAGGCTCTGGCGCTCGACGCCGGTTTTCACCGAGCACTGTCGTTGGCCGATGTCCTTATCGCGGCAGCGGCCGAGCGGCACCGTGCCACGGTTCTGCACTACGACGGCGACTTCGACATGATCTCCTCGGTGAGTACGGTGCGAGCCGAGTGGGTCGTCGAGCCCGGCACCGCCGACTGAGCGACCGACACCGCTGTCACGCGGCGGATCCGGACCGGGCCGGATCAAGCACGGCGGCGGAGCCGCCCCGTCCCCGGCGCCCCGGCCCAGACCGCCAGCGCCAGCAGCCCGTCCAGGATCATCGCCAGCAGGGCGACCAGGATGGCGCCGACGAGGACGCGGTCGTAGCGGTGCAACCCGATCCCGTCGAAGATGTAGCGGCCCAGCCCGCCGAGGTTGACGTAAGCGGCGATGGTGGCGGTGGCGACTACCTGCAACGTCGCCCCGCGTAACCCGGTGAGCAGGACCGGGAGCGCGTTCGGTACCTCGACCCGGAAGAGCACCTGCCACTCGGTCATGCCCATGGCGCGGGAGGCGTCGACCACCTCGGGGGAGACGTTGGCGATTCCCGCGTACGCCCCGGCGAGCAGCGGGGGGATGCCGACGGTGATCAGGGCGAGCAGCGGCGGGATCAGCCCGAGGCCCATGAGCAGCACCAGGAAGGTGAGCAGGCCGAGGGTGGGCAGCGCGCGCATGGCGTTGGCGAAGCCGACCAGCGCCGCGGCCCCGCGCCGGTAGTGCCCGACCGCGAGCCCGAGCGGCACCGCGATCACCGCGGAGAGCCCGATCGCGAGCGCGCTGTACCAGAGGTGTTGCAGCAGCCGCTGGTCGATTCCGGCTGGTCCACCCCAGTTGTCGGGGTCGGTGAAGTACTGCCAGGCGTCCAGGAAGAGATTCACGATGCCCCCTTGGTGACCCAGGGCGTCGCGAGCCGCCCGAGCAGGTAGACCACCCGGTCGAAGATCAGCGCGAGCACCAGCGTGACGACGATGCCTGCGATGATCTCGTCCGGGTAGTCGCGCTGGTACCCCTGGGTGAAGAGCTTGCCGAGCCCGCCGACGCCGACCAGCGCACCCACCGACACCATCGCGATATTGGTGACCACCACCACCCGCAGCGTGGAGACGAAGACCGGGAGCGCCAGCGGCAGGTCGACGGTGAGCGTGCGGCGCAGCGGACCGAAGCCGACGGCGTCGGCGGAGTCGAGTACCGCGGCGGGGACCGAGTCCAGTGCGGCGGGGACCGCGATCACCAGCAGCGCGGTGGAGTAGAGGGTGAGCGCGATGATGACGTTCAGCGGGTCGATGGTCGCGATCCCGACGATCGGCGGGATGATCACGAACAGCGCAAGCGACGGCACCGTGTACACCAGCCCGGAGAGGGTGACGGTCACCCGCCGCAGCCACGGCACCCGGCGCACCAGCGTGCCGACCGGCACCGCGATCACCAGCCCCACCAGCAGCGGAATCAGCGCGAGGTAGAGGTGCTCCCTGGTGTAGCCCCAGATCTCGGTCGCGTTCTCGAGGAGGTAGCGCATGCGCTCACGCTCCCGCGCGCGCGGAATCCTCGGCCGCGCGCTGCTCGGCCAGCAGGGCGAGCACGTCGTCGGCGCTGATCCCGCCGCGCACCGCGCCGGAATCGTCCACCGCGACGCCGACGCCGGAGGGCGACGAGATGGCCGCGTCCAGCGCCTGCCGCAGGTCGCCGCCGACCGCGAAGAGCGAGCCGCCCGCCGCCATGCTGTCGGCCAGGTCGCGCCCGGCGTGCAGCCCGGCGGCGCCGCCCGCGTCCAGCCAGCCGACCGGCGCCCCGGCCCTGTCGGTGATCAGCACCCACTCGCCGGGGCCGGGCGCCAGCTTCGCCGCCTCGGCCTCGGTGGCGGTGGCGATGTCGCGCAGCGGCACCCGCTCGGCGCTGCGGAAGGAGAGCCCGCGGTAGCCGCGGTCGCGCCCGACGAAGCCTGCCACGAAATCGGTGGCGGGTTGGGCGAGCACGGTGCGCGGCGCGTCGTACTGCTGCAGCACGCCGCCGCGGCCGAACACCGCCACCTTGTCGCCGAGCGTGATGGCCTCGTCGATGTCGTGCGTGACGAAGACGATGGTCTTCTTCAGTTCGCCCTGCAGGCGGCGCATCTCGGCCTGCAGTTCGGCGCGGACCACCGGGTCGACGGCGCTGAACGGCTCGTCCATGAGCAGCACCGGCGGGTCGGCGGCGAGCGCGCGCGCCACCCCGACCCGCTGCTGCTGGCCGCCGGAGAGCTGCGCCGGATAGCGCTGCGCGAGCTGCCGATCGAGCCCGACCCGGTCCAGCACCTCGAGCGCCGCCGCGCGCGCCTGCTTGCGCGAGGTGCCCTGCAGCACCGGCACGGTCGCCACATTGTCGACGACGGTGCGGTGCGGCAGCAGCCCGCCGCCCTGGATCACATAGCCGATGCCGCGGCGCAGTTTCACCGGGTCGACGCCGGCGATATCGGCGCCGCCCACCGTGATGGTGCCCGAGGTGGGGCTGATCATCCGGTTGATCATCCGCATGGAGGTGGTCTTGCCGCAGCCGGACGGCCCGACGAACACCGTGAACGAGCCGGACTCGATCGCCAGGTTCAGCTGCGCGACCGCGTGCGTTCCGTCCGGGTAGGTCTTGCTGACGTCGCTGAATTCGATGTCGGACACGGTCGGATCAACCGCCCGCCTTCTTGTTCAGCCCCTGCTCGGCGAGCCACGCCGCGGCGGCGGCCTTCGGCTCGGTCTTGGCGTCGCCGGAGACGGCGGTGTTCAGCTCGATCAGCTCCTGGGTGGTGAGCTTCGCCGAGACCGCGTCCAGCGCGGCGACCAGGGCATCCGTCTTCTTGGCCGCGTTCAGCAGCGGCACCACGTTCTGCGCGGGGAAGTTCTGCTTGGGGTCTGCCAGCACCACCAGGTTGTTCTGCGTGATGGCGGGAGAGGTGGTGAAGATATTGGCCGCCGTCACCTGGCCGTCCACCAGCGCGCGGACGGTGGCCGGGCCGCCGCCGTCGGCGATCGGGACGAACTTGTCCGCGGCGATCTGCACGTCGTAGTTCTTCGCGAGGCCGGGCAGCCCGCCGGGGCGCTCGGCGAACTCGGCGGGCGCGCCGAAGGTGATCTCGGCCGAGTGCGATGCCAGGTCGCCGATCGAGCGCAGGTTCCAGCGGTCGGCGGTGGCCTTGGTGACCACGACGGCGTCCGAATCCTGGGCCGGGGCCGGCTGGCCGAGCGCGAGCTGGTCGCCGAGCGCGCCTGCCAGTGCGGCTTCCACGTCGGCCGGGGTGGTGGCGGTGGCGTCGGGCTGTAAGTACTGCAGCAGGTTGCCGACGTACTCGGGCGCCACGGAGATCGAGCAGTCGCGCAGGGCGGGGATGTAGGCCTCGCGGCTGCCGATGCCGAGCTTGGTGTCCACCTCGAAGCCGTTGACCCGCAGCGCCTCCGCGTAGATCTCGGCGACCGTCTCGGACTCCGGGAAGTTCGCGGAGCCGACGGTGATGGCGTCACCCTCGCAGCTGCCGCCGCCGGAGAGCGGGTCGGAGTTGCCGCCGCAGGCCGCGAGCGTCGCGGCCACCGCGACGGCGAGCGCGGCGGTGAGCATCCGGTGAGCGGAAGTCGGGAGCGTGCGTGCCACGGGGGTCCTTTGCGTCCGGGTACGGGGCGGCGGCGGTGCCGGGCTGCCCCGGTACATTCGCCGATAGTCCATACTGCCCGCTCGGCGGTGTTCGCGTCGGCTGGAGAGAGTTGGTGTCGCCGAATGGAGTTGCCCGCGTGGGTGCGCAGGACGGCGCTGATCCCGGTGCTTCTCGCGTTCGCCGCCGTCGTTTCCTGTGGTGACGGGGTGGGGGAGTCCGTGGTGACGGTCGGTGCGGGGGACACCGCGGAGTCGGCGGTGCTCGCCGAGATCTATGCGGGTGCGCTCTCCCGCGGGGGAATACCGGCGGAGGTCGTTCCCGCCCCCGGGGACCGCGGAGCCCGGCTGGCCGCGCTCGACTCCGGCGCGATCGACCTGCTCGCCGACCACACCGGCGCCCTCACCCGCTTCTTCGACGCCACCGCGCTCAGCACAATTGCGTCGCCCGATGGCGGTGCGCCCCCGCTCGATGGCGGTGCGCCCACGCCCGGTGGAGGCGCGCCTGCGCCCGATGGAAGCGTGCCGGTGCCTGACGGAGGCGCGCTCGGGGGCGGTGCTCCCGGTGCCGAGGCACCTGCCCCGGACGCGCCCGGAACATCCGCCGACCCGGCGAAAACCGCGGCGGCCGCGCTGGCCCGCTCCCTCCCTCAGGGCCTCGTCATCTCCGACCCCGCCGACGGCACCGACCTGCGCCCCCGGCTCCTGGTCAGCACCGAGGCCGCGCGCCTCGGAGACCGCACCGAGGCCGAGTCCGTCACCGCGGCCTGTGCGGGCCGCACCGGCGGACTCGCCCCCGCCCCCGGCCTCCTCGACCCTGCCCCGCCGGAAACCCTCCCGAACTGCACCTTTGCCACCACCGAACGCTTCGCCGACCCGGCCGCTCTGCGCGCTGCCCTCCTGGAGGGCCGCATCCAGTCCGGCATCCTGGCCGGCCCGGTCCCCGCCGACAGCACCGCCGGATCGACCGTCATCGCCGATGCAACCGTCCCCGCGGAGAACGTCGTCCCCATCTTCCGCGACGGCATCATCGACGACCGCGGCCGCGAGCGCCTCAACCAGGTGGCGGGCGAACTCACCACCGACGACCTGGTCGCGCTGGTGCAGCGCGCCGAGGCCGGGGAGTCCCCGGCCGATCTGGCCAGGAGCTGGCTGGACGCGCACGCGCTCTGACCCGGAATTAACCGATCGCTTCCTGTCGTTGCCCAGGCGTATATTCCGTCTGGAGTATTCGGAACGGAAGGATCACCCATGGGAGCGCGCAGCACGGTGACGCCACTGGCCGTCGCGGTCCTCGCGCTGCTCGACGAACGCCCCCGGCACCCCTACGACATGCACCAGACCCTGCTCGAGCGGGGAATGGACCGCCTGGTCAAGGTCCGCCCCGGCTCGCTCTACCACACCGTCGCCCGGCTCACCGGCTGCGAATTGATCCGCGCCGATGGCGTCGACCGCGACGGCCGTCGCCCGGAGCGCACCACCTACCGGATCACCGCCGCCGGCCGCGCGGCACTGCGCGACCGAGTCGCCGAACTGCTGCGCACCCCCGCCGCCGAATACCCCGAATTCCCGCTCGCGCTGGCCGAGGCCCACAACCTGCCGAAGGAGCAGGTGCGGGAACTGCTGGCACAGCGCCGCGCGCAGCTCGGCGGCGATCTCGACGAGATTCGCGCACTGGGCGTCTGGGCGGGCGACCATGCCCTCCCGCGCCGCTACTGGATGGTGCTCACCTACCTGCGCACCATGCGGGAGGCCGAGATCGGCTGGGTGGACGCCCTGCTCGGCGATCTCGACGACGGAACCCTGGCCTGGGATCGCTTCGATCCAGGCACCGGCCGCCGGATCGCGGTTCCCATCGACGCCTGGGCCACCGCGGCCCGCGCGGACCCACCACCGCTCCCGGCCGAGCCGGGGGCGACGCCCCGAACGAGGAGCTCCTGATGTCCGAAACCCGCAATCCGTGGCATGCGCTGCTTGCCATGGTGGTGGGCTTCTTCATGATCCTGCTGGACATGACGATCGTCGCGGTCGCCAACCCGGCCATCATGGAGGAGCTGAACGCCGAGATCTCCTCGGTGATCTGGGTGACCAGCGCCTACCTGCTCACCTACGCGGTGCCGCTGCTCATCACCGGCCGCCTCGGCGACCGCTTCGGCCCCAAGAACCTGTACCTGGTCGGCCTCACGGTCTTCACCGCCGCCTCGCTCTGGTGCGGCCTCTCCGGCACCATCGGCATGCTGATCGCCGCGCGCGCCGCGCAGGGCATCGGCGCGGCGCTGATGACGCCGCAGACCATGTCCGTGATCACCCGCACCTTCGCGCCGGACAAGCGCGGCGCGGCCATGGGGCTGTGGGGCGGCGTGGCCGGGCTGGCCACCCTGGTCGGCCCGATCCTGGGCGGGGTGCTGGTGGACAGCCTCGGCTGGGAGTGGATCTTCTTCGTCAACGTGCCGGTCGGCATCATCGCCTTCGCGCTGGCCTTCTGGCTGGTGCCGTCGCTGCCGACGAACCGGCACCGGTTCGACATCCCCGGCGTCGTGCTCAGCGCGGTCGGCATGTTCCTGCTGGTCTTCGGGATCCAGGAGGGCAACACCCGCGATTGGGACGGGCTGATCTGGGCCATGATCGGCGGCGGGCTCATCGTGCTCGCCTTCTTCATCTGGAACCAGGCGCGCAATACCGGCGAGCCGCTGGTGCCGCTGAGCCTGTTCAAGGATCGCAACTTCGCCTTCTCGAACCTGGCGATCGCGGCCATGGGCGCGGCGGTGACCTCGCTCATGGTGCCCGCCTACTTCTACCTGCAGGCGGTGCGCGAGCTCACCCCGACCCGCTCGGCGCTGGTCTTCGCGCCGATGGCGATCGCGACCGGCTTCCTGGCCCCGGTGATCGGCAAGTTCTCCGACCGGCTGCATCCGCGGGTGGTGCCGACCATCGGCTTCACGCTCTTCGCGGCGGCGGTGTTCTCGTTCGCCGTGGTGATGACGCCGGACAGCTCACTCGTCTGGTTCATGGTCGCCGGGGTGGTCGCCGGCCTCGCCAATGCCTGCATCTGGGCGCCGCTCGCCTCGACCGCGACGCACAACCTGCCGGTGCAGCAGGCAGGCGCGGGCGCCGGGATCTACAACACCACCCGCCAGGTCGGCTCGGTGCTCGGCAGCGCCGCTATCTCCGCGCTGATCAGCGCGCGGATCGCGGCGGCCGGGCTCGGTGGCGGGCCCGCTGCCGAGGGTATGGGCGGGCCGGTCCCGGAGTTCGTGCGGGACAAGTTCAGTACCGCGCTCGCCGAGTCCATCCTGCTCCCCGCCGCGGTGCTGCTCATCGGTGTCGTCGCCTCCGCCCTCTTCGTCCGGCACGATCGCAGTGCGAGCGGTGCGGGCATCGCGCCCAAGGAAACGGAACCGGCGGGCTCCGCCGCCTAGACCCCCGGCTCGCACCGCCGCGCGACGGTATCGCGAACGCTCGCCGCAGGCCGGGCGAGCGCGGCGGTGCTGCCGCACCGCTTCGCCGCCACGTCCCATCGCCGCCGGGCAGATCCTGCGCGGCAGCGGCTGCCGGGGTGCGGGGCGGAGCCCCGTGAAAGAACTTCCTTCTCAACCGACCCGGACGAAAACCGCCGGATATCCGCTGGCCCCGTCGGGAACAGCCGCCGCTACCTCGGCCGTCTGCACGACCCCGGCCCCGTCGGTCGCCCGAGCCCGCAGCGTGTGCGGGCCGGGCGTGGCGTTCCACTCGTAGACCCACTGCCGCCACGTGTCGATCGAAACATCGGTCGCGAGCCGCGCCTGCTCCCACGGCCCGTCGTCCACCTGGACCTCGACCGCGGCGATCCCGCGATGCTGCGCCCACGCCACCCCGGCGACCGAAATCCGCCCCGGCTTCACCCTGGCACTCGCCGCGGGGGTATCGATCCTGGTCCCGGTCTTGATCGGCCCCTCGGCGGCCCAGCCGAGCTTGGTCCAGTAGGCGGTGGCCCGATCGAACCGCGTCACCTCCAGTTCGGTGACCCACTTGGTGGCGGAGACGTACCCGTACAGCCCGGGCACCACCAGCCGCGCCGGATACCCGTGCGCCACCGGGAGCGGCTCCCCGTTCATGCCGATGGCGAGCAGCGCGTCCCGCCCGTCGGTGAGCGCGCCGAGCGGGCTCCCCGCGGTCCACCCGTCGGCGCTGTGGGAGAGCACCATGTCGGCGCCGGGCAGCGGCGCCGCCTCGGCGAGCAGCGTGTCCAGCCGGTAGCCGAGCCAGCGCGCGTTGCCGATCAGGTCGCCGCCGACCGGGTTGGAGACGCAGGCGAGCGTGGTCAGCCGCTCGACCGCGGGGCGGCTCGCGAGATCGTCCCAGCGCAGGGTGATCTCGCGCTCGACCATGCCGTGGATGCGCAGCGACCAGTCCTCGATCGATACCTGCGGGACGGTGATCGCGGTGTCGATGCGGTAGAAGTCGGCATTCGGGGTGAGGTACGGGGTGATTCCCGGGGTGCGCAGGTCGGCGCCGAACGGCGTGTCCGGGAGGGGTTCCCGCGGCGGTGGCAGCGTGACGCCCGCGCGCTCACCGGACACATCCGTCCGGAACGCGGCCAGCGCGCGCCCCGCCAGCCCCGCGGCGATTCCCGCCCCCGTCGCCAGCATGAGCCCGCGCAGCACCCGTCGCCGATCCGCCCCGCCCGCCGCTTCGCCCACCGGTTCGCCACCCTCGGGACCGCTTTCGGCCGCGAGGCCGTCCGGCCGCAATCCGTCGACTGCCCACAGCAACAGCAAGACCCCGGCGGCGACCCCGATCACCGTCGGCACCGCCGCGTAAACCCCCGCCGCCGCGACAGCGAGCCCGGCCACCCCGATCCCGAGCACCGCAAGGACAACGGCCCCGGCCCGCCCGAGCACCCCGGCGGCCGCCGAAACGAGCACCGCCACCACCAGCATGGCGACGACCAGCACCCCCTTGTCGGCGGTCCCGAACGTCTCGATGGCCCACTCGCGCGGCCCGCTCGGCGCGTGCTCGACCACCGCGTCCCCGAGCACGAGCAGCGGAGAGCCCTTCGGGTTCAGCACACCGGTGAGCAGCTCAGCGGTTCCCAGTGTCACGATGCCGGCGGCGACACCGGCGGCGGCCCGCACAATCATGTCCCGACTGTACGCAGCCAACGGAAAGCGCCGCCGCCGGAAAGTTCCGGCGACGGCGCTGTTCACAGAATCGTCAGGAGTAGATCTTCTCCACCTCGGTGGCGAACTCCTTCATGACAACGGCCCGCTTGAGCGACATCTTCGGCGTGAGCTGCCCGCCCTCCTGGGTCCAGTCCACGTCGAGCACCTTGATCTTCTTGATCTGCTCGGCCTTGGAGACCTTCTTGTTGCTCTCCGCGATCGCCGCGTCGATCTCGGCGACCAGGTCGGGGTTCTCGGCGAGCTTGGCCACCGACGTATCGGCGGGCAGCCCGTTCCGCTCGGCCCAGCCGGGCAGCGCCTCCAGGTCCAGCGTGACCAGCGCGGCGATGAACGGCTTGCCGTCGCCGACCACCATGACCTGGCTGATCAGCGGGTGCGCGCGCAGCGCGTCCTCCAGCACGGCGGGGGAGACGTTCTTGCCACCGGCGGTGACGATGATCTCCTTCTTCCGGCCGGTGATGGTGACGAAGCCGTCGCCGTCGATGGCGCCGAGGTCACCGGTCTTGAACCAGCCGTCGACGAAGGCGTCCTCGGTGGCCTCGGAGTTGCCCCAGTACCCGCCGAAGATGACCGAGCCCTTGAGCAGCAGCTCGCCGTCCTCGCCGATCTTGGCCGCGTGGCCCTCGATCGGCCGCCCGACCGAGCCGACCCGAATGTGCTCGGGGGTGTTCACGGTGACCGCCGCGGTCGACTCGGTGAGGCCGTAGCCCTCGTAGATGGTGACGCCGACGCCGCGGAAGAAGTGCCCGAGCCGCGCGCCGAGCGGCCCGCCGCCGGAGACCGCGGCCTCGCAGCGCCCGCCGAGCGCGGCCCGCAGCTTGCTGTAGACCAGCTTGTCGAAGACCGCGTGCTTGGCTTTGAGCACCAGGCCGGCGCCGCCCTTCTCCTGCGCCTCGGACCACTCGATGGCGGTCGCCGCGGCGGCGTCGAAGATCTTGCCCTTGCCGCCGTCGTGCGCCTTCTGCTTCGCGCTGTTGAAGACCTTCTCGAACACCCGCGGCACCGAGAGGATGAAGTGCGGCTGGTACGCGCCGAACTGCTCGACCAGAGTGGTCCAGTCCGCGCTGTGCGCGACGACCACCTTCGCGTCGAAGGCGGCGAGCGCGACCGCGCGGGCGAAGACGTGCGCCAGCGGCAGGAACATGAGGGTCTTCTTGCCCTCGGTCACGTACTTGCCGAGCGCGATCCGGTCGGACTGCGACTCGGCGTAGAGATTGGCGTGCGTGAGCATGACGCCCTTGGGCCGCCCGGTGGTGCCCGAGGTGTAGATCAGGGTGGCGGGCGAGGCCGCGTTCACCTGCTTGCGCCGCTCGTGCACCGCGTCGTCGTCGAGCTCGGCGCCGCGGCCGGTCAGCGTCTCGATCGCGCCGCCGTCGATCTCCAGCGTCTCGCGCAGGTCGGGCAGCGCGCCGTCGGCGATCTCGTCGATCACCGCGCGGTGCTTGGCGTTCTCGATCACCAGCAGCTTGGTGGCCGAGTCCTGCAGGATCCAGGTGGCCTGCTCGGCGGCCGAGCTGTCGTAGATCGCGACGGTGACGCCGCCGGCGGCCCAGATGGCGAAGTCCAGCACGGCCCACTCGTAGCGGGTCGCGGCCATGATCGCGACCCGGTCGCCGAGTTCGACGCCGGAGGCGATCAGCCCCTTCGCCACCCCGGTGACCGTCTTCGCGAACTCCGCCGCCGTCACGTCACGCCAGGTGTTGGTGCCGTTCGGGACGTTGAAGACCACCACGTCGGGCGTCCGCTCGGCGTGCCGGAAAACGTTGTCGGAATTGTTCGCGTCGTCCGGAATTCGGTAGGAAGCCGGGACTTCGAACTCTCGCATCTGTGCCCTTCCACGTGGGTTTACTCGCCAGTAATCTACGACACCCCGGGCGGG
This sequence comes from Nocardia sp. NPDC057227, assembly GCF_042669725.1. NCBI lineage: Bacteria > Bacillati > Actinomycetota > Actinomycetes > Mycobacteriales > Nocardiaceae > Nocardia > Nocardia sp. NPDC057227. Next base: position 43,440 of record NZ_JBHUXA010000018.1, on the reverse strand, counting down.
CAGGTGAGCTCGGCCACCGCTTCGGCGCCGAGCGAGCAGCAAGCCACCCGGTCTGCTGGAACCGCTGGAGCTATCCTAGTTCCCGCAGGTCGGCCGGGTGTAGTGCGTCACTCAGGAACTCGGCCATTTCGGACAGTACGGCGGCGGCGGGGCCGACCAGCCCGGCCTGCAGCTGCGCCACGTGCCAGAGCCCGCGGGTCTCGGTGAACCGCACGTGCACACCTGCCCCGCGCAGCGCCTCGGCCAGCGCGACGCACTGCGGGTGCAGCAGTTCGCTCTCGTCCACCTGGATGTAGGTGGGCGGCAGCGCGTGCAGCACGCCGGTGAGCGGGGCGTAGCCGAAGTCGGTGCCGTCGGCGGCGCCGAGGTAGGCGGCCGCGCAGAGCCGCGACCAGGGCTTGCTGATCACCAGGTCGCGGTTGCGCTCCGGGACCTCGTTCGGGTCGGTCCATGGCGCGATCAGCCCGAGCGCGCCCGGGGTGATCCCGTGCTTCGCGATCAGCCGCTGGGCCAGCGCGAGCGCGAGCCCGCCGCCCGCGGAGTCGCCCGAGATGGCGATCCGCTCCGGGCGGTAGCCGTGCTTGGCGACCAGCTCGAGGAAGGCGGCCTCGGCGTCGTCGAGCCCGGCGGGCAGCGGGTGCTCCGGGGCCAGCCGGTAGTCCAGCGCGTACACCGGGCACTCCGCGGCGCGGGCGAGCCGGGCGCCGAGCGAGCGGTGCGTGGCCAGCGAGCCGACCACGTAGCCGCCGCCGTGCAGGTAGAGGATCGCCCCCGCCTCGGTGTCGGTCGGGGTGGCGGTGACGGTGAGCCGCTCGGCGGGCCGCCCGGCCAGCCGGATCCTGCGGACCACCGTGCCCGCGGGCAGCAGCTGCGCGTGCGACGAGATGTCGAGCAGCTTGCGCTGCACCGGGAACGGCAGCCTGGCGTGCAGCGACGCCCAGTAGAGCGGGGTGAGCAGGGCCCGCGCCACCGGGAGCGGCAGGTTCAGTTCCCGCACGTCGCTCACCGCAGGACGCCGCGCTGCGCTCGCGCGGAGATCCGCTGGTAACCGGAGGCGGTGATGCGCACGAAGAGGTCGAGCAGCTTGGCCTCCCAGCCGATCAGCACCCGGCCATGGCCCCTGCGCACGCCATCGGTGATGGTCTCGGCGGCCATCTCCGGGGTGTGCATGGCGAGCTTCTTGTCGAAGAGCGAGGCCGCGTCCGTGCCGTCGACGTTCTCCGCGTAGGTGGCGTTGCGGGCCACCGCGGTCTTGATGCCGCCCGGGTGCACGCAGGTCACCTGCACCGGGTGCTTGCCGAGCAGCATCTCCTGGCGCAGCGACTCGGTGAAGCCGCGCACCGCGAACTTGGCCGAGTTGTAGGCGCTCTGGCTGGGCACCGCGATCAGCCCGAACAGGCTGGAGACGTTGACGACGTGGCCGTCGCCGGACTCCAGGAGCAGCGGCAGGAACGCCTTGGTGCCGTTCACCACGCCCCAGAAGTCGACGTCCATGATCCGCTCGATGTCCTTGAACCCCGAGTGCAGCACGTCGCCGTGGTAGGCGATGCCCGCGTTGTTGTAGATCTGGTGCACCACGCCGAAGTGCGCCTTCACCGCGTCGGCGTAGAGCAGCACGGCCTCGCGCTCGGAGACGTCGAGCCGGTCCGACTTGACCTGCGCGCCCAGCGCCTCGCAGAGCCGGACCGTCTCGGCCAGCCCCTCGGTGTCGATGTCGGAGAGCGCGAGCTTGGCCCCGCGCCGCGCCAGGTTCTCGGCCAGCGCCCGGCCGATGCCGGAACCGGCGCCGGTGATCACACAGACCTTGCCGGTGAAGTACGCGTCTTTGCTGCTCACTGCGGTACCACTGCTTTCTGATCTGCCGCGGCCCGCGTTGTGGAGTAGGCCTCGACGTCGAACTTCTTGGTCTGGCTGCGGAAGCGGAAGGTGAAATCCGGCCACAGCGTGGTGTTGTTGCCGTGTTTGTCCAGGTACCAGCTGGCGCAGCCGCCGGTGTTCCAGACCGTGCCCGCGAGCTTCTGCTGCAGCTCGGCGTTGTAGCTCTCCTGCGCCTCGCGGCGCACCTCGACCGTGCGCAGCCCCTGCCGCGCGACCGCGCCGATCGCGTCGGAGACGTAGTTGATCTGCGACTCGATCATGTAGACCATCGAGGTGTGGCCGAGCCCGACGTTCGGGCCGACCAGGAAGAACAGGTTCGGGAAGCCGGCGATCGCGGCGCCCTTGTAGGCCTGCTGCCCCTGCTGGTCGAAGACCTCGGAGAGGGTCCGGCCGTCCGGGCCGACGATGGCGTTGTAGGTCGGTGAATCCGTCACGTGGAAGCCGGTCGCCACGATCAGCGCGTCGATCTCGCGCTCGGTGCCGTCCCTGGTGACGATGGAGTTCGCCCGGATCTCGGCGATGCCGTCGGTGATCACGTCGACGTTGTCGCGGTCCAGCGCCGGGTAGTAGTCGTTCGAGATCAGCATGCGCTTGCAGCCGATCCGGAAGTTCGGGGTGACCTTCGCGCGCAGCGCCGGGTCGGAGATCTCGCGGCGCAACTTGGCGCGGGCGATCAACTCGAAGATGTTCATCAGCGCGGGGAACTTCGCCAGCCCCACCACCTGGGTCTCCCGCGCGGCGTAGATGCCCGCCCTGGAGAGCCGCTGCGCGCCGGGGATGTGCTTGAAGGCCAGCTTCTCCAGCGTGGTGTACGGCCGGTCGAAGCGCGGCAGCAGCCAGGGCGCGGTGCGCTGGTAGACGTCCAGGTGCGCGACCTTCGGGGCGATCGTCGGCACGATCTGGATGGCCGAGGCGCCGGTGCCGATGATCGCGACCCGCTTGCCGGTCAGGTCGGCGTCGTGGTTCCAGCGGGCGGAGTGGAAGATCTCGCCCTCGAAGTCGTTGATGCCCTTGATGTCCGGGAGCGCGGGCTCGCAGAGCGCGCCGACCGCGGAGACCACGGTGTCGGCGGTGAAGGAGCCCTTGCTCGACTCGATATCCCAGCGGGCGGTCTCGGCGTTCCAGCGCACCGAGGTGACATCGCAGTCGAAGACGTGCTTGTCCAGCACGCCGTACTTCTCGGCGACGCCGCGGATGTACTGCTGGATCTCGCCCTGCTTGGAGAACGAGCGCGTCCAGTCCGGGTTGAGCGCGAAGGAGTACGAGTACAGGTGCGACGGGACGTCGCAGGCGGCGCCCGGGTAGGTGTTGTCCCGCCAGGTGCCGCCGACCTCGCTGCCCCGCTCCAGCACCAGGTAGTCGTCGCGATGCTGCTGCTTCAGCTTGATCGCGAGCCCCAGCCCGGCGAATCCGCTGCCGACGACGATGGTGCGCACGTGCCGCCGCTCGACACCCTTGTCTGTAACCTTGCGACTCATGTAACCGAGAGTACGAGTTTATTGAGCAGCAGTCAACAGTATTGAGCATCGGTCAGTAGGATGAGCCCGGTGAAGAGCAGAAGCCAAGGGGAGAGCACGAAACGTGTCCGATTGAGCCCGGACGAGCGGCGCCTGCAACTCGTCACCCTCGGCGCCCGCATGCTCGGCCAGCGCGCCATCGAGGACATCTCGGTCAGCGAGATCGCCGAACAGGCAGGCATCTCCCGCGGCCTGCTCTTCCACTACTTCCCGACCAAGCAGGACTTCCACCTGGCGATCGTCCACCACGCCAACGCCGAGCTCCTGGAGCGCGTCACCCCCGACCCCGGGCTCGGCATCTACGCCAAACTGCGCGACTCCATCGAGCGCTACATCGACTACGTCAGCGAGAACCGCACCTCGTACGCCGCGCTCCTCCGCGGGCCCACCAGCATGAGCCCGGAACTCGCGCCGCTGGTCGACCAGACGCGCGACGCCATCATCGGGATCATCCTGGCCGAGGCGCCGGTGCACATCGGCGAAGCGGAGCGGCCGCGGTTGCTGCTCGGGATGCGCGGGTGGATCGCGTTCGTCGAGGAGACGACGTTGACCTGGTTGCGCACGGACGCGGTTTCGCGCGAGGAGCTGATCGAGCTGCTCGTCGATTCGCTGGTCGCGTTCGCCTTTTCGTTGAGTCCGGGGTTGGGGGAGGCGTTGCGGGGAGAGGTCGTGGGGGGTTAGGCGGCGCTCATGGGTCGGCGCGTGAGAGCGGGTCGTCCGCCCACGGGTCGCCGTAGAGGTCGTACGGATCCCTGAGCTGCCGGAGCCGCTCCAGTCCGGCCTCGGTGATCTCCGCCCTGAGGATCTCGCTCCGGCCTACCTCGATCGGGTCCATGCGCAGATACCCGACGCGCCCTTCGTAGCCGTCGGCAATCCGGGCGACGGCGCGCTCGACCGGGATGTCCCACGGTTCCCACCCATTGCCGGTGAAGGAGCCGAATCGAATCCACCCTCGGTCACCAATATGCCGAATTGCGTCGAGTACGAAAGCGCGGCTGTAGTGCTCCGGCTCCAGCGTGGACAGAGCGACGTCGAATTCGCCGAGCGGAGTCCAGTCGTCCGAGATCGCATGCAGCAGAGAGTTCTCTGACTTCGCGTCCATTACCCGTTGATGTCGTCCGAGCTGCTCAGATCGAGCTCAGCCGGGCGCTCCGGCCACGGGGGCGCGGTGATCTCCTGTCCGGTCCATCGGTCGATCTGCACGACCGGGAACGGCACGTTGTCGAGAAGACCGGCGCGGCTCCAGACCAACTGCTCTTCGAGCCAGAGCTCCGCGGGAACCTCCGGTTTCGTCGGCGAGACGAAGAGGTTCCATCCGTTCGCGAAGCCGAGACGGAGACTGCCCTTCTTGAAGAAGACCGGGGAGACGACTGTGGATGACAGGTTGCGTGCGGTATCTTCCCGGCTCCAGAAGTCGAGGGGATGCCGATCGACGGCGCCATCGGCGATAGATCGTGCCGACAGTTCCGCCTCGACCGACGTACGCAGCACGAATCCGGAATCGAAGCGGAACACGACCGCGGCCGCGTCGACATCGATCCCGGTGAATGTGCGGTTCCGCAGCGGATTGATGATCCAACGATCGTCGTACTCGACGATGGCCGAAGACTTGGGCATCTCAATCTTCCAGGTAGTCGCGGATATTGCCGATACTGTCTTCCGACGGCTGGCCGTTCGGCATCTTCACATACACCTCGCCGGACTCGAGATCGACCACCACATCCGGGTTCTTGTTCCCACCGTCGCCGCGCCAGTCGCCGTACCGCTTCACCTCGTGGATCGCATCGCGGACCTGAGCCGGTGGAACGCCATAGTGGCTGGCGATCTTCCCGACCTTGGTTGTCATCGAGGCGCTCGTGAAGGCGCCGCTCGGGCTGCCGGGGTTGATATCCCCGTCGTCATCGAGAAATACCCGCATACCGATGATCGCGGCCAAGCCGGTGCCGACCTCGGTCAAGCTGGGGATGTCCTTGAACGCGTTCACCGTGACCAGGGCCGTCGCCGTTGCCGCGCCGAGGCCGACAATCTTGATCAGGTTGCTCGATTGATAGACGGTGCGGATCGTGTTCACCGTGTTGACGACGAGTGCCGTCGCACCGCCGGCACCGGCGACGGCGCTGGCACCGAAGGTGAAGAATGCGGTGGCTGCGGCCGCGACCACCGTCGCGGTCAGGGCGACAGCCGCGACCTGTACGTCGGAAGAGATCTGGTTGCGCACCGTCTCGGTCGCCTTGTGATACGCGGTGACCTGTTCGGAGATCATCAGCGAAGCTGATGCGAGCTGTTCGGTCGAGGTCCTGAGCGTGTCGAGGCCGTCCAGGACCGGCCCGAGATTCGGGTCGGCGATGGTGTCGAACATGGCCCGGATCGCGGCTACCTGCGCGGCAGCCCCGCCGAGGGTCGCGTGTCCGGCGAATGTCTGCCAGCCCGTGGACGCCTTCGCCAATTCGGGGATGCTGCCGTTGGGCAGTTTGCCGAATGCTTCCACGATCTTGTCCGCGAAGAGGTCGAAGATTCCTTCGCTGTCGTTGTCGTCGCGGCTGGTTCCGAGACCGTTGTCGCCGACGGCCGTCGGTAGCGAGACCCGGTAGATGTCGACCTGCTCGACGCTGGGGCGCGGTGGTGCCGGGTTGCTGCGGTTCGCGATGCCGTGGTTGTAGCCGAAGGCGAACAAGACGTAGCCGAGGTTGGTCAGCGCGTCGGCGGTATTGGTGCAGGTCTGGAGGGTGTCGTTGGCGACGCCGTCGTAGGCGCCTGCCCACTCCCTGCAGCCGGGCGCGTCGCCGGCCATTCCGGCGCAGTCGTTCTTCAGGACCGCGTGCAGCGGGGCATCCGCTTTACGAATCTCACCGGCCAGGTCGTGGCACTTCTGCGCGGCGTCGTAGTACACCTGCCAGTCGACGGTCTGACTCATCCGCCGTTGACCATCCGCCGATTCAGGTCGTTGGCCCGGGTGTAGCGGGTGTGCATGGTGCGCGCGGCATCGCTCATATCGCGGAGACCGGTGACGAATTCCCTGGCGCCGGCGGACCACTGGCGGTGTGCGTCGGAATAGGCGGCGGCCGCGACGCCTTCCCAGCCGGTGCCGGTCAGGGTGGCGATCCGGTCGTCGACCTCGTCGAGGTTGTCGGCGATGAAGGTGGCGAGCGCGGAGACGCGGGTGACGATGTTGTCGAGCTCTTCGAGGTCGACCGAGAACTGGGAGCCCATTACATGTTCAGCAGGGTCGTGGAATCCGACTCCTGTTTCTCGTAATTGGCGGCGCTGACCCCGAGCTTCTCCGCGAGGACGGCGAGCGCGTCGATGATCGCGGTGCCGCCCTCGCGGACGTCGGTCCAGCCGGTGCCGAATTCGGTGGCGGCGTCGCCGGTCCAGCTCTCGGTGGTGAGGCGGTCGACGTCGCGGGCGGCGGATTGCAGGGCGCCGCGCAGGGTTTCGGCGAGGTCGTAGACGTATTGGCCGACCTCGCGCACTTTTTCCGGTACGACGGTGACCTGTGTTCCCCCGGTGTCACTCACCCCTCCGACGGTAGCAGCCGGTAGAGGCGGAAGAGGTCGTGCTCGATATCGAGTACATCGACCTGCGCGAAGCCTGCCTCGCGGGCGTAGCGGCGCAGAGTGTCCGGGCGCATGACGGTGCCGGTGCCGACGGAGCCGGGGTGCGACATGCCGTCGGGCAGGCAGATGAGCAGGGACATGCCGTACATGAGCTGCTCGACGGAGTCGCCGGGCCCGGAGAAGGTCTCCGGGACGCGCTCGTCCATGACGAGGACGGTGCCGTCGGGCTTCGCGAGGGTGCGGGCGGCGCGCAGGACGCCGACCGGGTCGGGCATGTCGTGGACGCATTCGAAGGCGGTGACCAGGTCGTATCGGTCGGGGGTTGCGAGTTCGGCGACGTCGGTGTGGTGGAACCGCACCCGGTCGCCGATGCCGTGGGCGGCGGCATTGGCGCGGGCGGCCTCGATCGAGGCGGGGTCGAGGTCGAAGCCGTCCACCTCGGCGTCGGGGTAGGCGAGCGCGATGCCGATCGAGGACCAGCCGTCGCCGCAGCCGATATCGGCGACCCGGCCGCCCGCGGTGAGCGCGGTGTGCGTCTCCGGTAGAGCGGGCAGCCACTCGGAGCCGAGTACGTGCAGGTAGAGCGGCCGGTTGGCATCGGCCTGGCCGGTCCGCATGATCGCCCCATACTCGTGCCAGCCGACGCCACCGCCGGTCCGGTAGGCCTCTAGCAGCGCGGGCAGCTGCACGGCCGCGGCAGCGACGATCCTGGCGAACGGGGTGAAGTAACTCAGGCTGTCGCGGTCGCAGAGCACCGGGACGTGCTCGGCGGGCAGCGTGTAGCGGCGTTCGTGCGCGGGCAGTGCGGGGTCGTCGACCTCGACGAGCCCGGCGACGGTCTGCTGCTCCAGCCATTCCCGGCAGTACCGCTCGGCCATGCCCGCCGCCGCGGCGGCCTCGGCGGAGGTGCGCGGCTGCGCGGCGAGCAGGTCGTAGAGGCCGAAGGTGGAGCCGATGTGCACGGCGAGCACGTCGAACGTGCCGAGGACGGCGGTGAAGAGGTGGTCGGCGAGCTCGTCCGATTTCATGGTCTGCTCCGGGAGGTCGGGGTTCTGGACGCCTCTACCGTGCGCTCCGGTGCTGACAGTCGGCTGTCACCGCGCTGACAGGGGTGGCCCGGGCCCGGGACAGTCGGCATGCTGAACGCGACCGTTTCCGCGCTGACCACGAGGTGCGCTGTGCTCGAGATCCGGGTGCTCGGGGAATTGCGACTCGGCGACGGGCCGTTTCCGGCCGGTCGGCCGGGGCTGCTCTTCGCGCTGCTGTTGCTGGCACGTGGGCGGGTCGTCTCCGTTCCGCGGCTGGTAGCGGAGCTGTGGCCGGAGTCGGCGCCCGGTGATCCGCGAGCCGCGCTGCATACGACGGTCGCGCGGTTGCGGCGGGTCGTCGGAGGCGCGGTGCTGCGACGCTCCGATGCCGGGTACTGCCTCGATCGGGAGGGAGTTGTGCTCGATGCGGACGAGTTCCTGACCTGCACGACCGTGCCGGTTGCGGAGCCACCGGCGGCGGCTTTGGTGCGCTGGGAGAGTGCGCTCGGGCTGTGGCGGGGGGAGCCGTGGGGGCGGTTCGCCGCTGGTCCCGCGTATGCGGAGGCGGTGGAGCTGAGTGAGCGGTTCGAGGTGGCGCGGGAGGAGCGGGCCGGTGCGCTGCTGGCGCTCGGTCGCGGTGCGGAAGTTCTTGCGGAGTTGCGGGCGTTGCTCGCGGCGGCGCCGCTGCGGGAGCGTCGGGTGCGGTTACTGATCGAGGCGCTCACGCCCGGTGACCAGGTCGGGGCGTTGCGGGTCTACGACGGGTATCGGCGGGCGCTCGCCGACGAGCTGGGGTTGGACCCGTCTCCGGCGCTGGTCGCGCTGCACGGGCGGGTGCTGCGGCAGGAGACGAGCGTGCGTGATGCCGTTGCGGGTGGGGGCGGTGCGCCGAGCCCCGACCCCGCGGGCACGCGAGCCCCCGCACCGCGCACGCTGATCGGCCGCGACGCCCAGCTCACCGCCTTGCGCACCCTGCTCGAGCTGCACCGCGCGGTGACCGTGGTCGGCCCGGGCGGCGTCGGCAAGACCAGTCTCGCCGCCGTCGCCACCGCCGGGCACCGGCACTGGTGGGCCGATCTGGCCGCGGTGACGACCGCGGACGCGGTCGCCCGCACCGTCGCCGACGCCATCGGCGTGGAGGTGCGCCCCGGCGCCGTCTTCGAGACCGCACTGCGGCACCGGCTCGCGGAGCTGAACGGCCTCCTGGTGCTGGACAACTGCGAGCACCTGCTCGCTGCCTCCGCCGCGATCGCCGAACAGGCCCTCACCGCCTCCGCCGGCCTGCGCGTACTCGCCACCTCCCGGCAGCGCCTCGGTATCTCCGCCGAGCAGGTCTCGCCGCTGCCCCCGCTGCAACTGCCGAACCCCGACTCCGCCGCCGCACCCGCCGTCACCCTCTTCGTCGAGCGCGCGACCGCCGCCGCCCCCGAATTCGCCGCGTGCCGCGCCGACCCCGCCGTCCGCCGCACCGTCGCCGACCTGGTCCGCCGCCTGGACGGGCTGCCGCTCGCCATCGAACTCGCCGCGGGCAGGCTCGGCGCGCTCACCCTGGACGATCTCGCCGCCCACCTGACCCACCGCCTCGACCTGCTGCGCGCCGGTTCACCGCTGGCCGGTCGCCGCCAGCACACCCTCGCGGCGACCATCGCCTGGTCCTGCGACCTGCTCGAGCCGCCCGAAGCGCGCGCCTTCCGCCGCCTCGCCGTCTTCGCCGGGGAGTTCGATCTGGCCGCCGCCACAGCCGTGCTCGCCGGGGCGCCGCGCACCGTCGACCTCGAGGGGCCGCGCGAGGGGAGACGGCCGGTGGACTCGCCCGGCCCGGACGCCGCCGAGCTGGTCGCCCGCCTCGCCGAACGTTCCCTCCTGGTGCGCCCCGGCCCGACCGGGACCGGCCGCTACCGCATGCTCGAAACCCTGCGCACCTTCGTCCACACGGAGACCCCCGCCGCCGAACTCGCCGCCGCTCGAAGTACACACGCCGCCTGGCTCGCTGCGGCGGTCGAGGACGCCGACACCGGACTCCGCGAACCCGACGAACCCCGCTGGTCGCTGCGGCTCGACGACCTGGTTCCCGACGCCGCCATCGCCTTCCGCTGGGCACTCGACGCCGAGCCGGAGACCGCCTGCCGCATCGTCACCGCCTACCGGCACTGGTCCTACCTGCGGTTGCGTGCCGATATCCTCGGCTGGGCGCTGGATATCGATGAGCGCCGCGCGAGTTCGGGCGTGCACGCGGCGGCGACGCTGCACCACTGGCTGGTCGGCAATGCCGCCGAGGCCCGCCGCCGCGGTGCCGCCGCGCTCGAGGCCGCCGAGCCGGGCAGCCGCGCCGAATCGGTGGCGCTCGACGCACTCTCCGACCAGGCCCTCGCCGACGGCGACTTCGACACCGTCGCCGAGCTGAACGACCGCGCCCACCGCGGCGCCCGCACCCGCGGCGACCAGGTCGCCGCCACCCTCGCCACCATCGCGCACACCCTCGCCGCCGCCTACAGCGGCCGCCCCGCCGACCCGCTGCTCGCCCGCGCCGCCGCCGAGGCGCGCAGCTCCGGCAACCCGACCAGCCTCGCCTGGGTCGCCTACACCGAAGGTGAACTGCACGCCGACACCGACCCGGCCCGCGCCCTCGCCGCACTCGAAAACGCCGTCGCCCGCGCCGAATCCGTGCACAACCGGATCATCGCCGGCGTCAGCCGCACCGCCGCGACCGCCGTCCGCGCCCGCACCGCCGCGCTGGACCGCGCCACCCTCGCCGACGCTCGCGCCGCCGTCGGCTACTGGTCCGGTGCAGGCAGTGACCAACTCCTCCGCACCTGCCTCCGCAACCTCGTCCCGCTCCTCGACCGCCTCGGCGCCGCCGCGGCCGTGGCCGAGCTCGCCGCCGCCACCGGCGTCACCGACGCGGCCGGAACCGAACGCCTGCGCCTCGACGCCGCCCTCGCCCGAGCCAGGGCATCGCTGGGCAGCGCCTTCGACGCGTCCTTCGCGGCGGGCGAGCACCGCACACTCGCCGCTGCCGCCGACACGCTCATCGGCGAACTCGACCGATTTGCCGCAGTCGAGGGCACGCTGGACCGGTAGCACTCCGTCGAGCGGGAGGAACCGCGTGCAGAGAACACTTCACTTTGCTGTCGCCGCCGTCGGCCTGGCCTGGTTCTTCGCCCTCGGTGCCGGCCCGGCCCAGGCCGCCCCCCAGAACTGCGCCGTCGAGCGCACCCTCCTCGATGCCTCGGCCACCTGCCAGCCAGACGGTGGCTCCGGCTATGTCCTGCACGTCGACTGCTTCGGTCTCTACGCCAGCGGGCCGTTCCCGCTCTACGCCATCGGCCCCTACCCGGTGCTCAGCTACCCGTTCACGCCCGAGGGGCAGCGGGTGACCGCGGGGTGCACGGGCATGGGCCCGGGAGTCGTTGCGGTGGTCACGAACGCGTACGTGGAGGTCTACAACGGGTGAGACCGGTCGGATCGTCGACGTCGCTATGCTTGGCACACGATTTTCGGCGGGAGGGGCCTGGAAATGCGGCGGTGGGCGATAGTGGTCGCGGCGCTTGCGCTGGGGCCGCTGCTGGCGGGGTGTGAGTCGTCGACGGAGGGGGCCGATCCGGCGCAGAAGAACGACAATCCGTTCGGGGTGCCGCGAACGGGGTGGTCGGGGTGTTTATGGGGCGCGGACGGCTATGCACTGCGCGTTTCCGCGACGACCAGAAGTCTCGAGGAGTTTCGCAACAACAGCCGGTTCCATGACTTCCGCCCCGCTGAGCTGCCCGGTCGCGACGCGACGCTCTTCGTGCAGGGCTCGGCCTCGGAGGCGAAGAACTGCAACGCCTTCTACGGCACCACCCAGGGCACGATCCAGATCTTCGTCATCGACGATCAGCTGGGAAAAAGCTTTGCGGAGCCATGCGGGCTGGTCACCCGCGCAGCGCGCGCGATCGATCAATGGATTCCCGGAGAGTTCGAGGCTCTGGCCGGCCGGGCCGCAGCAGGCGAGCTGCGTATCGCGTCGGGTGTCGCGGAAGCGTGCGCAGCGGAATGCGATCGGTATGTGCAGGAGCTGATCTCGCTCCGCCGACGCACCGCCAGCATCGTGAACCTCGACTCCTTCGGCGTCGGCGGTCCCGGCTCCGGCTCGCTGAGCGCGGCGCTCGGTCAGCACATCGAGACCGCGCAGTCCATGGCCGACATGTTCCGCAAGGCGGGCGCCGCCTACGCCGCCACCGAAGCGGGCAACGCCAGCGATCTGTCTGCACAGGCGCAATAGGAGCCGGGGAAAGCGAGCGGGCCGGGGTACCTGTAGGTACCCCGGCCCGCGAACAGCTCGGAAACTACTACTTGGTCGGCGCGAACGCCTCCTCGATGATCTCCGCCTGCTCCACCGCGTGCACCTTGCTCGACCCCGAGGACGGGGCGGACATGGCGCGCCGGGAGATGCGGCGCAGGCGGCCGAACCGCTCGGGGAGCAGCTCGGGGAGGTTGAGGCCGTAGAAGGGCCAGGCGCCCTGGTTGGCCGGCTCCTCCTGGACCCAGGCCAGGTCGGTGGCGTTGGGGTAGCCGTCGAGCGCCTCGTTCAGCCGGTACTTGGGCAGCGGGTAGAGCTGCTCGACCCGGACGATCGCGACGTCCTCGCGCTTCTGCTTGGTCTTCTCGGCGGCCAGCTCGTAGTAGAGCTTGCCGCTGGTGAGCAGCACCCGCTTGACCTTGGAGCGGTCGCCCGTTCCGGTCTCGTAGGCGGGCTCGTCGAAGACCGAGCGGAACTTGGACTCGGTGAAGTCCTTCACATCCGAGACCACGGCCTTGTTGCGCAGCATCGACTTCGGGGTGAAGACGATGAGCGGGCGGCGGATGCCGTCGTGCGAGTGCCTGCGCAGCAGGTGGAAGTAGTTCGCCGGGGTGGAGGGAACCGCGACCGTCATCGAGCCTTCGGCGCAGAGCTGCAGGAAGCGCTCGATCCGGCCGGAGGTGTGGTCCGGGCCCTGGCCCTCGTGGCCGTGCGGCAGCAGCAGCACGACGTCGGAGAGCTGGCCCCACTTGGCCTCACCGGAGGAGATGAACTCGTCGATGATGGACTGCGCGCCGTTGACGAAGTCACCGAACTGCGCCTCCCAGAGCACCAGCGCCTCGGGGTTGCCGAGCGAGTAGCCGTACTCGAAGCCGACGGCGGCGTACTCGCTGAGCGCGGAGTCGTGCACCGCGAACCAGCCGGGGTTCTCGCTGCCGATGTTGTGCAGCGGGGTGTACTCCTCGGCGGTCTTGCGGTCGATGATGACCGAGTGCCGCTGGGTGAAGGTGCCGCGGCGGGAGTCCTGGCCGGTGAGCCGGACCGCTTTGCCCTCGTCGATCAGGGTGCCGAAGGCGAGCAGCTCGGCGAAGGCCCAGTCGACCTTGCCCTCGTAGGCCATCTCGCGGCGCTTCTCCAGCACCGGCTTGACCCTCGGGTGCACGTTGAAGCCGTCCGGCACGTTCAGGAAGGCGTCGCCGATGCGCTGCAGCACCGACTTGTCCACCGCGGTCTGCACGGTCGACGGCACCTTCTGGTCGTCCTCGACCGACTCGCTCGGCTCCGGCGGGAACTTCTCCAGCTCGCGGACCTCGTTGAAGACCCGCTCCAGCTGGCCCTGGTAGTCGCGCAGCGCGTCCTCGGCCTCCTTGAGCGAGATGTCGCCGCGGCCGATCAGGCTCTCGGTGTAGGCCTTGCGGACCGAGCGCTTGGTGTCGATGACGTCGTACATCGAGGGCTGGGTCATCGAGGGGTCGTCGCCCTCGTTGTGCCCGCGGCGCCGGTAGCAGACCATGTCGATGACGACGTCCTTGCGGAACTTCTGCCTGAAGTCGACCGCGAGCCGGGCCACCCAGTCGCAGGCCTCCGGGTCGTCACCGTTGACGTGGAAGATCGGCGCGCCGATGAATTTCGCGATGTCGGTGGAGTACTCGGTGGAGCGGCTGTTCTCCGGCGCGGTGGTGAAGCCGATCTGATTGTTCACCACGATGTGGATGGTGCCGCCGACGCGGTAGCCGCGCAGCCCGGAGAGGTTCAGCGTCTCCGCGACGACGCCCTGGCCGGCGAAGGCCGCGTCGCCGTGCAGCATGAGCGGGACGACCGAGAAGCCCTCGGGGCCGTCGCCCTTGTCCAGCAGGTCCTGCTTGGCCCGCGCGAGGCCCTCCAGCACCGGGTCGACCGCCTCCAGGTGCGAGGGGTTGGCGGTGAGCGAGACCTCGATCTCGTTGTCGCCGAACATCTGCAGGTAGGTGCCGCCCGCGCCGAGGTGGTACTTCACGTCGCCGGAGCCGTGCGTGCCCGCCGGGTTCATGTTGCCCTCGAACTCGGTGAAGATCTTCGAGTAGGGCTTGCCGACGATGTTGGCCAGCACGTTCAGCCTGCCGCGGTGCGGCATGCCGATGATGACCTCGTCGAGGGCGTGCTCGGCGCACTGGTCGATGACGGCGTCCATCATCGGGATGACGGCCTCGGCGCCCTCCAGCGAGAAGCGCTTCTGGCCGACGTACTTGGTCTGCAGGAAGGTCTCGAAGGCCTCCGCCGCGTTCAGCCGGTTCAGGATGTACTTCTGCTGCGCGACAGTGGGTTTCGCGTGCTTCTGCTCGACCCGGTCCTGGATCCACTGGAGCTGGTCGGTCTCCAGGATGTGGGTGTACTCGACGCCGACGTGGCGGCAGTACGCGTCGCGCAGGATGGAGAGCACGTCGCGCAGCTTCATCCGCTCCTGGCCGTGGAAGCCGCCGACGTTGAACTCGCGGTCCAGATCCCACAGGGTCAGCCCGTGCTGGGTGACGTCCAGGTCGGGGTGGCTGCGGAACTTCTCCTTGACCAGCCGCAGCGGGTCGGTGTCGGCCATCAGGTGGCCGCGGTTGCGGTAGGCGGCGATCATCTCCAGGACCCGGGCGCTCTTGTCGACGCCGCGCTCGCGCACGTCCTTGCGCCAGCGGATCGGCTCGTACGGCACGCCGAGGCCGTGGAAGATCTCGTCGTAGAACTCGTCCGAGATCAGCAGCTGGTGGATGGTGCGCAGGAAGTCACCCGACTCCGCGCCCTGGATGATGCGGTGGTCGTAGGTCGAGGTCAGCGTCATCAGCTTGCCGATGCCGAGATCGGCGATGCGCTCGTCGGCCATGCCCTGGAACTCGGCCGGGTACTCCATGGCGCCCGCGCCGATGATGGCGCCCTGGCCGTTCATCAGGCGGGGCACCGAGTGCACGGTGCCGATGGTGCCCGGGTTGGTCAGCGAGATGGTGACGCCGGAGAAGTCCTCGGCGGTGAGCTTGCCGTCCCGCGCGCGCCGCACGATGTCCTCGTAGGCGGTGTGGAACTGGCCGAAGGAGAACTCGTCGGTGCCCTTGATGGCGGCGACGACCAGCGAGCGGCTGCCGTCCTTGCCGGGCAGGTCGATGGCGAGGCCGAGGTTGGTGTGCGCGGGGGTGATCGCGTTCGGCTTGCCGTCCACCTCGGCGAAGTGCCGGTTCATGTTCGGGAACTTCTTGACCGCCTGCACGATCGCGTAGCCGAGCAGGTGGGTGAAGGAGATCTTGCCGCCCCTGGTGCGGGCGAGGTGGTTGTTGATGACCAGGCGGTTGTCGATCATCAGCTTGGCCGGGATGGCCCGCACGCTGGTGGCGGTCGGGATGGCCAGCGAGGCCGACATGTTCTTGGCGACCGCGGCCGCCGCGCCGCGCAGCACCTTCGACTGGTCCTCCGCGGCCTCCTGCTTGGGCTTGCCCGAGGTGGGGGCCGCGTTGGAGGTGGGGGCGGGGGTGGTCTTCGGGATGCGCGCCTGCTGGGCGGGCTGCGCCTTCGCGGCCGGCTTGGCCTCGGCGGGCTTGGCTGCTGCCGCCTTGGCGGGCTGAGCCGTGGCCGGCTCGGCCTTCGCGGGCTCGGTCTTCGCGGCGGCCGGCTGAGCCTTCGCGGGTTGAGCCTTGGCGGGCTCGGCCTTCGGCTGGGCGGCCTTCGCCTGCGCGGGCTGTGCCTGCGCGGCCTTCGGCTGGGCGGCCTCGGACTGCGCCTTCGCGGCCGAGCCGTTGGCGCCGGAGCGAGCGGCCCCGTTACCGGTCGAGGCGGAACCGGCGGTGCTCGTGGCGGCCGGGCCCGCCTGCTCGGAATCTGCGCTGACTTCCGGGGTGTAGTCCGCCAGGAACTCGTGCCAGCTCTCGTCGACCGATGATGGATCAATTTTGAACTTCTGATACATCTCGTCGACTAGCCACTGGTTCTGTCCGAACTGGGAAGTTGAACTGCTCACAGCAGGTGTTCGCCTCATTCCGTTCTTCGCGCTGCGACGTTTGTGACGTGCCCGGCGGGGGACCGGCGGATACGCGCCGGTGCGCCCTGTTCGAGGATAGGCCCCGCAGCAAATCGGTGGATTCACCGACCACCGCTCAAGCCCCGGCCCTCGTTGTCGACGACTCGTCCTCCAACGAGAATATTCCCCCGGTCCCCTGAGCGGCAGCCCAGAGGCGGGCATAGGGCCCATCGGCCCCTACAAGGGCATCGTGCGGACCGAGCTGAGTGATACGTCCGTTTTCCACGACGGCGATCAGGTCGGCTCTTGCGGCGGTCGCGAGCCGGTGCGCGACCACCACCGTGGTCCGGCCGCGGGCCAGCGAGGTGGCCGCTGCCAGCACCGATGCCTCGGCGGCCGGGTCGAGCGTGGAGGTGGCCTCGTCCAGCAGCAGCAGGTCGGGGCGGACCAGCTCGGCGCGGGCGAGCGCGATCAGCTGCCGCTGGCCCGCGGAGAGGCCGCGGCCGCGCTCGCCGACCGGCTGGCGCATGCCGTGCGGGAGCGCGGCGATCATGTCCGCGGCGCCGACCGCCGCGGCGGCGTCCGCGATCTCCGCGTCGGTTGCGGAAGGTTTCCCGAATGCAATGTTGCTGGCAACGTCGCCGGCGAAGAGGTGAGCCTCCTGCGGCACGATGCCGAGCCGGGAGCGGTACTCGGCCAGCCGGTAATCGCGGATGTCGACCTCGTCGACCTGTACCGCACCGCCCGCCGATTGCCGTGGCGCGGCCTCGCTGCCGACGGCCGAGGTGCCCGGCTGCTCGCGGGGCAGGTCGTAGAGGCGCGCGAGCAGCTTCACCACCGTGGACTTGCCCGCGCCGGTCGGGCCGACCAGCGCGAGGGTGGAGCCGGCCGGGATGTTCAGCTCGACCCCGTCCAGCGCGAACCGGTCGGTGCCCGGGTAGCGGAATCGCACGTCGCTCAGCGCGACCGCGCCGCGCAGCCCGTGCTCGATCGGCACCGCGTCCGCCGGGTCGGCGGCGATCGAGGAGGGCGTGCGCAGCAGCTCGCCGATCCGGCGCAGCCCGACCCGCGCCTGCTGGTACCCGTCGAAGACCTGGGAGAGCTGGGTGACCGGGCCGAAGAGCAGTTGTAGGTAGAGCACGAAGGCGACCAGCGTGCCCGCGGTCACCGTACCCGCCGCGACCTCGCGCGCCCCGACGTAGATCACCGCGGCCAGCGCGAGGTCGGCCCAGGCGACGACGAAGGCGAAGTAGAGCGCGATCGCGGTCTGCGCGCGCACCCTGCTGTCCCGGTAGCCGCGAGAGTACTCGGCGAAGCGCCTGGCCGCGCGCGGCTCGTGCCGATTGGCCTGCACCGCGCGCAGCCCGCTCACGTTCTCCTGGAAGTCGGCGTTCACCGCGGAGACCCGCTCCCGGGAGACGGCGTAGGCGGTCGAGGAGAAGCGCCGGAAGAACACCGTGGCCAGGATCAGCGGCGGCAGCGTCGCCAGTACAACCACGGCGAGCACCGGGTCGATGACGATCAGCGCCACCGCGATGCCGACCAGGGTGAGGCCGCCGACCAGCGTGGTCGCGACCCCGGTCTGCAGGAAGGTGGAGAGCGCGTCGACGTCGGTGGTCATCCTGGTCATGATCCGGCCGGAGAGTTCGCGCTCGTAGTAGTCGAGCCCGAGCCGCTGCAGGTGCGCGTAGCTGCGCACGCGCAGCCCGAAGAGCACCCGCTCGCCGGTGCGCGCGGTGAGCACCGTCGTCACCGCGGAGACCAGCCAGCCCGCCGCCACCAGCGCGATCCCGATCAGCGCGGCGAGTTCCAGCGCGCCGGTGTCGCCGCGGCCGACGCCGCTGTCCAGCGCGTAGCGGACCAGCGGCGGGAAGGCGATGCCGAGCAGTGCGTCCAGGGCGAGCAGCCCCATGACGGTGAGGACCAGCGTGCGCACCGGGCGCAGCAGCCTGGCCAGCCGGAAGCCGGGGTCGGGGGCGCGCAGCCGCTCGCCGCCTGCGCCCGGCTGCTCGGTGGCGGGTGGCAGCCGGTCGAGCGCGCGGCGTAGCTCGGGGGTCTCGCCGAGCCCGGCCGCCGCGCCCGCGAAACCGGGGCCGGGGCGACCTATGGCGGGCGAGCCTAGGCTGCCCACTCCGGGGCGGCCTGTGGCGGGCGAGCCTAGGCTGCCCACTCCGGGGCGGCCTGTGGCGGGCGAGCCTAGGCTGCCCACTCCGGGGCGGTGTGTGGCGGGCGGGACTGTACTGCCCGCGCCGGGGCGGCCTGTGGCAGGCGGGACCGTACTGCCCGCGCTGGGGCGGGCTGTGGCAGGCGGCTCTGTGCTGCCCGCGCCGGGTGTAGCGGTGAACGGCTGGGGGGCGCGGTCCGGCGGCATGGGCTCGGGGGTGACGTGCTCGTGGGCGGGGAGCCGGATGACCCGGTCGGCGTGCGCCAGCGTGGATTCGCGGTGCGCGAGCACGATGGTGGTGCGGCCCCCGCGGTCGGGCAGCGCGGCGAAGATGGCGGCCTCGGTGACGGCGTCGACGGCGGAGGTGGCGTCGTCGAGCACGAGGACGCGCGGCCGGGCGAGCAGTGCGCGGGCCAGCGCGACGCGCTGCCGCTGCCCGCCGGAGAGGGTGAGGCCGCGCTCGCCGACCACGGTGTCGTAGCCGTCCGGCAGCTCGGCGATGAACTCGTCCGCGGCGGCCAGCCGGGCGGCGTGGCGGATCTCGGCGTCGGTCGCGTCGGGGTGGCCGAGCGCGATATTGGCCGCGATGGTGTCGGAGAAGAGGAAGGGGTCGTCGAAGACGACGCCGACGGCGCTGCGCAGCTCGGTGGCGCGCAGGTCGGCGATGTCGACCGGCTCGGCGCCGGGGGCGGTGAGCCGGATCCGCCCCGACTCCGGTGCGAAGAAGCGCGGGAGCAGCAGCGAGAGCGTGGTCTTGCCGGAGCCCGCCGGGCCGATGATCGCGACCGTCTCGCCGGGGCGGACGGTGAGGTCGAGGTGGCGCAGCACCGGGCGATCCGGGCCGAAACCGAAGGTCAGGTCGTCGATCTCGACGCCGAGCGGGCCGTCAGGCAGGGTGGCCGGGGCGGGCGGGTCGGTGAGCGTCGGGGCGGTGTCGATCACCTGGTTCACCCGCTCGGCGGCGGCCCTGGTGAGCTGGGCCATGATCACCACCGAGGTCATGGTGCGGGCGGTGGAGGTCATGGTCGCGACGTAGGCGGCGAAGGCGAGGAAGGTGCCGATCCCGATGCTGCCGCGCAGCGCGAGCAGCCCGCCGAAGCCGATCACCGCGACCAGCCCGATCTGCGGGATGGCCGCGACGGTCGGCGCGAAGCGGGAGTTCAGCCTGGCGGCGCGCATGCGCTCGGCGAAGAGCGAGCGGCCGTGCCGCTCCAGCAGGTCGACCATCCTCGACTCCTGCCCGAAGCCCTTCACCACCCGGACGCCGGTGACCGTCTCCTCGACGTGCTGGGCCAGCTCGGCGGCGCGCTGCTGGGCCGACCAGGTGGCGGCGTAGAGCCGGGGCCGCAGCCGGTAGACGACGATCGCGATGGCGGGGACGACGAGCAGCGCGATCAGCGCGAGCTGGGGCGCCAGCCAGAACATGACGGCGGCGGCGAGCACGAACTGCACGAGTGCCATGCCGGAGAGCGGGACCATGGCGAGCAGCCCCTGCACGAGCTGCAGGTCGGTGATCGAGCGGGACACCACCTGACCGGTGCGGATGGCATCCTGCCCGGCGCCGTCCAGGCGCTGCAGCGAGCCGAGCAGATCCAGCCGCAGGCCGTGCTGGACGTCGAGCGAGAGCCGCCCGGCGAGCAGCCTGCGGCCGAAGGCGGCGGCGAAGCGGGCGCCGGCCAGCGCGACCAGCAGCAGCGCCACGGTGCCGATCACCGCGGTGTCGCCGATCCCCGCGGCATCCACCGCGCGCTTGAGCAGGAGCGGTGCCGCGATCTCGACGAGTGCGCCGATCAGGATGGTCGCGACGACGCCGACGACGGTGGAGCGGTGTTCGAGACATCGGGTCCAGAGCCTGCGGATCCAGCCTGCTCCGGTGGTCGGGGTGTTCGTGGGCCGCCTCCTCGGGTGCGCGGATACTTCACCGACGGTAACGATCGGCACCGACACCTGAATTCCCCGGCGGCGGGGGGAGAACCTAGAGCTCGGCCTCGCGCAGCGTCCACCAGCCGAAACCGCCGAGCCCGGCGGCCCACAGCAGCAGCACCACGTAGGCCGCGGGTGTCGGGGCAAGGAAGCCGCTCTCCGGGAAGGCGCCGACCGCGACGGTGGAGATCGTCGCCGAGCCGGGCAGCAGCGCGACCACCCCCTCCACCTCGGCGGCGCGTGCCACCAGCCAGATCAGCGGCTCCAGCAGCACCAGCCAGCCGAGCAGCACCGCGAGCGCGGCGGCCACGCTGCGCAGCGCGAGCCCGAGCCCGGCGCCGATCACCGCCCAGCACACCGCCGAGAAGAGCCCGCCGCCGAACACCGCGACCAGGCTCAGCCCGAACTCGACCTTTCCGCGGCCGAGCCCGACCAGCACGCCGATCCCGATCAGCGCGCTGACGACGGCGGCGGCCAGCCCGGCCGCGGCGGGCAGCGCCAGCTTGGCGGCGGCCAGCCGATCCCGGTTGGGGGTGAAGAGCACGGTGGTCGGCATGCCGCCATTCCAGTACTCGCCTGCGGTGGCGAACACGCCGAGCACCGCGGCGGCGAGGGCGGCCACCGCGAAGGCCGGGTAGAGCCCGATCGAGGCGGCGCCGGTGGCGGGCTCGCCGGTGGGGTCGAGCGGCCCGGCGGTCAGCGCGGCGGCGACGGTCGAGATCAGCGCGGCGCCCGCCACGACGGCGGCGGCCCAGCCTATGCCGGGGACGCCGATGAGCTTGCGGAGCTCGGAGCGCAGCGCGGGCAGGAGCTCGGTCGGCAGGTAATCGATCATCGGGAAACACCGTACGGCGCTGGCGGTTCGACGCGCCCGGCACCGACCGCGGCGTGTCCGGCGAACGGCGAGAGCACGCCGGAGACGCCGCCGGGCGTGCGCGACGCGGTGGCGGCCCGGTCGGTGAGCGCGGCCAGCACCCGGTCGGGATGGATGGGGTCGGGGATGACGGCGGCGACGCGCACCTGCGCGGCCGCGGCCGCCTCGCGGATGACCGCCTCGGTGGCCTCGGCCACCGCCAGCCGGCCGTCCGGGCGGATCACCGCGTCGGTGTAGCCGCGCGCGGCGAGGTGCGTGGCGAGCGCGATCGGGGTGGCGGCGTCGACGATCAGCCGGTCCGGGTAGCCGCGCCGCAGCTTGGCCGGGGTGCCCTGGTAGACGACGGCGCCGCCGGCCAGCAGCAGCAGCGCGTCGGCGGCGGGGAGCAGCGCGGCCAGGCCGCGGCCGGTGACCACCGCGGCGCCGCCGCGGGCGGCGTGGGCGCGCAGCAGTTCGGCGAGCCAGTTGCGCTCGGCCGGGTCGAGGCCGTCGACCGGGTCGTCGAGGACCAGCACCCTGGGGTCGGGGAGCAGCGCGGTGGCGATGGCGAGCCTGGTCTGCTCGCCGATACCGAGCACCTCGATCCTGGTGCGGGTCTCGTCGCCGAGCCCGGCCAGCGCGGCGACCTCGTCGGCGCGCCCGTCCGGCACCTCGGCCGCGGCGGCGTAGGCGAGCAGGTGGTCGCGGACCCGGCGCTTGGCCGGCAGCCCGCGCGGGACCAGCACGCCGTTCACGGTGTGCGGGGTGCGCGGCGCCGCGCCGAACGCCTCGACCGTGCCGTGCGTGGGCGCACGCAGCCCGAGCAGCACCCGGGCGAGCGTGGATTTCCCGGAGCCCGGCGGCCCGGCCACCGCCGTCACGGTGCCCGCGGGCACCGCGAACGAGATGTCCTCGAGCGCGGTGCTCGCGCCGTACCGGACGGCGAGCCCGCGCACCGCCAGCGCCGCCTCCGCCCCGAGGGAACCCACGTCTGCCGCGTCCGAACCGCCCACCCCGTCGGCGGCCCGGACGCCGATGCCTCCGGTCATCGCGCCGTCGGCGGGTGCGGCTTGCGGGTGGGCGCCGGGTGGTGCCCGGCGGCGCGGGCGGGCGGCGACTTGCGCTGGCCCCGGCCGGAGTCGATGGCGGGCAGCGGATCGGCGTCGATCACCAGCGGGGCATCCCGCCAGTGCGTCGGCGCGGGCCCGAATGCCTTGCGCGAGTTCTCGACCGTGGTCTTGCCGAGGGCCCGGTTGCCGAGCCCGCCGATCACCGCGCCGATGCCTGCCGGCACCACCTTGCCCGCCATGAGCGCGGCCCGCTTGGTGAGGAACCGCACGATGAAGCGCTTGAGCAGCGAGTCGTTCATGGTCTGCAGCCCGGGGATCTGCTTGGCGAAGGCGGTGCCCCAGTTCTTGGCCGAGTGCCCGATGGACTTCTGCACGATGTCCATGCCGCTCTCGCCGAGCACCACCGCGAGCACCAGCGCGCGGCGCTGCTCCTGCGCCTGCGGGGTGATGCCGTGCACCGAGGCCACCGCGAGCGTGTACACCGCGGAGGCCTCCATGAAGAAGGTGGTCTCCGCGCTCACCGCGGCCAGCGCGGCCATCGTGCCGACGCCGGGCACCGCCGCCGTCGCGCCGACCGCGCTACCGCTGCCGGTGACGGCCAACAGGTACTGGTTCTCCAGTCGCTGGATGATCTGCGCCGGGGTCTCGTCGGGGTGGGCGCGCCGCAGCCGGTCCACGTACTTGGCCACCGCGGGGCCCTGTAGCCGCGAACCGGTGTCGAGCAGCTGTACCACCGTCTTCTCGAAGGCGTCCTTGAACATCATGGGCGTCTCCTCCTGTCCCGCTCGGCTGGTTGGAACTGTAGGGCACGGTGCCGACACAGCTCCCCTCGACAACGAAGTACCCAGCCCGCGGAGTTCCGCGCTCAGCCGAAGGCCGGAACCTCTTCGCCCGCGCGCGGCGGGGGCGGCGGCGTTCCGTCGCCGAACGGGCGCCCGCCGAGCTGCTCGCGACCGTGCGGGGTGCGCCAATTCGCCAGGTCGGGGCCGACCGGGACCACCCCGGTGGGGTTGATGTCCCGGTGCACCGCGTAGTAGTGCGTCTTGATCTGGCCGAAGTCGGTGGTGTCGCCGAATCCAGGGGTCTGGAACAGGTCGCGGGCGTAGGCCCAGAGCACCGGCATCTCGCTCAGCTTGGTCCGGTTGCACTTGAAATGGCCGTGGTAGACGGGGTCGAAGCGGGCCAGCGTGGTGAAGAGCCTGACATCGGCCTCGGTAATGGTGTCGCCGACCAGGTAGCGCTGCCCGGCGAGCCGCTCGGTGAGCTCGTCCAGCCGGGTGAACAGCCGGGCGTAGGCGCGCTCGTAGGCGTCCTGGTCGCCGGCGAAACCGCAGCGGTAGACGCCGTTGTTGACCTCGGTGAAGTTCTTGTGCGCGACCTCGTCGATCTCGTCCCGCAGGTGCGCCGGGTAGAGGTCGGGCGCGCCCTCCCGGTGGAACGCGGTCCACTCGGTGGAGAAGTCGAGGGTGATCTGCGGGTAGTCGTTGGTGACCACCTGGCCGGTGGCGATCTCGACCACGGCGGGCACGGTGATGCCGCGCGGGTAGTCCGGGAAGCGGGCCAGGTAGGCGTCGCGCAGCCGGGGGATGCCGAGCACCGGGTCGACGCCGCCGGGGTCCAGGTCGAAGGTCCAGCTCAGCTTGTCGTGGGTGGGGCCGCAGAGCCCGAGCGAGAGCGCGTCCTCCAGGCCGAGCAGCCTGCGCACGATCAGCGTCCGGTTGGCCCACGGGCAGGCCCGCGCCGCGACCAGCCGGTACCGCCCGGCCTCGGCCGGGTAGCCGTCGCGGCCGTCCGCGGTGATCCGGGTGGTGATGTAGTTGGTGTCCCGCTTGAACTCGCCCGGCTCCACGTAACTGCCCTGCGAACCGGAGCGATCCTCTGCCGACGTGGTCACGCGCCCCAGTCTGGCACGCCAGGCCGGAAACCCACCGCCTACGCTCTCCCGACATGAGCGGAACCGAACCGACACGCCTGGAACGCCGCAGCACCGATGCCGGCGCCGAGCTCGCCGTCCTCACCCTGGCGAACCCGCCGCTGAACCTCTTCGACCAGCCGCTGTTCGACGCGCTGGTCGCCGATATCGCCGAGCTCACCGCGCGCCCGCCGCGCGCGCTGCTGCTGCGCGCCGAGGGCAAGGTGGTCTCCGGCGGGGTCGACGTGCACGTCTTCGAGGGGCTGACGGTGGAACAGGGCGCCGAGCTGTGGCGTTCGCTCTTCGAGACGATCATCCAGCCGCTCGAGGCGCTGCCCTGCCCGGTGGTCTTCGCCGCGCACGGCCTCACCCTCACCGCGGCCTTCGAGATCGCGCTGGCCTGCGACATCATCCTGGCGACGCCGACGGCCAGGTTCGGGTTGGTGGAGACGGTGGTCGGGCTGACCCCGTCGATGGGCGGGCCGCAGCGGCTGGCCGAGCGGGCCGGCTCCGGCCGGGCCCGCGAGTTCGTCATGACCGGCGATCTCTACGCCGCCACCGTCATGGCCGAGTGGGGCGTGGTGAACGGGGTGCACGAGGACGTCGAGGCGGCGGCGCAGGCGCTCGTCACCCGGCTGGCCGACGGCCCGACCCGGGCGCACGCCGCGACCAAGGAGATCATCGGCGCCTGGCGCTCCGGCGGTGTGGCGCACGCGGATTCGGTGACGCCCGGGGTCTCCGGCGCGCTCTTCGGCACCGCGGATCTGCGCGGCGGGGTGCGCAGCTTCCTGGAGCAGGGACCCGGGAAGGCGACCTACACCGGGCGGTGATCGGCGGACACGTTCTCCGGCTATCGCCACGAGATTGTGATGTGGGTCATATAGTCGGAGGTGCCTGGACGGTAGAGGCACCGGAGGATCCATGTCGCAGCAGTTCATCGTCGAATTTCCGCTGTCGGCGCAGCACGTCTGCGACAACCCGCTCGCCCGCGGCGCGGACGGCGTGCTCCGCTACGGCAACCTGACCCCGGCGCTCACCGAGCTGCTCGACCTGCAGACGCACGCCTTCTCCAGCCGCGAGGCCGTGGTGGAGATCGGCGGGCCGCGGCTCACCTACCGGGAGCTGTGGCACTCCGCCTCGCGGATCGCGGGCGGGCTGCAGGAGCACGGCATCGGCTACGGCGACCGGGTGGCGGTGCACCTGCCCGGCGGCGCGCGCTGGGTGCAGGCCTTCCTCGGCGCGCTGCTCAGCGGCGCGGTGCCGGTCCTGGTCGACGCCACGCTGCCCGCCGCCGCGGCGGCCCGGGTGATCGCCGACAGCAGCGCCGACTTCGTGCTCGGCACCGGCGGCATCAGGAACTCCGCCGAGTCCGGCATGCCGGACGGCGCCGCCTTCATCGACGACGGCGCCGCGCTCAACGACCTCGCCCTGCTCTGCTACACCAGCGGCTCGCCGGCCCCGCGCGGGGTCGAGCTGACCAACGAGAACCTGCTCTCCGCCATTCGCTCGGTCGTCTCCGCGCTCGACCTGCCCACCGACGGGCTGCGCAACCTGGTGCTGCTGCCGCTGGCGCACGCGAGCGGCTGCGTCGACCAGGTGCTGCCCACCTTCGCGGTGGGCGGGACGGTGGTACTCGCGCCGGATCGGGCGCGGCTGGCCGAGGCGATCGAGACCGAGCGGGTGGACATGGTCTCCGGCACCCCGCGGATCTTCACCGAGCTGCTGCCCGCGCTCACCGCGGGCGGGGCCGGCCGCGAGCACGTGGCCAGGATCAGCAAGGCCGGGCACCGGGCGGACCGGGCCGCGGCGCCCGGCGTGCTCGCCGACGCGCTGCGCGCGGCCTTCCCCGAGGCCAGGCAGTGGTCGGTCTGGGGGGCAACCGAGACCAGCGGGATCGGACTCTCGACCGAGGACACGGCCGACGCCGCGGCGTTCCGCGCGACGGGCAGCGTGCTCGGCTTCCCGTTCGGCGGCACCGAGCTGGCGCTCTGGGGGCCGCGCGCGGACGCGGGCCACGGCGAGCTGCTGTGCCGCGGGCCCAACGTCACCCGGCGCTACTGGAACGACCCGGCGACCACCGCCGCCCGCTTCACCGGCACCTGGTTCCACACCGGCGACCTGGTCACCATCGAAGCGGACGGACTGGTCCGGCGCGGCGTCGCGCGCTGAGCGAGCCCTCAGTCGAGCAGGCGGGCGCGCAGCCTGTCGCGCAGCTCGCCGGTGAGGCCGAGCGCGGTGTAGTAGCGCTCCGGGTCGCCGTGGAACTCGCGCACGCCGTCGGTGGCGACGGCCAGGTACTCGGGGCGCACGCCGAGCAGGTCGGCGGAGACCTCGGTGTCCTGCTCGGCTCCCGCGGCGGCGATCATCTCGCGCAGCGCGGGCACCGCGTCGTTGCTGCGCAGGTAGTCGGCGACCACCTCGTCCTCGGCGACGCCGACCGCGCGCAGCAGCGTCGCCACCGCCCAGCCGGTGCGGTCCTTGCCCGCCGCGCAGTGCACCAGGGTCGCCCCGGTGCCGTTCGCGATCGACCCGGCCAGCTCGAGGATGGCCAGGTTCGCCTCCGGCATGGCCGGGAAGAGGCGGTAGACCTCGAGCATGTGCGTGCGGGCGGTGTCGGCCTGCCTGGCGTCGTGCGGCGGCGCCTCGCCCATCCTGGAGTCGAACGGGGTGACGGCGACGCGCACGCCGTCCGGGACGACGTCGGCGCCGAAGTGATCGATCTCACGAAGGCCGCGCAGATCGTGCACCGCGGTGACGTTCAGATCGCGGAGCTGCGTGAGCCCCCGTGCGTCGAGGTTGGCGAGCGAAGCGGAGCGGAGCAGCACGCCGGAGCGGACGGTGCCGCCCCCGGTGGTGCGGAGCCCGCCCACGTCACGGAAGTTGAAGGTGCCGGAGAGCCGCAGGTGGTCGGCGGAGGGCGAGACGGTCACGTTGCCCAGGCTAACGGTTGGTGCCAGGGTGTCACCGGGGTGCATGCCCTGCAACGAATCGATGTAGCCTGTGGCATCACGCACATCCGGACAGTGTGGTCCGGATTCGCCCGTAGAGTGGGCGATCGACGTGGCGGCACCGATGCTCTGCCCACGTCCGCCGTCGGTCGCCGACGGCCCGGAACGTGCTCCCCGCGGGGTTGGCGGCGAGCATGGTCGATTGCGAAGGCGTTCCGGTTGGATAACAAAACATTCTTTTAGTCTGGAATAACCGGTGAGCGCTGGGCTCAAACCCCGAAAGCACTTACCATTGCCGGATGATAGACCGGGAGTCCCGCAATTTCGGGGATGAGCGTTCGGTTTCCGGTGCTCCAGTTCTGTCGAGGGAGTCGTTGTTGAGCGTACGGGGAGAGATGGTGAAGACCCGGCTGCGGCCGACGATCTCCGAAGCGGTCGAGCAGGCTGCCGCTTCGCTCGATCACGGCGGCGTGCGCGGCCTCCGGGTGCTGCTGCACGCCGGGATGAGCGCGTACTGGCCGCTGGTCAAGGGCGCGCCGGTCAAGCAGGTGCGGGCCTACGAGGGCACCCTGCAGTCGCTGCGGCTGCGCTGGGAGGCGGGCGCGGGCTGCCTGCCGAGTACGGGCGCGGCCGGGATCTTCGCCGAGATGGATCGGCAGATGGTCGCCTTCCTCGAGCTGTGCGCGGAGCGGTCAGGGATGAAGTGGCTGGAGCCGGTGCAGGCGGTGGCCGCGTATGCCGTCTCGGTGCTGCACGGCACCGTGCTGCGCTGGCTCGCCGACTGCGACGACGAGACCATGCTCGTCGTGCTGGACGACCTGGTGAGCAGCCTGGCCGCGCGCGCCGTCGAGAACTGATCGGCGCTTTGCTGGACGTTTGACCAATTGGGTGGTCTAGTTACTGGGTGCCCGCCATCGACCTCGCGCGGCCCGCGGCCGCGACCCCGCCGATCGCCCGCCTGCATGCCGCGACGGCCGATCTCGACCCGCCGCTTGCCGCGCTCGACCTGAGCCGGTTGCGCGCCAATGCCGCCGATCTGGTGCGCCGCGCCGGCGGCACCCCGATCCGGGTGGCGAGCAAATCCGTGCGCTGCCGCGCGGTGCTCGAGGAGGTGCTCGGCGCCGGGCTGACCGCCTCCGGCGGCTTCCGCGGCCTCATGGCCTACTCGCTCAGCGAGGCATTGTGGCTGGTCCGGGCCGGTGCCGGGGATGTGCTGCTCGGCTACCCGACGGTGGACCGCGCCGCGCTGGCCGAGCTCGCCGCCGACGCTGCCGCCCGCGCCGCCGTCACCCTGATGATCGACGACCCCGCGCACCTGGAGCTGATCGCCGCCGCCACCGGTAACCGCGCCGGGCTGCGGGTCTGCCTCGACGTGGACGCCTCGCTGCGGATCGGCCCGCTGCACCTCGGCGTGCGCCGCTCCCCGCTGCGCACCCCCGAGCAGGCCGCGGATCTGGCCTACGCCGCGAAGCGCGCGGGGTTCGCGGTGGTCGGGGTGATGACCTACGAGGCGCAGATCGCCGGGCTGCCGGACGCCAACCCCGCGGTGCGGCTGGTGAAGCGGGCCTCGGCCGCGGAGATCGCGGGCAGGCGCGCGCGGGTCGTCGACGCGGTGCGGGCGGTCGTCGGCGAACTGGAGATCGTGAACGCGGGCGGCACCGGTTCGGTCGAGGTCAGCGCGGGCAGTGCGGCGGTCACCGAGGTGACCGCGGGGTCCGGGCTGTACGTGCCGACGCTCTTCGACAACTACCGCTCCTTCACCCCGCGCCCCGCGCTCTACTTCGCGCTCCCGGTGCTGCGCAGGCCGACGCCGTCGATCGCGACGGTCTTCGCGGGCGGCTACATCGCCTCCGGCCCGGCCGGTGCCGCCCGGGTGCCGAAGCCGGTGTGGCCGGGGCGGTTGCGGCTGCTCGGGGCCGAGGGCGCCGGCGAGGTGCAGACCCCGCTGGCCGGGGCGCGCGGGCTGCGGCTCGGCGACCGGGTCTGGTTCCGGCATGCCAAGGCGGGGGAGCTGTGCGAGCGCTTCGACCGGCTGTTCCTCGTCGACGCCGACGGCGGCCGCACCGAGGTGCCGACCTATCGCGGCGAAGGAAAGTGCTTCGGCTGAATTCGGTCCGGTAGTGGTGAGAATTGTTCGCATACCGATTGGTCCATTTATCTGTGACCGTCGGTATTGCGCACAAACTTCCGCCTGGAATTGTGTGGGTGAATTCAGCTCAGCCGCAGCAGCGCCGAGAGTTCGGCCAGTTCGGCCGGGTCGGCGGGCAGGTACTCGGTGAGCAGCGGTGAGCGGATGATGGTGGCGTGCCACAGGGCGCGGCCGAGCGCGGCGCGCAGCATCCGGGCGGCCACCAGCGCGCGCACCGCGCCGGGTGCGTCCACCGGCGCCGAGACGGTCGCCGAGACCAGCACCACCGCCGCCTCCCTGCCGCGGAACCGCTCCGGGGTGCCGACCAGCACGTCGTCGATCCTGGCGCGCTCCAGCAGGGTCCGGATCAGCGCCACCTGCGGGCCGTAGGGCGCCACCACGAAGATGTCGTGCGGGTGCAGCCTGCGGGCACCGCTCCCGCTGGTCCAGGTGCCGGTGAGCAGGGTGCGGACCCGGCGCACGACTTCCCGCGCCTCGGGTTCGCAGACGGTGCTGTGGCCGCGGTGCGGGATGAGCACGGTCTCGATGCCGGGCGGCACGACGTCGAGGGCGCGGCCGCCGGTCACCGTCCGCTCGGCGCCGAGCCGCCCGTCGTACCAGAGCGCGGAGAGCGGGCCGCACACCGCCGGGTGCAGCCGCCGGGTGCGGTCGAGCAGATAGCCGGTGGCGGCCGGGACGGTCCGGTGCGGTCCGATCCGCAGCCCGAGCGCCGAGCGCGGCGGCCCGGCGTGCTCCAGGTCGCCGAGCAGCAGCAGGGAGCGGGCGCTGACCGCGGCGGCCAGTGCGTCGGCCGGGGCGCAGCGGCCCGCGTCGGCGACGATGAGCAGGTCGAGCGCGCCGCGCGGCACCTGCGCGGGATCGGCGAAGTCGGCGGGCAGCCCGCCGACGACGCAGCCGTTCACCGCGGTCTCCAGGAAGCGCGGGTAGCGGGCGCCGTCGATCACCGCCCACTCCGGGGCCACCGAGATCACGTCCTTCTTGGCCACCAGCTCGGGGAGCACCCCGGCGCGCACGACGGCATCGAGCAGCTGCTCGACGGTGCGGTGGCCGTCCGGCGCGGTGATGCCGATCCGCCACCGGTCCCCGGTGAGCAGCCCGGCCACCACCCGCGCGATGGTGGAGATCTTGCCGGTGCCCGCGGGCGCCTGCACCGCGAGCACCGAATCGTCGAGCGCGCGCACGGCCTCGGTGATGGCGGCGGCGTGGTCGCCGTGCACCGGGGGGAGGCCGGGCAGGTCACGGCGCAGGCGCGGGGGGCGGCGGGCGAGCAGGTCGAAGGGGGCGCCCGCGGGCATGTCCGGGAGGGTGACCAGGACGGTGTCGGCGAGCTCCTCCAGGGCGCGGTCGACGGCGTGGTCCGGGTGCGGGGGGTGCGGGGCAAGGGCGATGGGCATGGCGTCGGAGGGCTCCCTCCCCTCGGGGAGCACCTCCTCCAGCCGGACGGTGTCGGCGAACTCGGTGTCGGGTGCGCAGCCGAGCACCACCGCGGCGGTGACCGTGCGCAGGCCGGGGGCGGCGGGGTCGGGGTGGTCGTAGTAGGCGTGCACGTGGGTGCCGGGGGCGGGGACGGTGGAACCGAGGCGGCTGCCCGCGCCGGTGCCGAAGCGGCCGGTGAGGGTGAGGTAGCGGCGCAGCCCGGTGCCGTGCGGGGGGCGGTGCCACTTGGTGTCGACGGTGCCCCACTCGGCGACGAGCACGCCCGGCTCGTCGGCCCAGTCCGCCACCGGGTCGGCGCGGCGCGCCCGGTGCGCGTCCCAGAGCGGGCCGCGCTGCCTGCGGTGGTGGCCGAGCGCATCGGCGAGCAGCGCCGCCGGGTGCCCGGAATCGGCGCGGGCGCGGGCGAATTCGGCAAGGGCCGCCTCCAGGGAGGAGGGGCCGTCCGGGTCGGGCGCGCGGGGGAGCGGGGGGCGGGGCGGGATGCCGTAGCGGTCCGCGAGTGCCCGCAGGGCGGCGCGGATGTGGAGGACGCGGCCGGCGTCGGTCTCCGCGCCGGGTTCGCCCGCGTCTCGGGGGACCAGGCGGTCCAGCGCGGCCGCTACCTGGGCCACCCGATAGACCGGCGCCCTGACCCCGGGCAGCAGCGGCTCCGGGGACGGCTCCGGCTCCCCGGCCAGGACCAGGGTGGAGCGCACGACGGGCGCGAGGTCGACGACGGCGTCCGCGGCGAAGAGCTCCTCGAGCAGCTCCTCGTCGCCGGGGCCGGTCTGGTGCGCGTGCAGCAGCGCGCGCACCTCGGCGCCGTGGTGGTAGAGGTGCGCGCCGGGGATCTCGGCCCGCAGCCGCTCGAGGACCGGCCGTAACCCGTTCGCGCCGAGGGGTACTCGCAGCGCGAAGTCCTGCCCCGCCACGAGGAGGGCGGGGCCGGGCGCGGCCGCGATCCCGATATCGCCCGGCGTGCTCGGCGGCAGCGCGGAGAGCGCGTCGGCTCCCGCGGTGTCGGCGACCGGGTGCCCGGCGGCGTCCGCGCGCACCTGCACCCGCGCCTGCCTGCGCAGTGCGGTCGCGGTGCGCACCGGCAGCCAGGGCAGCTCGGCGGTGGAGCTCGCCAGCCGGTCGACGGTGCCGATCCCGGCCGCGCGCAGCAGCGCCGCCGTGCCCGGGTCGATCCCGGCAACCAGCCCGACGTCGCGCGCGCTGCGCGCCGCCGCCCGGCAGGCGGCGCAGCGCCCGCAGGCCAGGTAGCGCGGGTCGCCCCACTGCACCGGGAGCAGCTCGGCGGACTGCTCGGTGACGATGTGCTCGAAGCGCGCCCGCCGCGCCAGGTAGACCGGGAGCGCGGCGTCGAGCGGGAGTTCGGTGCCGCCGATCCGCAGCACCGGTGCGGGCAGCGCGCCCGCGGCGCTCAGCAGGTCGGCGCAGGCCGCCAGCTCGAGCGCGGCGCGCACCGGGTCGGCGGCGCCCGCGGCGACCGGGGTGTACCGCACCCGGTGGTCCGCGCGGACGAGCCGCTCCGCGCCCGCGGCGGTACGCCCGTCGAAGAGCACGGCATCGGTGAGCTCGGCCGCCCCGCCGCGCAGCGCGGCAAGCGTGCGCTCGTTCCCGGCCAGCAACCGGTCCAGCTCGGCGGCGGAATCCGCACGCGGCGCGGCGATCTCGGCGTCCAGGGCGCGCAGCACCGTGAATTCGCAGCGCGCGGCAGCGATCAGGTCGGCCGGTGCGGCGACGACCACGTCACCGATGACGAGCAAACGCGGCCCTCCTGTCTCGTCGCGGGCTCACCGGTGTCGGCGAATCGACGGCAACACTACGGTGCTCACCGCGCGAAACGGGGGATCAGGACCGCGGTTTGCGCCGCTCCGGCGCGCGCCACGGACCCTCGCGGCGCGGCCCGCGCGGCATCGCGCGGTGCTGCGGCGAGCCGTGGTCGAGCTGCAGCTGGATCAGCACGCCGCTGATCCTGGTGCGGCGCAGCGCCTCCAGCGTCTCGGCGGGCAGGTTCGCGGGCAGCTCGACCAGGCTGTGGTCCGGCCGGATGCTGATGTGCCCGAAATCGCTGCGGCGCAGCCCGCCCTCGTTGGCGATGGCGCCGACGATCGCGCCGGGCACCACGCGGTGCCGCTTGCCGACGCTGATCCGGTAGGTGGCCAGCTCGGCGCCGGTGCCGCGGTGATGGCTCGGGCCGCTCCCGCCGCCCTCGTCGTCGAAGCTGCGCTGCCGCTCCGGGCGCTCCCGGCGCGGGCGCTCGACCGGCTCCGGCTCGGGCTGCATGAAGAAGTTCTTGCCGTCGTGCGAGCCGACCGCCAGCGCCGCCGCGATGTCGATGAGCGGCGTGTTGTGCTCGCGCTCGTACTCCTCGATCAGGGTGCGGAAGAGCGCCAGGTTCTCCGAGGAGAGGTTGTCGGTGATCGCGTCGCCGAACTTGCTGACCCGCTGCGCGTTCACGTCGTCGACGCTGGGCAGCTGCATCTCGGTGAGCGGGTGCCTGGTGGCGCGCTCGATCGACTTGAGCAGGTGCCGCTCGCGCGGGGCGACGAAGAGCAGCGCCTCGCCGGAGCGCCCGGCCCGGCCGGTGCGGCCGATCCGGTGCACGTACGACTCGGTGTCGTGCGGGATGTCGTAGTTCACCACGTGCGAGATGCGGTCGACGTCGAGGCCGCGGGCGGCGACGTCGGTGGCGACCAGGATGTCCAGCGCACCGGACTTGAGCTGCCCGATGGTGCGCTCGCGCTGGTTCTGCGCGATGTCGCCGTTGATCGCGGCGGCGGAGAAGCCGCGGGCCCGCAGCTTCTCGGCGAGCTCCTCGGTGGCCTGCTTGGTCCGGACGAAGAGGATCATCGCCTCGAACGACTCGACCTCGAGGATCCGGGTCAGCGCGTCCAGCTTGCGCTGGTGCGAGACCTGCACCCAGCGCTGGGTGATGTTGGTGGCGGTCGAGGTCTTCGACTTGACCGTGATCTCGACCGGGTCGTGCAGGTACTGCTTGGAGATCTTGCGGATGGCGCCGGGCATGGTCGCGGAGAAGAGCGCGACCTGCTTGTCGTTCGGAGTGTCGGCGAGGATGCGCTCGACGTCCTCCTGGAAGCCCATCTTGAGCATCTCGTCGGCCTCGTCGAGCACCAGGTAGCGCAGCCCGGAGAGGTCGAGCGTGCCCTTCTCCAGGTGGTCGATGACGCGGCCGGGCGTGCCGACCACCACCTGGGCGCCGCGGCGCAGCCCGGAGAGCTGCACGCCGTAGCTCTGCCCGCCGTAGATGGGCAGCACGTTCAGCCCGGGGATGTGCGTGGCGTAGCGGCCGAACGCCTCGGCGACCTGGATCGCGAGTTCGCGGGTCGGCGCGAGGACCAGCGCGCGCGGCTTCCGGTCCGCGGTGTCCAGCCCCATCAGGATCGGGATGGCGAAGGCCGCGGTCTTGCCGGTGCCGGTCTGCGCGAGGCCGACCACGTCGGCGCCTGCCAGCAGCGGCGGGATCGTCGCGGCCTGGATCGGCGACGGCGACTCGTAGCCGACGTCGGCGATGGCGCGCAGGATCCGCTCATCGATGCCGAGTTCGGCGAAGGTGGGTGGTGCGTCGGCTGCGGGCTCCGCGGGCGAATCGGCGCTGGTCTCGACGGGCGAATCGGCGCTGGTCTCGACGGTGGAGCCGCCCTGGGTGCTGCCGGTGGAACCGTGCGTCGCCGCTGTGACCGGGCTGCCGGTCGCGAAATCGCCGGTCGTACCCTCGCCTTGGCGGGGGTCCCCATTGTCGCCGGGAACGGTGTCGACCTCATTGATGCTCATTGACCAGCAGTTTACTGCGTGGCGGTGGTCTCACCCGCAGCCGGGCCATACCGTGGTTCCCATGTCGTCACCGATCGTCGCGGTCGTCCAGTTCGCGCCATCCACCGACCCGGCCGCCAACCTCGGCGCGCTGCGCGAACCGGTCGCCGATGCCGCCGGGCGCGGCGCGGCCGTCGTGCTCGCCCCCGAGTACGCGATGTACGCGGTGACCAGGCTCGACGAGCGGGTGGTCGCGGTCCGCGAGCCGCTCACGGGGCCCTTCGTCACCGGGCTCGGGGCGCTGGCGAAGGAGTTCGGCGTGCACCTGGTGGCCGGGATCGTGGAGGAGGTGCCGGACGAGCCGGAGCGCATCCACAACACCCTCGTCGTGCTCGACCCGAGCGGCGAGCTCGTCGCCACCTACCGCAAGGTGCACCTCTACGACGCCTTCGGGCACCGCGAGTCCGAGGTGGTCAAGCCCGGCGCCATCACCGAGCCGCCGGTGTTCACCGTCGGCGACACCGTGTTCGGGCTGCAGACCTGCTTCGACCTGCGCTTCCCCGAGGGCGCGCGGCGGGTGGCCGCGGCCGGTGCGCAGGTGCTGCTGCTGCCCGCGCAGTGGATCCCCGGTCCGGGCAAGGTCGACCAGTGGACGACGCTGCTGCGCGCGCGGGCCATCGAGAACACCGTCTACGTCGCCGCCGCCGACCAGGCCGAGCCGCGCGGCGCGGGCGCGTCGATGATCGTCGGCCCGGCGGGCGCGGTGCTCGCCGAACTCGGCGCCGAGCCCGGTGTGCTCACCGCCGCCGTCGACGCCGCGGAACTCACCGCCGTCCGGCGCGCGAATCCGAGCCTGGAGCTGCGCCGATTCGCCGTGGTGGAGCGCGTTCCGGAGTAGCGTCGAGGGACGATGATCTACACCGATCGGACTTCGGCCGGTCGTGTGCTCGGGGGCGAGCTGGCCGAGTGGGGCCTCGTCGCGGAGGCGGGAGCCCCCGGTCCGCTGCTGCTCGGGCTGCCGCGCGGCGGCGTGCCGGTGGCGGCCGGTGCGCGCGAAGTGGTCGGGGGCGCGCTCGACATCCTGCTGGTCCGCAAGCTCGGGGTGCCCTGGCAGCCGGAGCTGGCGGCGGGTGCCATCGGCGAGGACGGCGCAAAGGTGCTGAACGACGACGTGCTCGCGCAGACCGGGCTGACGCGGGTGGCACTGGCCGGGGTGGAGGTCGCCGAGCGGGCCGAGCTGGAGCGGCGCCGCGCCACCTGGCGGGCCGGGGCGGCGGCGGTGCCGCGGGCCGGGCGGGTGGTGGTGCTGGTGGACGACGGCATGGCGACCGGGGCGACCATGGTGGCCGCCTGCCGGGTGCTGCGCCGCCAGCGTCCGGCGCTGGTGCTGGTCGCGGTGCCGGTCTCCTCGCCGGAGGCGCTGCGCCGGGCCGCCGCCGAGGCCGACGACGTGGTGTGCCCGCTGGTGCCGGAGCAGCTCGGCGGGGTCGGCACCGCCTACGAGGACTTCCACCAGCTCGCCGACGCCGAGGTCACCGCGGTACTGCGGGCGCGCTGATCACCACACCGCGCGCGGCGTCACCCGGCCCGCTGCGGTGAGCATGGGCCGCAGCCTGCCCGCGAAGCTCTCGGCCGTGACCGGGGTGACCTCCACCTCGGCGCCGGTGCGCACCGCGTAGCGGCCGTCCCCGGCGACGTCGATCCAGCACAGCACGCCGAACGGCGCGAGCGCGCCCGCGTCGCGGCGCACCGAGACCACGATCTGGCCGATGCCGTCGCGCGGGGCGCGGAGCAGCCTGCGGATGCGGGCCGGCACCGAGGGGCCGGAGACCGGGACGGTCACCAGGTCGCGGCTGTCCTCGGTGACCCGGGCCAGCGGGGCGGTGAGCGCGGGCAGGGTGCCCGCGCGGTTGCGCGGGAGCGGGGTGATCATCCGGGACGCGAAGGTGCCCGCCGAGCCGACCGCGATCCGGAGGTCGCCGCCGCGGTCCGGCGCGGAGCCGGGCAGCTGCGCGACCACGACCGCGATCTCACCCGCCACCGCCCCGAGCACCCGGACCGGGGCTCCCAGCCCCTCCGATGCCGGTCGGCCCGGCCCGTAGCCGAAGACCTCGACGCGCAGGGCGGGGCGGGCGAGCACGCGGAGCGCCGCCTCCAGGTCGGCGTCCAGGTGCTCGTCGCGCCAGCGGTGCAGAGCGGGGAGCTGCGCGGCGCGCTCGACATTGTCGGCGGCGGAGAGCCGCACCGCGAGCGGGTACGGGATGCGGTCCCCGTCGGTCCGGCGCCAGGCCAGCGCGAACTGGTCCGGCGTCAGCGTCCGCCTCACTCGCGCTCTGACCACTCCCCGAGCACCGGGGGCGTGGTGGGATCGAGCGAGCCGATGAGCGTGCCGTTGTCGTCGCCCGGCTCGAGGTAGGTGAGCTCCTCGTCCGGGAAGTGCAGGTCGTCGTCGGGGTCGGCGACCTGCGGCCGCGGCGGCAGGTGCGCGCTGATCCCGTGGCCCGCGCGCGTCGTCTCCGAGGCCGCCAGCGCGCCGCCGAGCAGCCCGCCCATGGCGCCCGCGCCGAGCCCGGTGACCGCCTCGGTGCCGCTGGACTCGCGCGGTTTCGCGGTACGCCGCTCGTCCTGCTGCTGCTTCTTGCGATCGTCGGCGGGCACGGTCGGCGGGATGACACCGGGAACGCCGGCCGAGACCGGCGCGGTGCCGCTCGCGAAGTGCGGGGTTGCCGTGTGCGGGACGGTGATGTGCGGCACGGAGGTACCGGCGAACGAAGCCGCGACGGTGCCGGCCGGTGCGACGCCCGCCGCCTCAGTGGCGGCGGCGGCCGTGCCGGACTCCGCACCGGCCGGTGTCGCCGTACTCGCGGCTTCGTCCGCCGGCGTGGCCGAATCGTCCGCCGCGGCAGCGGCCCCGGCAGCCTCGTCGTCCGCCGTGGCGCCGGTGGCGAGTGCGACGGGCGCGACGATCGGCGCAACTCCGGCCTCGCCGCCGGACCCGCCGCGCGCACTCACCGTGGCATCGGCGGAAGGCGCCGCACCGATCCCACCCGGCGCGTCGAACTCCGGGAACGCCGGAATCCCGTTGCCGGTGGGCAGGAAGGCGCCCGCGTAGACGTCCTCCATCACCCGGACGACATCGAGCCTGGCCGTTTCCGCCGCTTTCTGCGCCGCCACATTGGCCGCCGCGCTCCCCGGATCCAGCAGCGCCGCCGCCAGATCCGGCTCGCCGGCCGCGGGCGCGCCGACCCCGGCGCGTACCGCCTCGGCGGCGTCACCGGCCCGGTTCAGCCGCTCGCCCACCACGCCCATGACATCGGCGAGTTCCCGCCCGCGCTGCTCGAACGCCGCGACGGCGGCGGCCGCGGTCGCGGCGGCAGGCCCGCGCCACCCATCGGCCATGGCCGCGCGCACCTCGGCGCCCGCGGCCTCGACGGCGGCGGCGAGCCCGGCGCCGGAACCGCGCCAGAGCCGGCCGCCCGCGTTCAGCGCGGCCGGGTCGAGCAGGTTCACCGCGGCGTGCAGCTCCCGGTGCGAGAGGTTGTCGAAGGTCTCCACCCGGGGCGCGTAGTCGGGATCGGTGCGCAGGTGCTCGCCGCGCTGCGCGGAGCGGGGCAGTTCACGCATGGTGCACCGCGGGCACGCTCGCCAGTTGCCCGGCCGCGGTCACGTCGGCGGCGGCGTAGGCCGCGCCCGCCGCGCGCAGCGTGGCCGCGAGTTCCCGTGCGCCCGCCGCGTATTCGCGCAGCGCGGTGACCGCGTTCCCGGCCTTGCCCTCGAAACCACCGCGCAGCGCCGCGCCGGAGGCGAGGCCGCCGAAGCCGGGCAGCGTGCCCGCCGCGGCGAGCGCCGCGATCTGCTCGTCGACCCGGTCGGCCAGCTGCTCGTAGCGCTGCGCGCAGCGCTCCGGCGCGCCGTCGGCGACCAGGACCCCGTCGATCCACAGTTCGCCGTCGTCCACCGCCGTGCGCAGGACATCCACCTTGGATCGCATCGCAAGCCCCCTCTCCGGGGCGCCGCGGTCGCGCCGGCGCCGTCCGTTTCACCGAACCGGATGCGACCGCCCCTCCGTCACATCCTGTACCCACGCCGCGATGTCCGCGCCGACCTTCGCGTGTACCGGCTCGTGCAGCAGATCGTGGCCGGCGTCGGAGTACTCGCACAAATGTACCGACTCGTGGCGCGCAGTCCAGTCCCGGACGGGATCGATCGGCGTCCGCCGGTCGTCGACGCCGTGCACGGCGAGAACGGGCAATCCGGGCGGCGGCGGCGCGGCGATCGCGCGCGGCGGCGTGCCGCAGAGCACCAGCCCGGCGAGCGCGGGCGCGGAATCGGCGAGCAGCCCGAGCGCGGTGGCCGCGCCCAGCGAATGCCCCATCAGCACAAGCGGTTCCGCCGGGCGCTCGGCGCGCACCGCGCCGAGCAGCGCGGCGGCGTCGGCGGTGAGCTCGGCGAGCGTGCCTGGCGCGGCCGGATCGCCCTCGCTCAGCCCCTGCCCGGCGGTGTCGAGGAGCCAGGCCTCGATCTCGGCCCGGCCGAGCAGGGCGGCGAACCGGTGGTAGTGCCCGCTGTGCTGCCCGCTGCCGGGCAGCAGCACGAGCACCGCGCGCGGATCGGCCAGCGGACGGCGCCGATAGTGCAGCCTGCCGCGTGCGCCGGTGAGGTAGGGCATGCGACGATCATGCCCGCGCCGCCGGGGACCGAATCCGCCCGGCCCTGTCGAGCCGAGGTCACTTCGTGAAGTTCCGCACCGCCGTCCGGCTTCCCCTGCTCGCCGCGGTACTCGCCGCCGGGACGGCCGTCCCCGCCGCGCACGCGGCACCGAGCTGCGCACAGGCCGGGGTCGAGGTGGCGGTGCCCGCCGGGGTTCCGGTGCTGGACTGGTCGGAGAACCTGACCGTCGACGCGGCCGGGAACCTGTGGGTCGCCCGGCTGTGGCGGCAGCAGCTGCAGCGCTACGACGCCGCGGGTGCGCTCACCGCGACCGTTCCGGTCGAGTACCCGGGCGCGCCGCGGCTCGGGCCGGACGGCCTGCTCTACGTGGTCTTCGGCGACGCGCCGGTCGCGGGAGACCGCGGCGGCGTGCTCCGGCTCGACCCGGCCGCCGCCACCCCGGTGCCCGAGGTCGTCGTCACCGGGCTGACCATGCCCAACGGCGCCGACTTCGGCGCGGACGGGCAGCTCTACGTCGCCACCGCCACCGGCGTGGTCCGGCTGCGGGCCGACGGCACGGTCGACCCGGGCTGGTCGATCGATGCCCCCGCCGCCAACGGCATCGCCATCGACGGTGACACCGCCTACGTGACCAGCAACGGCGACGCCCTCGGCCGGGTCTCCCGCGCTCCGCTCGCGGATCCGGCCGCGCACACCGTCGTCGCGGATCTCACCGCTGCCGGGCTTCCCGACTACGTGGACGACCTGCTGAACCACGACGGCGCGCTGTACGCGGCGACGCTCACCGGCAGGCTGGTCCGCGTCGACCCGGCCACCGGCGGCACCTGCGCGGTGCTCGGCACCCAGCCGCTGACCGCGCTCGCCGCCGACCCGGCCCGCCCGGACACCCTGCTGGCGAGCACCGAGGCCGGCTCGATCCTGCGGATCACGCCGGGCGAGTAACCCCCGCTCACCCCGGGTCGGTAGCGCAGGGGAGCCGAGGACGGCTCGGCGCGCTCAGAAGGTGGGCAGCGGGATGACCGGAAGCTCGGGCAGCGGGATGCCGGGCGGCGCGGGCGCGGGCTCCGGGGCGGGCTGCGGGGCCGGCGCAGGCTGCGGAGCCGGAGCCGGCTCGGGGGCCGGGGCCGGGGGAGCGGGCACGTCCGGCACGACGAAGGTGCCGACCGTCGGCGTCATCACGCAGTGCGCGCCGGGGTAGTCGATGACACCCCACATGGAGGCGATCACCGTGCCGGGACCGCTGTTCACCGTCTTGGACAGCGTCGGCAGGTTCAGCTCGGTGTGGTCGTCCAGCGGATCCATCCCGCTGACGCCGGTGTTCACGTTCACCCAGGCGACGGCGAGCCCGGAGGCGAGCGGCGCGCCCGAGTGCGCGGGGGAGGCGGTGAACCGCAGCTGGCCGGGGCGCAGGTCGGCACCTGCCGAGTTGGCCTGGGTGCCGTCGGTCACCCCGGCCGCGATGATCGTGGTGATCGGGCCGTTGCTGCCGCAGCCGAAGGTCGGCGCGGCGTAGGCGAACGGGGTGAAATTACTGGCGATGTCGCGCAGCGCGGCCACGTCGACCAGCTCGGTGTAGTCGCGCAGGGCGCCGACGCCCGCCCTCGCGCTCGCGTCCTCACCCGCCGCCGCGGTGAGTTCGGCGATCCGGTCGCGCACCGTCGCCTCGGTGTCGGCGGTCGCCCCGCCGGCGAGCACCCCGGCGAGGCCGAGCGTCATGCCGAGCGACGCCGCCGTCGCGGCGATCCGTGCGGTGGACTTGCGCTTCACTCGAACACTCCTCGATGCGGCTCCCGTTTCGCCAGCAACGTACCAGGTGGGCCTGGTTTCCACCGGGCCGCTCCGCACCGCAAACCGCGATATCGCCCGCACCTCGTGTGATCCAATCGACTCGGTGTATTACCGGGGGGTAGGGTTCGAGTCGGATGAAACGAGACACAACGGGAGCCTTGTATGAAAATATCCCTGTCCTCCGATGAGGTTGCCTTCCGCGACGAGCTGCGCACGTTCTACCGGACGCAGATCCCCGAGGAGATCCGGGAGCGGGTCAAGTACGGGCGGGAGATCTCCCGCGAGGACGTCGTGACCACGCACAAGCTGCTGAACGACAATGGCCTCGCGGTGCCGAACTGGCCCGTCGAGTGGGGTGGCAAGGACTGGACCCCGATGCAGCGGCACATCTGGCAGGACGAGATGCAGCTCGCCTCGGTCCCCGAGCCGCTCACCTTCAACGCCCAGATGGTCGGCCCGGTGATCGCGCACTTCGGCTCGCAGGAGATCAAGGAGCGCTTCCTGCCGCCCACCGCCGCGCTCGACATCTGGTGGTGCCAGGGCTTCTCCGAGCCGGACGCAGGCTCGGACCTCGCGTCGCTGCGCACCACCGCGGTGCGCGACGGCGACTCCTACATCGTCAACGGCCAGAAGATCTGGACCACCCTGGCCCAGTACGCCGACTGGATCTTCTGCCTGGTCCGCACCGACCCGGGCGCCCCGAAGAAGCAGGCGGGCATCTCGTTCCTGCTCTTCGACGTCAAGAGCCCCGGCGTCACCATCCGCCCGATCAAGCTGATCGACGGCGGCCACGAGGTGAACGAGGTGTTCTTCGAGAACGTCCGGGTGCCCGCCGACCAGCTGGTCGGCGCGGAGAACATGGGCTGGACCTACGCCAAGTTCCTGCTCGGCAACGAGCGCACGAGCATCACCGCGGTCGGCCGCAGCAAGGTCAAGCTGGCGGTGGCCAAGGAGTTCGCGGCGCAGACCAAGTCCGGCTCGGGCACGCTGCTCACCGACCCGATCTTCGCGGCCAGGATCGCCGAGCTGGAGAACGAGCTGCTCGCGCTGGAGCTGACCCAGCTGCGCGTGGTCTCGCACTCCGAGGAGGGCAAGCCGAACCCGGCCTCGTCGGTGCTCAAGCTGCGCGGCTCGGAGCTGCAGCAGGAGGTGACCGAGCTGCTGCTCGACGTCGCCGGCCCGGACGGCCTCCCGGTCGGCGCCGGTGACATCGCCTCGCCCGAGTGGGCGCAGCGCAGCGGCCCGGCCTACCTGAACTACCGCAAGACCACCATCTACGGAGGCTCCAGCGAGGTGCAGCGCACCATCATCGCCTCCACGATCCTCGGACTGTGAGGGGCGAGCCATGGATTTCGAGCTCACCGAAGAGCAGGCGCTGCTCCGCGACACCGTGCGCGACCTGCTCGCCAAGAATTACACCGCGGAGTCGCGGCTGAAGGTCGTCGAGACCGACCTCGGCTGGAGCCGGGACGTCTGGGGCAGGCTGGCCGAGCTCGGCGTGCTCGGGCTGACCTTCTCCGAGGAGGACGGCGGCGTCGAGGCGGGTCCCGTCGAGGCCATGCTGGTCCTGGAGGAGGTGGGCCGCAGGCTGGCCCCCGAGCCGCTGCTGGACGCGGTGATCGTGCCCGGCGCGCTGATCACCCTCGTCGGCACCGCCGAGCAGCGGCAGGCGATCCTGCCGGAGGTGGCCGCGGGCAGCCTGCTGCTCGCCTTCGCGCACGGCGAGCCCGGCTCGCGCTGGCCGGACCTGGAGCTCGGCACCACCGCGACCGCGGACGGCGACGGCTACCGCCTCTCCGGCACCAAGAACCCGGTGCCGCACGGCGACAGCGCGGACCGCATCGTGGTCAGCGCGGCGCTGCCGGAGGGCGGCACCGGGCTGTTCCTGATCGACCCGGCGGGC
The DNA here is from genome assembly GCF_042669725.1 of Nocardia sp. NPDC057227. Classification (NCBI taxonomy): domain Bacteria; kingdom Bacillati; phylum Actinomycetota; class Actinomycetes; order Mycobacteriales; family Nocardiaceae; genus Nocardia; species Nocardia sp. NPDC057227. Next base: position 634 of record NZ_JBHUXA010000018.1, on the reverse strand, counting down.
GATGGCGTGCAGCGCACCCCGTACCGCACGCTCGACGAGCGCCGCGGCGCCCAGCTGGTCCTGGACGGCGCGCAGGCCGAGCTGCTCGGCACGGCGACCGACGCGAGCGCGGCCATCGCGGCCGCCGAGCTGCGGGCACACGCCGCGTTGAGCGCCGAGGCCATCGGCGCCATGGAAGAGGCGCTCCGGCTGACCAGCGAGTACCTGCGCACCAGGAAGCAGTTCGGCGTCACGCTCTCGAAGTTCCAGACGCTGACCCAGCGCGCCGCCAACATGTACGTCTCGCTGGAGCTGGCGCGCAGCATGAGCCTGTACCTCACCGCCGCGCTCGCCGACGGCTCGGAGGACCCGGTGATCGCGTCCCGCTCGCGGCTGCGGATCGCCCGCTCGGCCAGGCACGTCGGGCAGGAGGCGGTGCAGATGCACGGCGGCATCGGCGTGACCACCGAGTACCCGGTGAGCCATTACGTCGCGCGGCTCACCGCCATCGAGCGGACGCTGGGCGGCACGCTGGAGCACCTGCGGGTGCTCAGCGACCGGGTGGCCGACCACACGCTGGTCGAGCTCTAGATCGGTGTCCGGACGCGGGCGGCCGGGCGACGGGCCCGCCGCCCCCGGCCCGCACCAGGGCTTG
>NZ_JBHUXA010000017.1:0-152718 GCF_042669725.1 Nocardia sp. NPDC057227 | reverse complement strand
TTCGGTCCCCGCGACCCCCGGGGAAACACCGCTCGGCCGGCCCCCGCGCGGGGTCCGGCCGATCGTGGTGTGGCGGGGCGTCAGGCCTGCAGGCCTGCCTCGATCTCCAGCGTCAGGGTGATCTTGTCGCCGATCACCGCGCCGCCGTCGGGCAGCGGCATATCGATGTCGAGCCCGAAATCGCGGCGGCTGACCACGGTCTGCGCCTCGAACCCGGCTACCGGGCCGTTGCCCATGCCCGGATTCACCCCGAGGAATTCCACCTTCAGGGTCACCGGCTTGGTGACGCCCCGCAGCGAGAATTCCCCGTCGACCTCGAAATCGTCGCCCTGCGGGCGGAATCCGGTCGCGGTGAAGGTGGCCAGCGGGAACTGCTCGGCGGAGAAGAAGTCGGCGGTGCGCAGGTGCGCGTCGCGCTGCGGGTTGTCGGTGGTCACCGAGTCGACCCGGATCTCGGCGTGCGCGGTGGCGGTGCCGTCCTCGGCGATCTCCAGCGCGCCGGAGAAGTCGGTGAAGCGGCCGCGCACCTTGCTGACCATGAGGTGGCGCACGGCGAAGGCGACGGTGGAGTGCACCGGGTCGATGGCCCAGGTGCCTGCGGTGAGGCCGAGGTCGGCGAGAGACTTGGTCATGGGGTTACTCCTTGGCGTCAGAGATGAATCGGTCAAGCGGGCGTGACGGCGTCACGTCGTCGGGGGGGGGCGGCTCAGGCGGTCACCGCGGTGCGCGCCGCGAGCAGCGCGGCGTGCGTCGGGGCGTCGGGGACGTGCGCGGGCTTGCGCGCCGCGAACTCGCGGCGCAGCACCGGCACGACCTCCGCGCCGAGCAGGTCGAGCTGCTCGAGCACGGTCTTCAGCGGCAGCCCGGCGTGGTCGACGAGGAAGAGCTGGCGCTGGTAGTCGCCGAAGGACTCGCGGAAGCTCAGCGTCTTCTCGATCACCTGCTGCGGGCTGCCGACGGTGAGCGGGGTCTGCTCGGTGAACTCCTCCAGCGACGGCCCGTGCCCGTAGACCGGCGCGTTGTCGAAGTACGGCCGGAACTCGCGCACCGCGTCCTGCGAGTTGTGCCGCAGGAACACCTGCCCGCCGAGCCCGACGATCGCCTGGTCGGCCGAGCCGTGGCCGTAGTGCTCGTAGCGCTGCCGGTAGAGCTCGATCAGCCGCTGGAAGTGGCCGCGCGGCCAGAAGATGTTGTTCGCGAAGAAGCCGTCGCCGTAGTAGGCGGCCTGCTCGGCGATCTCCGGGCTGCGGATGGAGCCGTGCCAGACGAAGGGCGGCACGCCGTCCAGCGGGCGCGGGGTCGCGGTGAAGGACTGCAGCGGGGTCCGGAAGCGGCCCTCCCAGTCGACCACGTCCTCCCGCCAGAGCCGGTGCAGCAGCCCGTAGTTCTCGATGGCGAGCGGGATGCCGTTTCGGATGTCCTGCCCGAACCACGGATAGACCGGGCCGGTGTTGCCGCGGCCGAGCATGAGATCCACCCGGCCGTCGGCCAGGTGCTGCAGCATCGCGAAGTCCTCGGCGATCTTCACCGGGTCGTTGGTGGTGATCAGCGTGGTCGAGGTGGAGAGCTGGATGCGCTCGGTCTGCCCGGCGATGTAGCCGAGCAGGGTGGTGGGCGAGGACGGGACGAAGGGCGGGTTGTGGTGCTCACCGGTCGCGAAGACGTCGAGCCCGACCTCCTCCGCCTTCTTCGCGATGGCGACCATCGCCTTGATCCGCTCGGCCTCGCCCGGGGTGCGGCCGGTGGTGGGGTCGGTGGTCACGTCGCCGACGGTGAAGATTCCGAACTGCACGAGACCCTCCTCGAATGTCCATTGGTTGATGTGGCAACCAGTTGAACACGGGGAGGGTCCCGGACTATTCCGGAGTGACCGGGGTCACTCCCAGACGAAGCAGAAGGTGTGCCCGACCGGGTCGCGGTAGACCCGGAACCGGTCGTCGTCGTGCGGCTCCAGCAGCACCGCGCCGAGGTCGAGCGCGCGCCGCTCGGCGGCCTCGATCTCCGCGACCAGCAGGTCCAGGTGCAGCTGCTGCGAGGCCTTCGGGTCGGGGAAGACCGGCGGGGTGTACTCCGGCGCGTGCTGGAAGGCGATCCGCCGCCCGCCCGGCTCGATCAGCACCTGCCAGGTCGGGTCGTCGTCCTCGTCCACGGCCTCGCCGCCGAGCAGGCCGGCGTAGAACCGGGCCAGGGTGGCCGGTTCCGGACAATCCAGGACGACGGTGCGCAGCGTCGCCACCGGGTCGGTGGTCATCGGGGCTCCCCTCTTTCGCGGTCCGTCCCCAGGTACCCGGGCCCGCGCGCGGCGAAACGACCCCTCGCGCCGGGGATACCATGCGCGCATGGCAAAGCTGAAGGTCTCCGCCGACGTGCCGCTGACCCCCGAGCAGGCGTGGTCGCACGCATCCGACCTGGCCGAACTCGGCACCTGGCTCACCATGCACGAGGCCTGGCGCGGGCCGGTGCCCGAGCAGCTCGCCGCGGGCACGGAGCTGGTCGGGGTGGTCAGCGTGAAGGGCATGCGCAACCGGGTCACCTGGACGGTCACCGAGGCCACGCCGCCGCGCACGCTGGCGCTGAAGGGTGCGGGCAAGGGCGGCACCAAGGTGGGGCTGCGCTTCACCGTCGCGCCGAAGGGCGACGGCGCCTCGGTCTCCATCGATGTGGAGCTGGGCGGGGCGCCGCTCTTCGGGCCGATCGGGTCCGGGGTGGCGCGCGCGGTCAAGGGCGATTTCGAGCGCTCGCTCGATTCCTTCGTCGCCAAGTACTCCTGAGACGGCGACGGGCCCGGCCGCTTCCGCCGCCGGGCCCGTCGACCGGGAACTCAGTGCACGAGGACCTGCGCCTCGGCGCCCTCCGGCGCCTTCGGCTTGGTGCGCGGCAGGAAGAACGCCGGGACGAAGGTCAGCACGATCAGCACCAGCGCCACCACGTAGGTGTGGCCGAACGCCTGCGCCGCCTGGTCGAGCCCCTCCCGCACCGCGGCGGGCGGCAGCTCGGCCGCTACCCGCGGGTCGAACTGCGCGGCGATCGCGGGCCCGGCCAGCGGCTCATTCTCGAGCAGCCCGGTCAGCACCACCGACATGACCGCGGTGCCGATGGAGCCCGCGGTCTGATTCACGATGTTCATCAGCGTCGAGCCGCGCGCCACCTGCTGGTGGTTCAGCGTCTGGAGGGCGGCGGTCATGACCGGCATCATGGTGCAGCCCATGCCGAGCCCCATGACGAAGAGCGAGCCGAGCAGGATCGGGTACGGCGAATCCGCCTCGAGCTGGGTGAAGTACACCGTGCCGATGACGATCAGCACGAGGCCGGTGAGCACCACCTTGCCCGGCCCGGAGCGGTCGACGAGCCGACCGGCGATCGGCATGCTCAGCATGGCGCCGAGCCCCTGCGGGGCGATCAAGAGCCCCGCCCACAGCGCCGACTCGCCGCGCACCTGCTGCAGGTACGAGGGCAGCAGCAGCCCGGCGCCGAAGAAGGCGATGGCGAAGAGCACCATGGTCAGCACCGCGAAGGTCAGCGCGCGGTTCCGGAAAAGCCGCAGGTCGATCAGCGGGTGCTCGGTGCGCAGCGCGTGCCGGACGAAGAGCCCGAGCAGCACGACACCGGCCAGCGCCGGGACCAGCACCTTCGGGGTGAGCGCGGTGCCGGCCTCGGGAATGCTGGAGACGCCGTAGAGGAACAGCGCGAGGCCGGGCGAGGCGAGCAGCATGCCGAGGAAGTCGAACGACTCCGAGGGCTCCGGGTCGTCGGCGGGCAGCACGACGAAGGCGGCGATCAGCGCGACCGCGCCGATCGGCACATTGATCAGGAAGATCCAGTGCCAGCTCAGGCTCTCGATCAGCCAGCCGCCCAGGATCGGGCCGCCGATCGGGCCGAGCAGCATCGGCACGCCGAGCACCGCCATCAGCCGCCCGACCCGCTGCGGGCCCGCCGCGCGGGTCATGATCGTCATGCCGAGCGGCATCAGCATGCCGCCGCCGATGCCCTGGATCACCCGGAACGCGATCAGCGTCTCGATGTTCCAGGCCAGGCTGCAGAGCGCCGAGCCGAGCACGAAGAAGGTGAGCGCGGCCAGGTAGAGCCGCTTGGTGCCGAAGCGGTCCGCCGCCCAGCCGGTCAGCGGGATCACCGTAGCCAGGGCCAGCGTGTAGCCGGTCATGGTCCAGGCCGCGACGGCGTAGCTGGTGCCGAACTCGAGCTGGAAGGTCGGCAGGGCCACCGTCACGACGGTGATGTCGAGAATGGACATGATGGCGCCGAGCACCACCACGCCCGCGACGCGGAAGACCGCGCCGTCCAACTTGTCGGAGGCCGGGTCGGACCCGGTCGCCTGGATATCCGGAGGTTGCGTCACCGCTTGAGCCTGCCATCGGGACCCGGCTGACACCAAACGGGAAATACCGGTCGTCTTCCGGTCGGTGGCGCCACCGCGGACCACGCCCTCGGCCTGCCGGAGTAGCCGCTCAGCACTCGCGCGGCGCGGGAGCACCGCGGAGCCGCCCGTCGATCCAGCCCTCGAGTTCCGGTGCGCCGGTGACGTAGCCGATCAGGTGCTCGCCCGGCACCACCCGGAACACCGAGGGGACGCCGCGCCCGCACTGCTCGCGGAACACCCGCTCGGCGTCGTCGAGCGGGATCCACGGGTCGTGCGCGCCGTGGTAGATGTACAGCGGCACCGGGGAGGTCGCGTCGGTCAGGTCGAAGCGGTCGAAGAGCGCCGCCGCGAACTCGCTGTCGAGCGGGGCCGCGGTGTCGGCGCCGACGTCGACCGGGAGGCCGACGATGCCGAGCGGGCCGGAGGTCTCGCCGCAGATGTCGCGCAGCGGCGAGGTCGCCACCCACTGGGCGAGGGTGTTGGTGTGCCGCAGGATCTCCGGGTGCTCGCGGGCGATCGCCAGCGTCACCGTCAGCAGGATGCCCGAGGAGATCTTGCCGTTGAACTGGTGCGCGACGTTCACGTAGTCGGTGACGACGCCACCCGCCGCCGCTCCGGCCAGCACCCCGTTCAGCTCCGGCGCGTACTCGTCCAGCTTCATGGCCGCGGCGTAGGCGGCGATCGCCCCGCCGGAGTAGCCGATCGCCACGTACCGGCTCTCGCCGAGCTCACCGGGCAGGAAACCGCGCGCCGCGCGGATCGAGTCGAGCACGACGTGCGCCGCGACATTCGGCTCGGCGTAGGCCATGAAGGGGCCCTCGTGGTCGGGCAGCAGCACCGCGTGGCCCTTGCCGAGCGCCGTCCAGACCGCGGGCAGGAAGACCGGGAGATCGAGGTTCGGCTTGTCCAGCAGGTCGTGCGACAGCTGGTACCCCGGGGTGCAGTGCGTGCCGAGCGAATTGATCGGCAGCGCGTTGACCTCGACCGGCCGCGGGCCCGACCACGGCACCGCAGGCACGATCAGCGTCGCGGTCCCGAACGACGGCGCGCCCGTCGCCGAGGTGGAGCGGAACTTGAGCAGCGTGGCCCGCGCGATCGGCGTCGGCATCCGCACCGCGGTCGTCGCCGTCACATCCCGCGCCTCGATGATCGCGCCCGGCGCGAACGCGGGGAGGTCGTCGGGCCAGGCATCGAAGATCGGGTCACCCGTCGGTGTCGGCAGCACCGCCCGCCACAGCGTCTCGTCGTCGGCCGCCGCGGGCGGCGCGGGCACGGTGCCGTCGATCCACTCCTGCAGCGGCGACGGCGTGCCCGCCGGCACCGACGGCTCGACCGGATAGGGCGGAGCCGCGGAGGCCGGGGCGCCCATCAGGGCGCAACCCACGAGCACCGTAACCACGACCGCCAGAGACGCTTTCACAGACCCGCACCCTCCACTCGAACCGATTCCGGCCCGAGACTAGGGTTCCGCCGCCCCGGCATTCGAGCGGATTCGCGACCGCGTTGGCACCTCACCATGGGCGCCGCCGCGGCTGTGACATCTGCCAAAGATCGCTAGCCGAGCTCCACCCCGTACCCGGCGGCGAGCTCCGCCAGCCCCGTCGGATACCCCTGCCCGACCGCGCGCAGCCGCCACCGCTCCCCGCGCCGGTAGATCTCGGCCAGTAGCAGGGTGCGCTCCTCGGTCGCGGCGTCCAGGGTGGCCTGGGCGAAGCCGTCGATGTCGAGTTCGACGGGGCCGACGTCGCCGAAGGTGACGCCCGGTTGTTCCAGTGCGGCGGCGATCACGATGCGGGTGCGGCCGGGGCCGAGGGCGGTCAGGTCGAGTTCGACGGCCTGTTCGGCCGGGCCGTCGCAGGTCAAGGTGGCGCCCCGGGTTTCGGGCTGGTTGTAGAAGACGAAGTCGGCATCCTGGGAGACAGTTTCGGTGTCGTCGAGCAGGAAGGCGACGAGGTCGACGGTGTGGGTGTGCCAGGCCGCGCGGATGGTCCATCTGGACTGATCCGGGAGGTCTACTGCCTGACCGCGGGCGAGGGTCGTCGTGCTCCCGGCCGCGGTGGGGGTGCTGTGCTGCACGAGTTCCCGGCCGTGAATGGGGAGGCCGAGCTTCTGCGCGCGGGCCAGTCGCTGGTCGGGGCGGCCGCAGGTGAGCGCGACGACGTCGGTGACGCGGGCGGAGAGGTTCGCCGCGGCCGCGCCGCCGAGGGTCGTTATGGCGGCGCGGATTCGGGCGGCTTCCGCGTGGGTGCCGCCGAGGACGAGGATGCGGCGGCCGGTGAGCGGGCCGCGGGTTTCCGTGACGGCGTCGCGTGCCCCTCGGTCTCCGCGCGGACCTCCGGCAGGCTTTTCCTGGACACCGACCGCGCCGTGGCCGACGCCGACGGCCCGGCCGGCGCGAACACCGTCGAGGGGACTGCCGGCCCCCGCGTCCTGAGACGCGCCCACGGGCACCGCCCCGAGCGCCTCCCCGGCCCGCACGTCACCCAGCAACCGCAGGAACTCCCCCTCCCGCACCACGACCGTCCCCAGCTCCCGCGCCCGCCGCGCCTTGCCGGAACCCGAACCCGGATCGTTGCAGACCAGCACACTCGTCCGACCGCTCACCGCGCCGGTGACATCGAGCCCCGCCGCCTCCGCCCGCGCCACCAGCACCTCCCGCTCCAGTGCGGTGTCGCCGGTGATCGCCACCTTCATCCCCTGCACCAGCGGCTCCCCCGCGAGCAACTTCCCCGGGTACCGGTACTCGCACACCGGCTTCGCCCCGACTCGGCTGCGCGGCCACCGCGCCGGTTCGTCGGCACAGTCCAGCACCGGAGCCGCGATCCCCAGCCGCGCCGCGTCACCCGCCAGCCCGCGCAACACCCCCGCCAGCACCCGGGTGTCGTCCAGCGCGTCGTGCGCCCGCCGCTGCACCACCCCGTAGTGCGCCGCCAACGTCGCCAGCTTGAAATCGACCGTGGGAAGGGCGATCCGCCGAGCCAGCGCCAACGTGCACATCCGGCTCCGCACCGGCATCCGCACCCCGGCCCGCCGGAACTCCGCCGCCAGGAACCCGTGATCGAACCGCGCATTGTGCGCCACCAGCACCCGCCCGCTCAACACCCCGGCCAGCTCCCCCGCCACCCGCCCGAATTCCGGTGCGCCGTGCAGGATCTCGCGCGTCAGCCCGTGGATGTGCACCGGCCCCGGATCCCCGCCCGGATCGACCAGCGTATGGAACTCCCGCACCACCGCCCCCGCATCGTCCAGCAGCAGCGCCGCCACCGACAGCACCCGGTGCTGTCCCGGCCGCAGCCCCGTCGTCTCCACATCCACCAGCGCGTAAGACCCCAGCTCCACCGAAACACTGTGCATCACCGCGACATAGCGCCGGCAACCGGCTGCGTGCCGACCCGGCACCGGCCCCCGCGGCGTGCACGTGGACGCCCGTGTTCCCCGCCGGTACCCGGCGCGCATTACGCTAGTGAACCTTGCGGAACTTGGCATCGAGGAACGTGAAGACCGCGAACGCCGCCAGCCCGACCGCGACGACGAGCAGCAGCACGGTCCCGTACGGCTGACCCGCCAGCGTCTTGAGCGCCACATCCAACCCCGTCGCCTTGTGCGGCTGACTCTGCACCGCGGCCACGATCACGAGCACCCCACCGCCCGCGTACACCGCCCCGAGCGCCGCGTACCCGACCTGCCCGAGCCGGATCACGACCCGCTCCGTCGACCGCCCCGCACCCCGGAAATCCTGCTCCTCCCGAAACCGCTTCGACCAGCCGTGATGGGCCACGAACAACCCCGCCACAATGATGGCGAGCCCGATCCCGACCACCGCCACCTTCCCCCACTCCCTGCTCAACAGGTTGCCGACGAGAGCAAGCTGCGCCTGGTCGGTCGAGGAAGCCGGTTTCCCGTTCGCGAGCTTGATCGCACTGTAGGCGAGGTAGCCGAACAGCACCGCCTCACCGAAATTCATGACACGCAGCAGCTTGTCCCTCCGACTGCTCCGAGCACCGGTGACCGCCTCCAGCAACTGCCACAGCACGGCGACCCCGAGCCCACCCGCGATCAGCCAGAGCACCAACTCCCCCTCCCGATGCTCCGCGAGATTCTGCAACGCCCCGGTCTTGTCCGCCTTCCCGACCCCGTCGCCGTCGAAATCGCCGAGCGCGAGCTGAACGCAGACCCAGGCCACGAGGAGGTGCACCAAGCCGTACGCCACCAGCCCCGCCCGCGCCGCCACCTGAAACGGCGCGCTCCGCGCCACCTCACGATGGACCTGATTCGACTTCCTCATAACCACACCACCGAAAGACCGTAACCGTGCGAGTCACATACCGCTCTACGCACGCTTCACAGCGGTTGTCGCCAGGCCGAGCGCCGCCATGACGAGATCACGGTAGGGCAGCTGCGCGACCGGATACTCGGAGATCCCGAGCGCCCGCTCGGTGTCTGCGAGCCGGACCGCCGCGGCAGCGCTGTCCGTGGCGCTCACCTCGGTTTCGACGAAGGGTCCCGCTCGCCACGAGGAGCGCATTCGCCGCACCCGCTGCCCCGGCATCAGCGAGTTCCACGTTGGTCTCCCGCTTGGTGATCACGTCTGTAGCGGAATGGGTGGTCACATCCGACGGCGGCTTGTAGGTGACCTCGGCGAAACCGTCGCGCTCGCGGACTCGCAAACACTCGACCGTCTCCATGAAGTCCACATCAGGACGGCTGTAGTAGGTATCGACCTCGGTGACCGCGCCGGTGTCGCAATACCCGAGTTCGGCGAGCCGCTGGCGGAGCACGGTGCCGTCGGGAAGCACGCGCTTACGTTCGACCTCGAACACAGGGCGATCATCCTCTCCGGCGGATAGCGGTGGTCGGTTTCGAGCAGATGTCGAGAGTCAGGGCGGACCATGCCATCGGTCCGCCAGTACCTGAACCGGAGGCTTCCACTGCCCTGACCAGCGGATTAGCGTCCGGAGCGAGACCTGCGGTAATCTCATCGAGCACCTGAACGCAGGGTGCAGCGGGCTGTGGCGCAGCTTGGTAGCGCACTTGACTGGGGGTCAAGTGGTCGCAGGTTCAAATCCTGTCAGCCCGACTCACGCAAAACCCCTTCCCACCAGCATGGGAAGGGGTTTTGTCATTCACCGACCACCCTCAGAGCGGGACCAGAACGGGACCGTACGTGCTGGGAAAGCAGCTCGCCGTCCTCCAGCAGGGTCCGAAGGTCCGGGTGCAGGTACCGCTGCGTGATCCGCGGATCGGTGTGCCCGGCGATCCGCTGCAACCGGCGCAGCGGCACCCCGGCGTCGGCGAACAACGGTTGACCCGTCCGCAGTCGATAGCCAAAGAGATTTCGCGCTGGTGGGGCTTTGCCTTTACACACAGCACTTGTAGGCGCTTGAAGTGATCGCGTACGGTTCGCCCGGCGCCGGCGCCGGCGGTGTGGTCGTGGGTTTCGTGAACACATCCGGCGAGCATGGCACCTGGTCGCAGGAATCCAATACCGCCGGATGCTCGAATAACCATGTCACTCCCCATAACAGGGCCGCCAGCAACAGCACCGACGTAAGTACAATCTTGAACCACACCCATTCATGGTAGGGGAGAGGCCCCGCCGATCGCTGCGGTCCGCAGACCCTCCGCAGTAGACCCGACGATGACCAACGCTAGGTAGACACTCCCGCCAGCGGTTACCAACAACAGCAAATGTCACAGACACGGTGGAGCTGTCCACGACCAGCACGAATGGAGCGCGATGACACGGCTCCTGGCGCGTTTGACGTGCGCGAACGGCTGCGAGGGTGAGCTGGGGGTCAATGGGTCGCAGGTTCAAATCCTGTCAGCCCGAGCAGGTCAGAGGCAGTTTCGTTGCGCGTCGGAGTAGATCGACAACGACACCGCCGGATCATGGCCATGCCACGCGGCAACCACATGCACCGGGATGCCGGACGCGAGCATGTTGCTGACGGAAGAGTTGCGGAGCCCCTTCAGCGGGATGCGTCGAAGCCCCGCGCGCTCGCGGATGACGTCGAACCGATCCGAGTACCACTCCGGTCGGACCACACTGCCATCCGATTGAAACGCAATCAGACGGTCGTCACTCCACGAATCCTCGCGCGTCAAGCATCCCCGCCCTAGCGCCTTCAACGTGCGCAGCGTTCGAGCGAACTCGGTGGGCGGCGGAAGATCACGGCGGCTCGAGCGAGACTTCAGTAAGCCCTCCTCGGTTTCGGTACCGAGTGCTACCAGGCCCCGTCGCACTCGCAACGACTCGTCATCGACTCGATGGGCAGGACGATCGTCTCCGAATCCGGGATGTACGAGGATGTCATCCGCTCGGATAAGCCAGAAGCGGCAAACTCCCGGCGATAGACAACTACTCAGTAGCCTCGACGAGGGTCGAGCACTACCCGGCCGGACTGCACCAGCACCCGCAGCGCGGCAGCCTTACGCGGGCAATCGGCCGCCTCGCAGCTGCGGTGCCGCTGCACTGCTTGGTGTGCTTCCGGGATAGACAGTCGCCGCTCTGGGGCATCGTGCGGCCATCCGGCGGGCCAATAATGCGTCTGCATGTCCTCGTCCAGCCCCTTCACTTGCAGGCTCTCGGTGATCGCGGCGGCGCGCTGATCCGGTGGCAGGTGGTTCGGCCAGCACAGGGAGACGAGCAGCGGCACCACGCCGACCACGACGACGATCGCGGTTCCGATCAGCAATGCTGTTCCCAGTTCGCTCATGGCGTGCCCCCTGTGTAGCTGCTGTTTGGCATGGCACCCGCCGCCGGGGACGTCCCGGTTCGGATCGGTGCGCGGCCGGATGCGGAGCGGTGCGCGGATGAGGGCACGCGGTGTCGACCCGGCGGCGGGGCCGATTTGGACGCTAAGCGGGGGCAGGTTCGAGACTCCAGAGAAGTGCGTGGAAGTGCGCAACCGGCCCGAAGTGCTTGAGCCGCTGCGCTGTCGGCTGGGACGATCGAGTTGCACGAGACGCAAACCCACGCACCCACCACCCTGAAGGACAGCACCATGCGGGTTCGATTCATCGGCGGCGAGTCCGGCGGCGACGGTTCGCCTCGCCTATACGCAAGCGACCGCGACACACTGATCGTGCAGGGCTGGAAGGCCCCGACGGTCGACCGGATCGAGATTCCGCACCGACTGCTCGCCTTCGCGGAGGCGGGGACCTGTCTGACCGGGTTGCATGACACCGGCCACGGGACGTTCATGCTCTCCGGCGTGCCGGTGGATGATCCGGAACCTCTGGCGCTCATGCAGATTCCGGGCCATGAGGCCGCGGTGGAAATCCAGGCCGGCGAGGAGGTGCGCCCCGATGCGCCTGCTCGACGGTCCTGACGGTCTCCGGCCGATCTTCTCCACCGCGCGGAGTCGCGCGTTCCACCTCGAGGTTCATGACGACTACCTCGCCGAAACCGAGACTGCCTCGCTCGCCGCCTTCCGAGCCGACGAGACGGCCGACCCCGGCGGCGCCTGGTTCACCGGCTGGACCGATCACGTAGCCGACACGGTGGCGCGGGGTGTCGCCGTGCACCGGGCGCGCGTGGTCACCGAACCGCACACGCTGTACACGCGGTACCTGCTCGCGCTCTCGACGCACAACATCGCGGCCGGGGAAGATGTCCGGTACCTGGCGCGCCACCTCGCCGTCGCGGCCGATCCGGGCCGCGAGGATTTCTGGCTGTTCGATGACACCTCGGTGGCGTTCAGCCTGTTCGACGACCGGGGCTACTGGGCCGGGGCCGCGTTCACCGACGATCCCACGGTCGTCGCGCACGCGGTTGCCGTCCGAGATCGGGTCTGGGCGGCGGCGGTGCCATTCGCGCGCTACACCGCGCCGTGAACGGCGCTTCTCGAGCGCGAGCAGCCCTCGGGGCACGGCTTCGGGAGCTGCGGAAAGACGCGCGGTTGGATGGCAGGCAGCTCAGCACCGCCGCCGGGTGGCACTGGTCCAAGACCAGCCGGATCGAGCACGGTAAGCAGTTGCCCAGCGAAGCCGATCTTGCGGTGTGGTGCCAGGTCTGCGACGCCGAACTGACGCTGCCGGACCTGGTCGCGGCGCTGCGCAACGTGCAGGCGCAGTGGGCCGAATGGAAGCGGATCACCGCCGCCGGGCACGCCCGACGGCAGCGACGCGGTCGAGAACTCGAATCCCAGACCAGACGGCTGCGGCTCTACAACCCGACGATCGTCCCTGGACTCCTCCAGACCGAGAGCTACGCCCGCGCGGTGCTCGCGCAGTGCATCGGCTTTCTCGCGACACCCGACGATCTGGGTGAAGCCGTCGCGGCGCGCATGGCGCGCCAGGAGATCGTCCGGACGGGTAGTACGCGAGTGGCTGTGCTGATCCACGAGACGGCATTGCACACCACGCTCGGCGGGCCGCAGGTCATGGCCGAGCAGCTCGCCGGCCTGTGCTCCACCGCGTTCGGCAATCCCCGGCTGGCGCTCGGTGTCATCCCGCTGCGCGCCGAGTTCGTGTACTTGACCGGCTCGTTCCACCTGTTCGATCACCGCCTCGCGCTTATCGAGACGGCGAGCGCCGAGCTCAGCGTCACAGCACCGAGCGAACTCGCGCTCTACGAACGGCTGTGGGAGGGTCTACACGCTCGAGCGGTCTACGGCGACGCGGCGCGCTCGTTGATCACCGCGGCCGCGTCGTACTTCGAATCCGGCCGAGCCGATTAGGCCAGTTCAGGCCGCATTTTCAGTGCGCCGATAGTGTGCCGAAGGGCGAGGAATCCAAGACGATTCGGTCGCCTGGGGAGCCTCTGACCTGGTCGCGCCGACGACCGGTCTGTCGTCAACACCGGTCGAGCGGATGGATGCCGGGCGCATCCGCCCGGCTCGCACTCACCGCGACCAGGCGTACACCGGGTAGACAGCGAACTCGCAGCCTGGCACGGTCACCGACACCGACCGGGTGTCGGTGGTGTTCGGCGGCGTCGTCAGGAACTCCGTGTACGTCGGGCACGCCGAACTCTGATGCGCGATCACGGTCGTCTCGACCACCGCCTGCGCCCCGTGGTCCCGATCGAGCACGACGGTCGGCGGAGTGTCCTCCCCTTCCGGCAGCCCGCCGAAGAGCCCACCGCGCAACTGCCGCACAGCGTCGACCTGCGGGCCCCCACCCGCGGCGGTGACCGCGGGGTACCCGGTCAGGCTGCACGCACCGCTGGCACCGACCACCCAGTAGTTGATCTTGAACCCGACGGTCGTCCCCGCGGAGTTGACGACCGGCTCGGCATTGAAGTTCAGCTGCCCGTCGGCACAGGCGGGAACGGACGCCGACGGCGCGCCCTGGACCGGTACCTCCTCGGTGGCAGCGGAATTCGTGCAGCCGGTGAGGGCGGCGGCGCCCGCCGAGAGGAGCGCGGCGGCGGTGAGAAGACGTTTCATGGACAACACCTCGTGGCAGAGTCGGAGGGACGAGCCCGTCGCACTCCGAATCGCCGGCGACCGCCGCGGGTGTTAACGAGTCACGCGCACTCCGGGGCGGGCGCGTCCCGGAAGAGCGGATCGCCTGCGGGCGGGGCGTACACGACGTACAGCACCACCGGCTCGGAGCCGAGGTTCTGCCCGATGTGCGTGTTCCACTCCCCCGCCGGCTCGTCGATGAACGAGCCCGCGCGGTAGATCGGCGCGACGCAGTCCGGTCCGGGGTGCGTGAGCTCGCCCGCGGCGATCACCCCGAAGACGGGGCCGTCGTGGAAGTGCCAGCCGGTGGAGCCGCCGGGGGCGATGGTGATCCGGCGGGCGACCAGGTCGGTGGCGGCGGGGAAGATCCCGGCGGGGACGGTGACCTGCCCCAGCGTGACGGCGGTGATGTCGACGCCGGGGGTTGCGGATGCATTGCCTGCGCCGAGGAGAACGACCGATCCGGCGACGAGAGCGCTGATCAAAGGTCTCATTTCGGCAGTCTAACCAGCGCGAACGCGGCTAGGTGCGGAATACGTCGTTCAGGGTGACCAGGGATAGCCCGCGTTCGCGGATGATGTCGAGGAGTTGCCCGTAGACGTGCGTTACCGGCGGGTGGTTGGCGTGGCCGATGACGATGGCCTGGGCGTGGAAGTACGTGCGGGCGCACTCGAGCAGGTACTCCTCGGTGATCAGGCCGGAGTCCGAGAGCGAGCCGTACCAGAGGGTGGGGACGGTGTAGCCGTGGTCGGCGGCGACGGCGTCGATGTCGGCATTGCGGTAGCCGAAGGGCGGGCGGTAGAAGGGGGTGCCGTCTACGCCGTAGGTGTTCAGGAGGAACTGTTTGCTGCGGGTGAACTGTTCGGCGGCAGCGGTGCGGGAGATGGCGGTGAGGGCGGGGTGGTCCCAGGTGTGGTTGGCGAGCTGGATCTGGCCGGACTCCACCAGCGGCCGCAGCGCGGCGCGGTGGGTGCGCCAGCCGTCGAACGCGGCGGTGACGAAGAAGGTGAAGCGGGCGCCGGTGTCGCGGGCGAATCGGATGTAGGCGCCGACCACCTCGGCGTCGGCGCCGTCGTCCACGGTCAGCGCGAGGCTGGTGCCGGGGCCGGGGATCGCGGTGACCGCGCCCACGGGTACCGGCACCCGAGGCACCGGCACCGCGGGCACCGGGGCGCGAGGCACGGGAAGCGAGACCGTGGTGGCAGGCGCGAGCGCCGACGGCTCCGCCTCCGCGGGCGGCAACCGGCTGCAACCGCTCGCGGCGGCGGCGCCGGCAGCGAGCATAGCCAGGAAGTGTCTGCGTTCCACAGAATGGCAATATAGGGGAGGAATCGGGCAGGGCACCGGACCAACCGCACGACATCTCGGCAAATTCTCATACCGAGAACGCGACGGGGCCCGGCTGCCGAGACAGCCGGGCCCCGCGCGCCTGATTCAGCCCTTGACCAGCTCGGGCGGGGTGGCCGCGTCGAGCTCCCCCTCGATGTCCTCCTCGACCGCGGCCCGGTTGGGCAGCAGGATCGCCGCCACCACCACGATCAGCGCGAGCGCTGCCGAGACCAGGAAGGCGAGGCGGGTGCCGTCCAGGTGGGCGGTGACCGCGTCGACCCCGTCCTCGACCAGCGCGCTGCTCCGCGCGGACATGACGGTCACCACCAGCGCGGTGCCGAAGGCCGCCGCGACCTGCTGCAGGGTGCCGAGCATGGAGCTGCCGTGCGAGTACAGGTGGTGCGGGAGCGCGCCGAGCCCGAGCGTGAAGACCGGGGTGAAGGTGGCCGCCAGCGAGAACATCAGCAGGATGTGCAGCGCCAGCAGCTGCCAGTACGGCATGGTCAGGGTGATCCGGCTGAAGCCGGCCAGTGCCACGGCGATGCCGATCGCGCCGGGGATCACCAGCCAGCGGCCGCCGAAGCGGTCGAACAACCTGCCGATGGTCGGGCCGAGCACACCCATGGCCAGGCCGCCCGGCATCACCAGCAGGCCGGTGGCGAGCGGGCTCAGGCCGCGCAGGTTCTGCAGGTAGAGCGGGAGCAGGATCATCGAGCCCATCATGGCCAGGAACGCCACCGACATCAGGACCAGCGCCTTGGTGTAGGTGCCCGCCAGCAGCACCCGCAGGTCGAGCAGCGGGGTCCCGGTGCGCTGCAGGCGGAGCTGGCGCAGCGCGAAGATCGCGATCAGGGCGATGCCCGCGGCCACGAAGAGCGCGGGGGTGGTGTAGTCGCTGCTCTCGAACCGGCTCAGCCCGAAGACCAGGCCGCCGAAGCCGAGCGCGGCGAGCACCACGCTGAGCACGTCGATGGAACCGGCCTCCGGCTCGCCGACGTTCTTCAGCTGCCGCAGCCCGAGCCAGGTCACGACCCCGGCGATCGGCAGCACCAGCACGAAGAGCCAGCGCCAGGAGCCGACCTGCAGCACCAGCCCGGAGAGAACCGGGCCCATGGCGGGCGCCACCGAGATGGCGAGCGTGACGTTGCCCATCACGCGGCCGCGGTCCCGCTCCGGGACCACGGTCATCAGGGTGGTCATCAGCAGCGGCATCATGACGGCGGTGCCGCCTGCCTGGATCACCCGGCCGACCAGCAGCACCCCGAAGGTCGGGGCGAGCGCGGAGAGCGCGGTGCCGAACAGGAACACGGCCATCGCCGTCGCGTACGCCTGCCTGGTGGTGACGCGCTGCAGGAACCAGCCGGTGGCCGGGATGACCGCGGCCATGGTGAGCATGAACGCGGTGGAGACCCACTGCGCGGCGCGGTCGTCGACGTGCAGGTCGGCCATCAGCCGCGGGATCGCGTTGATCATGATGGTCTCGTTCAGGATCACCACGAAGGTGGCGAGCACCAGGACCCGGATGACCAGCGGTGTCCGTCCCTTCGGTATGGGCACTGCGGTTTCGACGGGCATGGGCACCTCCGGGGCTGGAACGTCGGCAAGGTCTGGGCTGACCCGTGACCACGGCACCGAACTCCCCGCCGGTGCCTTGGTGGTTCAGACGGTATGCACCGGTCGAACTCATCGGGTGGCGGTCAGTATTCCGCGCAGCACCGACAGAACGCATCCGATTTTCCGGGTGGAAGGGTTCGCACGCTGCTGCGATATCAGAAAAGTGACGGTGGTCACGCAGCAGAACGCCCCCGGCTGGGAGTACCGGGGGCGTTCGGAGTGCGCGGAGGGGATCAGCCGCGCAGCACCTGGACGAGCCGCTGCCGCAGCCAGCCGAGCGCGGTCACCCCGCCGGGGGCCACGCTGTAGCCGGCGTAGGACTGGTGGATGCCGGACTTCAGGAAGGCGTCCACCTGATCCTTGCGCTCGTCGTAGGCGTTGGAGTTGAGCTGGTCGGCGAGCAGGCCCCAGCCGCCCGCGGCGAAGGCGTCGCTGAGCAGCTCGCCCGCCTGGTACTGGTAGCTGCCGATCTTGGTCGGATCGGGGTTGGAGAGCTGCACGGCGAACCCAGCCAGCCGACCGGCGAAGTCACCGTCCGGCATGGCGCAGTAGAGGTCGCCCTCGATGCAGAAGGTGTAGGTCACCGGGCTGACCCAGCCGAAGCCGTTCACCCTGGCCCCGGTCGCGCCCGCGCCGGAGACCGGCGCGCCGATCAGCGCGTCGGTCGGCGAGCGGCGCGGGTCGGAGACCAGCCCGACCAGCGCCACCCGGTTGGCGGGGACGACGGTGAGGCCGGTGCCGATCTCGGCCGCCACGTCACCGGCCGCGTCCGCGCCCTGGCTGTAGCCGAGCAGCGCGATCTTGGTCTCGCCGCAGGCCAGCGCCATGGCCTGGACCGCGCCGCGGGCGCCGTCCACCGCCTCGGCCTTGGACCGGCCGTAGACCTCGCCCTCCCAGGGGAAGGCGGTCGCGGCGTAGTGGATGTAATCCACCCGGACGTCGCCGGGCAGCCCCTCGGCCGCCTGGGCGAGGATCCCGCGGCCGGGATCCTCGTTCGACGTCTCCCAGGTGCCCGGCACCGCCACCACGTACAGGTCGGGGCAGCCGCCGGGCGCCGCCGAGGCGACGGGGCCCTGGGCGAGCAGTGCGCTCGACACCGCGGTGGCCGCGCAGAGGGCGGCCACCGATTTCCACCGTGTAAACATCATGGTCTCCATGTCGTCACAAGAAGCATCCCTCGAGTGCCCCGAGTCCCCGACTACTTCGGCGGCACGTTCATGTCACGGTTCATCGTAGGGATTTCGATGTTCAACGGCATCCTGAGTTCGGAGAGATAGACGAGCGCGAACTGGCGGAGGAACTCGTCGAAGAGCCAGTAGGCGTCCGGCGCGAGCGGCACGACCGGCAGCAGCCCCTCCCGGACGGCGACGAACGGGCCCCAGGAGACGTCGAGCAGCGTCTCCCAGACCGGCTCGCGCGCGATCCGCAGATCGTCGGCGAGCCGGTCGCCGAGGATGAAGCGGGTGAACGCGCCGAGCACGCCCTTGCTGAGAACGGCCAGATCCAGGTTGTTGCCGAGGTGCAGCAGCCGGTCGGCGAGCTTGATGCCCTCGGGGGTGGCCGCCACGACCGGGTCGAGCGTCTGCGCGGCCTGCGCGTTCGCCTGGTCCCAGGAGTTCGGGATGTACTCGTCGCGGATGCCGAGCATGTGCGCGCAGACCTGCCAGGAGTGCAGGAACGCCTCCGACTCGTGCACCGGGATCGGCACCCGCCAGGCCGTCAGGTGCCGCATGACGGTGGTCGGCAGGCTGTGCCAGGTCACCATCATGTCCTGCTGGCTGATCGGGATCTGCTCGTCGGCCGAGTTCACCCAGTGCGGCGACTGCGGCAGCAGGTGCCGAACGCCCGAGTGCGCCAGCCTGGTCTTGACGCAGGTCACGATCATCTCGCCGTCCGGGGCGTAGGCATTGTTCGAGCCGATGTCGTAGCCGAGCTTCGCGGTCTTGGAGATGCGGTCCTTGAGGTCCTGGCCGCCCTTGGAGTAGTAGACCGCCTTGGCCTCCTTCGGGATGACCGTCGACATCATGCCGCTGGCGAGGCCGTAGAGGACGCCGAGGTAGAGCCCGCGCTTCTTGTTGAACTCGATCGCGGTGGTGAGCTTGCCCTGGTCCGCCCAGGCGGGCAGCTGCCGGTTGTACTCGATGAAATCGCGCAGGTCGGCGGGGAGGCCATCGGGCAGCGGCTGACTGTTGCGCGTCCAGGTGCGCAGCAGCGCGTTGATCGCCGGGACCTCGCCGCGGTCGATCAGCGAGGCGACCAGCTGGTCGGACTCCGGGTCCCAGACCGTCAGCGGATCGGCGCCGTCGCCGCTGCCTGCCACCGAGCCGTCCGGCGACCACGTCCACGGCTCGGCGCGGGCCGGGGCCACCGTCGCCAGCGCTCCGACCGCGCCGAGCGCCCCACCGACCTTCAGCGCGTTACGCCTGCTGAATCCATCCATGTCGCTACTCCTCGTTGAGTTCCAGCACGCCCCGACCGCCGGGAATCTCATGCCTCATGAACCGGAATACTCAGTAACTTAGCAGGGTTCGGTTGTGGGCGACAGACTTTCCCACTTTTTGGGTAGGACGCACCACCAGTTGTCCGATTCACGGCTCTGAACAGTCAATTCGGTAACGAACATGTTGTGGTCTATGGTGTTGGACCCGCAACGCGAAGCCTCTCGAACCTCGCGAATAGGCGGTAACGTACCGACGCTGATTGACACAATGAAACAGCTTTTGGATACTCGTTACATGCCGGACCGGTACGACAGCGTGGACGAGTCGATCATGGACGCCGCGCTGGACCGGATCCTGCAGGTCGGGATCCGCCGGGCCAGCCTGGAGGACATCGCGCGCCGCGCGGGCATCAACCGGATCACCATCCACCGCCGCTTCGCGGGCAAGGACAACCTGGTCGAGGCGGTGCTGGAGCGCGAGACCCGCCGCATGCTCGCCGAGGTCACCGCGATCGCCACCACGGCGTCCGGGGTGGAGGCGCAGCTCGAGGAGACGATCCTCTACGTCCTGCTGCAGACCGGGATCCACCGGCTGGTCACCCAGCTGCTGCGGGTCGCGCCGGAGGAGGCGCTCGGTTTCTACACCGTGCAGGGCGAGCGGCTGGTCGCGATCGGCATCGACTACATCGTCGGGATGCTCACGCATGCCCAGGCGGCCGGGCTGGTGGCGCGTTACGATCCGCGGCCGGTCGCGGAACTGGTTGCCCGCCTTGCCCACTCGCTCATGCTGACGCCGGGCGGCGGCAGCGTCGACTTCACCGATCCGGAGCTGGCCCGCGCCTTCGTCCGGCATTCCATCGTGCCGCTCATGAAGCACGGCATCGCCACCACCACCGAGGAAGTCACCGATGACGACGACCGCGCCCATCCCGACCCGGCATCCGGAGAGGCCACGTAAGGCCCCCGGTCTCGGCCCGTTCGCCCTGCTGCTCGGCATCGGGAAGCCCGACGACGAGCGCTGGCGGCAGCTCGGCGAGTCGCTGCTCGTCGGCGACGAGCCGATGGACCGGCTGGTCGACTGGATGTCCGCCGAGGGGATGCGGACCACCCGCCCGCTCTTCGAGCAGGCGCTGCGCAGCGGGATCGACAGCGTGCCGAACGCCCCCGAGCCACTGCGCGTCTTCTTCGGCGCGGTCGAGGCGACCCCGGACTGGGTCGACCCCGACCTGCTCCGGCACGGCGAGCGGGTGTTCCGCTCCGGCGGCACCGACGGGCTCTACTTCGCCCGCGACGTCTCCTTCCTCGGCGGCTATCTCGCCTCCGGCTTCAACAAGACGCTGCTGCGCACCGGCGCGCTGGAGAAGGGACCCGCGCAGCGCTTCGCCGAGACGCTGCAGTGGGCGATGGACGTCTCCACCGAGAACGGCATGGAGCTGTACGGGCAGGGGTACCGCTCCACGCTGCAGGTCCGGCTGATCCACGGGCTGGTGCGCAGGCACGTGGCCGCCATGCCGGACTGGCGCGGCGACGAGTGGGGGCTGCCGATCAACCAGACCGACATGGCGGCCACCCTGGTCGGCGCGCTGCTCGCGCCGTTCGTCGGCGGAATGGTGCTCGGCATCATCCCGAGCCGGGCGGACACCGCGGCGGCGGCGCACCTGACCCGCTACGTCGGCTGGCTCATCGGCGTGCGGGACGAGTGGCTGCCGACCGGGTTCCGGGACGGCGTCGGCATCCTCTACCACTGCCTGAGCGCCATCACGAACCCCGACGACACCAGCAGGCAGCTCGCCCTCCCCATGGCCGACGACCCCCTGACCTGGCACTACCCGAACCTGCCCGAGCTGCGCGGCAGGATCGCGCGCTCGCAGCACCTCTCGGTCACCAGCGCCTTCCTCGGGCCGAAGGCGATGCGGACGCTCGGCCTGCCCGCCCACCTGCCGTGGTATCCGGCGCTGCGCATCCCGGTGAATCTGGCGCGCAGCGCACTCGTCCGCGTGCTGCCCGGCGGCACCGGCCGCGCCGCGGTGCAGGGGCGGAGCGAGCAGGAGGGGTTCCTGCGGCTGCTCACCGGCGAGACCGAGGCGACCATCGGCGAATCCGCGCCGCCGCACGCCCGGATCGCCTGAGGGTCCGGCGTCAGCGGTACTCGGTGGTGCCGCGCGAATCCCTGGTGTTGCTGACCAGTTTCGCGAAGCACTCGTCGACGGCGATTCCCCTGTCGTCGCACCAGCGCTTGGCACCGCCGGGGTCGCGGTGCGTGACTCCGGCGAGCGTGACCCACCAGCCGCGCAGGTCGAAGGTGCGCCAGTCGTCGCTGTAGACCAGGCGGACCTCGGGGTAGCGCAGCCGGAGGCGCAGGTGCTGCTCCAGGATCGCGGACGGCGTCCAGGTGACAACGCGGCCGTCCACGTCCGGGGCGACCAGGCCCTCCCGCTTGGCGGAGAGCTGTGGGACCCAGCGGTCGGCGAGGTCGCGGGTGACCGAGGGGCGGTCGGCGTCGGCCTGGGCGCGGAGGGCGTCCAGTGCGGCTCGGTCGGCGTCGGCGGGTGACGTGCCCGAGTGTGCGGCAACGTAGGACCTCGCCGCGCTGTTCGCCGGGGGCCGTGCGCCGGCCGGTCCCTGGTTCGTGCCCTGGTCGACGCACTCGACGAGCTGGGTCGAGCCGCCTCTGGCGCGAACGGCGCCGGGGTCGGGGCGGTCGCCGATGGAGTTGGGGAGGCGCCAGAAGGTGCCGACCGGGAACTCGAAATCCTGCTGTACCGAGGTGGTTCCGTTGCTCCCGGGCGAGGTCGCCGGAAGGTGGAGTGGGGTGGCGGAGAGGTCGAAGACGCCCGCTGCGATCGGTCGGCCGCGGTCGGTGACAGTGATGCGCAGGGCGTCGGAGGCGAGGATGTCTCCGGTGGCGCAGTGGGCGCGCAGTTCCATTCGGACCGTCAGGGTGTCGCCGGTGGTGCGGTACTCGACGGGGGTCAGCTCCGGGGGGTGGCCGCAGCGGGTGACGATCTGGTTCGACCCGTCCTCGTCGGCTGGTGTTTCGGGCTCGGTTGCCGGGCCTCCGGTGGGGCCGTAGTAGGTGAGCGCGTCGCCGTCGATCTCGGCGAAGCCCGCTCCGGCGGGAGCGGCTCGGCCGCCGCGGGTGCGCATGGTCCACTCCACTGCGCCGGTCAGCAGGTCGACGGCGTGTACTCGGCTGTCGTAGTCCTGCACGAGAATTCGTTGCCGGTCCGACATCCAGCTCCTGGACTCGATATCGGCCGACCACAGCCGGGAGCCGCTGCTCAGCTCGAGTGCCGACAGGCCGTCTCGGCCGACGGTGACGACGGTGCCGTCGACGAGCACACCCCCGGAATCCAGTGCGCTGGACGACCACAGCCGAGCGCCGCTCGCGAAGTCCCAGGCGCCGTCCGCGGCCAGGTATGTCCCGCCGGCTCCGGAGCCGGCCGGGACCGGGACGCCGCCGCCGGGGTGGGTGCGCAGTTGCTTGCCGGTGCGGTCGAGCACGACCGCGGTGGCCGGGCCCGCGGACTTCGCGGTGCAGGTCTGGGCGACCAGACCGTGGTCCGGGTAGACCGCGACGTTCTGCACGTCCGCGGCGATGGCTCGCGAACCGTCGGTGCGGCGCAGGACGATCGCGCCCGCGTCGCTGCCGAACCAGACGAAATCGTCGGTGGCGCCGTGCTGGTAGCTGTCGCCGGAGCCGGGGCACACCGGGTCGGGCTCCCACTCGGTCGCCCAGTGCGCGGTGAGGTCGTGCATTGTGCCGCTGGTGATGCTCGAGTAGGAGGCGGTGATGATGTCGTCGCCGATGACCTCGAGCCAGGAGAGGTCGTCGGTGGCCGGGGCCGTGTGCTCGATGGATCCGTCCGACAGGCGGAGGAAGACGATCTCCGATCGGTGCTCCGGCCCGAAACCGCCGCTGCGGTAGCACGGGAGGAGTCCACCGGTGGTCCCGGTAGCGCACATGTCGTACCAGCCGGGGGCCGTCCAGCGCGCCGTCCCGGAATCGGTGTCGACCGCGACGAGTACCGGTTCCCGGTCGGTGTTCGGCAGGACGGCCAGGGTGACCAGGGTGTCGCCCAGGTCGAGGAATTCGGGAGTCGACGATCCCATCGGGTCCGGGCGCGGGGACCGGAATTGGGCGCGCGCGAACACCTCCGACGCCGGGAGTCGCCAGCCGGCCTGCGGTGCGGTCGGGAAGGTGCCGCGGAGCAGCCCTTCCGCCTGCGGTGCGGTGTCCGGGGCGGGGTGGTCCGCCGGCCACCACGCGGTGCCCGCGGCGATGAGCAGGGCGAGCACCGCCGCTGCGCCGGCAGCGGCGAGGGCGCGTCGGGAGCGCGGCGCTGCCGCAGGTTCCTCCCTGCTCGATGCCCCGGTCGGCGGGGGCGGCGGGGCGGGCAGTCCGGCCGACGCCGACAGCACAGGCGAGGCAGGTAACGCGGGTGCTTCCTTCCGCAGTGACACCGTCGGCGCCTGTGACGGCGTGGGCGACGCGAGTGCAGCGGGCGAGGCGGGTTCCGCCGGGGAGATCCCGGATACCTCCCTGGTGTCGGCTCGCGTGCCGCGGGTGAGATCGGCGTAGACGACCGTCTGCAGGGTGCGGAAGTAGGGGAAACCGGCGGCGAGGACGAGCGCGGCGACCGGGAAGACCAGCACCTGCACGCCGGGGAGCAGCAGGCCGATGCCGAGCGGGAGGAGGAGCGTCACCAGGGCGACCACCACGATCCCCACCCACACCAGATGGATCGCGACGACCCGCCCGAGCGCGCTCCGCACCAGCTCCACCGAGCGCCGGAGCGCGGCACCGATGCCGATGTCCTCCAGAGTGAGTACCACCGGCGCCAGCCCGATGACGATGCCGACGGCGAACGACAGCGGAATCGTCAGAACCCAGGCGACCACCAGCGCGGAGAATCCGCCGACGAGCAGCGCGAGGATCGGCAGCGCGGTGCGGATCACCACCGCGACGGCGTAGCACACCGCCTGCAACCCGCACAGCGCGAGGAGGCGCGGCCGGACCCGCGCGAGCACCCCGTCGAGCCGCACCGGAACCCCGCGGAGCGCCGCGTCGGCGGCGAACACCGTGACGCCGTTGATCGCCGCATCGGCGGGCACCCCGATCACCACGATGGCGACGAGGTAGCCGAGCAGGAACGAACCGATCAGGAAGGCGAGCCCCGCCGCCGGATCGTCACCGGCGAACTCGGCGCCGCTCGACCCGATCTGCGCGACCTGGCTCGTGACGACGAAGAACAGCACGAACGCGACGATCACCGCCACCACCGTGAACACGACCGACACCCGCCAGCTGCGCCGGGTCGCCACGGTAGCCACCCGGAAGATCTCGCCGAGCCGCAGCGCCCGTGCCGGAAGCAGCGGCGCCGCCGCATCGCTCACCAGTGCCGCGCCGATCGTGCGGGCCCAGCGCTGCCCCGGCGCCTCGGCCCCCGGTTCGCGCGGCGGTGCCGGCCCGGACTCGGCGAGCGCCTCCCGAACCGGGCCGGGCCAGCCGATCCCCCGCGTCCGCGTGAACCACTCCGCGCCGAGGCAGCAGCCCGCGACCAGCAGCCAGATGACCCCCGCCGCCCCGAAGACGGCGAGCAACACCGCGACCACCGTCGCGGCCCGCGCCACGTGGTACGGCCGCAGCTCGAACGGCCGCACGGCGGCAGGCTCCGAAACGGCGGGCGCAGGGGCGAGCCGCAGAACGGCGAGCAGCGCCCGCACGCGCGGCGGCCACGGCGTCGCGTGCGCTCGCGTGTACCGCTCGACCCCGGCGGCGACCAGGGTCAGCACGAGCCACACCGCGGCACGGCCGAACTGGGTTCCGAGATCGCTCGTCGAGGTCGATTCCCCGGTCGTCAGGTCGATCTCGGTCTCGGTGGTGACCCCTTCGATCCCGAAGATGTAGAGCACGGGCAGCGCGGTGAGCACGCCCGCCACCCGCGCCACCTCCCACGGCTTCAGCTCGTGGATCGGCTGCTGCTCGCTCGACATCACACACCCATCCCTCGCCCGCGGCACCCGACTCCCCCACTGCGGAACGGTACGGAGCTGCGGCTCACCCCGGTATCCGTTGTTCGAGGTACACGGGGTGCGGGGGCACCGAGCGGATGCCGGATGATGGGCGCATGGCGAACATCGAGCTCGGTACCGTGCCCACCTGGTTCGACGTGCACGGGGACGGCGAACCGGCGGTGCTGCTGCACGGCGGCTTCGTCGACTCGCGCACCTTCGCGCCCGCGCTCCCGTTGCTGATCAGCCGATTCCAGGTGCACCGGATGGACCGGCGGGGGCACGGGCACACCCCGGACGTGCCGGGCCCGCTGAGCTACGCGGCGCTGGCGGCGGATCTGATCGCCTTCCTGGAGCGGGTGGTGGGCGGGCCCGCGCACCTGGTGGGGCACAGCGACGGGGCGAACCTGGCGCTCCGGGTCGCGCTGGATCGGCCGGACCTGGTGCGAAAACTGGTGCTGATCAGCGGCAACTACCACGCCGATGGCATTCTGCCCGGCGTGCTCGACAGCTTCGAGGACGAATCCGCCATGGCATACCTGGCGACGAGGCACGGCGAGGTCTCGCCGGACGGCGAGGAGCACTTTCCCGAGCTGGCCCGCAAGGTGATCGAGCTGGGCCGCGCCGAGCCGGAGTACACCGCCGCGGACCTGAAGGCCGTCACCGCCCGCACCCTGGTGATGGCGGGTGACGACGACGTCATCGCCGCGGAGCACACGCTCGAGCTGTACCGCGCGATCCCGGATGCCGAGCTCGCCATCGTGCCGGGCACCTCGCACCTGCTGGTGATGGAGAAGCCGGAGCTGGTGTACGGGCTGGTCGCCGGGTTCCTCGGCACCGACCCGGTGCCGACCCGCCAGCCCATCCGGCGCGCCGGAGGGTAGGAGCCCCGGGCGGAGACCTGGTCGCAGGGCGCCCGCCCGGGGCCGGTTACGACGCCGAGGCCCGCACCATCGGGCACGGACAGGGTTGCCCCGGCGTCACCCTCGGACTTGCTCCGATCGGGGCACTCAAACGTGTTGACCGGCAATCGGTTCGGTGGAGGCGCGTTCGACGAGGGTGGGGCGGAAGCAGACGTGCTCCGGCTCGCCGCCGCGCTCCGCCGCGGCGATCAGCAGGTCGACGGCGGAGGAGCCGATCTCGGCCCGCGGCTGCCGGATCGAGGTCAGCGGCACGATGGCGGATTGCGCGAAGTCGATGTCGTCGTAGCCCATCAGCGCGATGTCGGCGGGCACCCGGACGCCGCGCAGGGTGAGCGCCTGCAGCACCCCGATGGCGAGCAGGTCGTTGACGCAGAAGACGGCGTCCGGGCGCTCGCCGACGGGCCGGTCCGCGATGCGCTCGCCCACCTGCCTGCCCGCGAGCACGGTCGGCGCGGCGGTGTCCCAGATCTCGAGCTCGACGCCGTGCTCGGCGGCGGCGCGGCGGGCCCCGGTGCGGCGGTCGGCGATCTGGGAGAGGGTGGCCGGGCCGCCGACGACGGCGATCCGGCGGCGTCCGGTGCCGCACAGGTGCCGGACGGCGAGGTCGCCGCCGGCGATGTCGTCGACGGCGACCGAGGAGAATGGGGTGCCGTTGCCGTCCCGGTCGACGAGCACCACCGGGATGCCGCGGTTGCGCAGCGCGCCGATCCGCTCGTCGCCGGCTCCGGACGGCGAGATCATGAGCCCGAAAACGCGCTGTTCGTCGAAGGTTTCGAGGTACTGCCGCTCGCGTTCGGGGTCGTCGTCGCTGGAGCCGAGCAGGACGACGAGGTCGTGCGCGGCGGCGCGCTCCTGGGCGGCGCGGGCGATGTCGGAGAAGAACGGGTTGCCGATGTCGAGCACCACCAGCCCGACGCAGCGCGAGCGCCCGGCCTTGAGCTGCCTGGCGGCGTCGTTGCGGACGAAGCCGAGCCGGTCGATGGCCTGCTGCACCCGCGCGACGGTGGCGGGCGCGACCTTCTCCGGGGCATTGAGCACATTGGAGACGGTGCCGACCGAGACCGCCGCCGCGGCGGCCACCTCCTTCATGCTCACCACCGGGGCTCGCGCCTCCTCCGTTCCGGTGCGGGCACCGCGCCCGAACTGCTCACCCCCGATCTTGATCCGCCACCGGGCGCGGGGCAAGTCTGGTCAGCTGGGTGACGTGCCGCGGCTCCAGCTCCTCCAGGCTGCGCACCCCGAGCAGCCGCATGGTCCGCTCCACCTGCCCGGCCAGGATCTGCACCGCGCGCTCGACCCCGGCCTCGCCGCCCGCCATGAGGCCGTACAGGTAGGCCCGGCCGATCAGGGTGAAGCGGGCACCGAGCGCGATCGAGGCGACGATGTCGGCGCCGGACATGATGCCGGTGTCCAGGATGACTTCGGTGTCGCGGCCCAGCTCGCGGGCGACCTCGGGCAGCAGGTGGAAGGGGATCGGCGCGCGGTCGAGCTGGCGCCCACCGTGATTGGAGAGCACCAGGCCGTCCACCCCGACGTCGACGACCGCGCGGGCGTCGGCGAGCGTCTGGATGCCCTTGACCACGAGCTTCCCCGGCCATTGCTCCTTGATCCAGGCCAGGTCCTCGAAGGTCACGGTGGGGTCGAACATGGAGTCGAGCAGCTCGGCGACCGTGCCGGACCAGCGGTCGAGCGAGGCGAAGGCCAGCGGCTCGGTGGTGAGGAAGTCGATCCACCAGCGCGGCCGGGGCAGCGCGTCGAGCACGGTGGCGGGGGTGAGCGCGGGCGGGATGGACATGCCGTTGCGGGTGTCGCGCAGCCGCGCGCCCGCCACCGGGACGTCGACGGTCACCAGCAGGGTGTCGTACCCGGCGGCGGCGGCGCGCTCGACCAGGGCCATCGAGCGCTCCCGGTCCTTCCACATGTAGAGCTGGAACCAGTTGCGGCCGTGCGGGTTGGCGGCGGCCACGTCCTCGATGGCGGCGGTGCCCATGGTGGAGAGCGAGAACGGGATGCCGGAGCGGCCCGCCACCCTGGCCCCGGCGTACTCGCCCTCGGTCTGCATCATGCGGGTGAAGCCGGTCGGTGCGATGCCGAAGGGCAGCGCGACCGGGGCGCCGAGGACGTCCCAGCCGGTGGTCACCTTGGCGACGTCGCGCAGGATGGCCGGGTGGAACTCGATGTCTCGGAAAGCCTGCCGGGCGCGGTCCAGCGAGATCTCCGCCTCGGCGGCGCCGTCGGTGTAGTCGAAGACGGCGCGCGGGGTGCGGCGCTCGGCGATCCGGCGCAGGTCCTCGATGGTGAGCGCGGCCGCCAGTCGCCGCTCCGCACCGAACTGCGGCTTCTTGAACCGCATGAGCGGCGCGAGATCGCGCGGCCTGGGGAGCTGTCGTTTCATCAGCCTGCCTTCCTGACGGGTTCGGTGCGGGGCGGGTAGCGGCGCGGCGGGAACGCGGCGGCCACCTCGGCCCGCAGCGCGTCCACATCGCCGTGCAGCAGCCCGTGCGTGCGGGCCTGCACCAGTATGTTGCCGAGCGAGGTCGCCTCGACGGGTCCGGCGAGCACCGGCACCCCGGCGTGGTCGGCGAGCAGGGCGCAGAGCAGCGTGTTCCGCGCTCCCCCGCCGACCAGGTGGATGCTGCGCACCGGGGTGCCGGTGAGCTCGGCGGCGGTGCGGACGCCGGTGGCGAAGGCGGCGGCGAGGCTCTCCACGATGGCCCGCACCATCGCGACCGGGCCATCGGGGACCTCGAGGCCGCGCGCGGCGTACCACTCGGCGATCCGGCCGGGTATGTCGCCGGGGGTGCCGAAGACCGGGTCGTCGACGTCGAAGGTGGCGGCGGGCGCGGGCGCCTGGGCCGCGGCGGTGAGCAGCCGGGCCAGGTCGGCGCCGGTGCCGGTGCGCTGCCAGTGCCGCATCGACTCGCTGAGCAGCCACAACCCCATGACATTGCGCAGGTAGCGGGTGCGGCCGTCCAGCCCGCGCTCGTTGGTGAAGTTGGCGGCCCGGCCCGCCGCGCCGACCAGCGGGGCGGGCAGCTCGACGCCGACCAGCCCCCAGGTGCCGCAGGAGATGTAGGCGGCGGCGTCCGGTGCCATGGGCACCGCGGCGACCGCGGAGGCGGTGTCGTGCGAGGCGACGGTGCTCAGCGTGAAGCCGGGGTCGAGCCCGAACGTGGCCGCGACCGTCGGCAGGACCGGGCCGAGCGGGGTGCCCGGGTCGACCACGTCCGGGAAGAGCGCGGGCAGCCCGAGCCGGGTGCGCAGCTCGGTGTCCCAGGTGCCGTCCAGCCCGAGCAGGCCGGTGGTGGAGGCATTGGTCCGCTCGGTGACCTGTGCTCCGGTGAGCCAGTAGCCGAGCAGGTCGGGGACGAGCAGCGCCGCGTCGGCGGCATCCAGTGTGCCCGCGAGTTTCTCGGCCGCGAGCTGGTACACCGTGGTGAAGGGCAGGAACTGCAGGCCGTTGCGGCGGTACAGCCCGGCCTGGTCCACGACGGCGTGCACCGCCTCGACGCCCGCGGCGGTGCGGGTGTCGCGGTAGTGGTACGGCAGGTTCATCAGCGCGCCGCGGCGCAGCAGGCCGTAATCCACCGCCCAGGAATCGATTCCGGCGCCGAGCAGCCCCGGCTCCAGCCGCGCGGCCGCGGCCAGCCCGCGCCCGACCTCGCGGTACAGCCCGGGCAGGTCCCAGTGCAACGCCGCCCGGTCCCCGTGCCAGAGCGGCAGCGGGTCGTTGCCGAATCGGGCGACCTGCCGCATCTCGATCCGGCCGGGCCCGACCCCGGCGAGCATGACCCGTCCGCTGGTGGCGCCGAGATCGACGGCGGCGACCGCGCCGGTCATCGCAGGAACGCCGCGGCGACCCCGGCGTCGACCGGCACGTGCAGCCCGGTGGTGTGCGAGAAGTCGGCGCCGCAGAGTGCGAACGCGGCATTGGCGATGTGCTCGGGCAGCACCTCGCGCTTGAGCAGGGTGCGCTGCGCGTAGAAGGCGCCCAGCTCGGACTCCTCGACCCCGTAGACGGCGGCGCGCTGCGCGCCCCAGCCGCCGGCGAAGATGCCGGAGCCGCGCACCACCCCGTCCGGGTTGATGCCGTTCACCTTGACCCCGTGCTCGCCCAGCTCGGCCGCGAGCAGCCGGACCTGGTGCGCCTGATCAGCCTTCGCCGCGGAGTAGGCGATGTTGTTCGGCCCGGCGAAGACCGAGTTCTTGGACGAGATGTAGAGGATGTCACCGCCCAGCTTCTGGTCGATGAGCGCCCGCGCCGCCGCCTTGGACACCAGGAACGAGCCCTTGGCCATGACGTCGTGCTGCAGGTCCCAGTCGGCGGCGCTGGTCTCCAGCAGCGACTTCGAGAGCGAGAGCCCGGCATTGTTGACGACCAGGTCCAGGCCGCCGAAGGCGAGCACCGCGGCGTCCACCGCGGCCTGGACCTGCCCCTCGTCGGTGACGTCGGCGCCGAAGCCGATCGCCACGTCGGCCGAGCCCAGCTCGGCCGCGACCTCGGCGGCCTTCGCCGCGTCCCGATCCGCGACCACCACGCAGGCGCCCTCGGCGGCCAGCCGCCGCGCGATGGCCCTGCCTATCCCCGACGCCGCACCGGTGACCAGCGCGATCCGGCCCGCCAGCGGCTTCGGCGCCGGGCGCCGCGCCAGCTTGGCCTCCTCCAGCGCCCAGTACTCGATGCGGAACTTCTCCGCCTCGTCGATCGGCTGGTACCGGGAGACCGACTCGGCGCCGCGCATGACGTTGATCGCGTTCAGGTAGAACTCGCCCGCCACCCGCGCGGTCTGCTTGTCCGCGCCGTAGCTGAACATGCCGACGCCGGGGACGAGCACGATGGCCGGGTCGGCGCCGCGCAGCGCGGGCGAGTCCGGGGTGGCGTGCCGCTCGTAATAGGCGCGGTACTCGGCCCGGTACGCCGCGTGCAGCTCGGTGAGCCGCTCCCGCACCCGATCCAGCGGGGCGTCGGCGGGCAGGTCGAGCACCAGCGGCGCGACCTTGGTGCGCAGGAAGTGGTCCGGGCAGCTGGTGCCGAGCGCGGCGAGCCGGGGGTGTTCGGCGCGGGCGAGGAAGTCCAGCACCGGGCCGGTGTCGGTGAAGTGCCCGACCTGGCGGCGGTCGGTGGAGGCGAGCCCGCGCAGGAAGGGCGCCAGCGCGGCGGCCCGCGCCCGGCGCTCCGGCTCGGGCAGCGCCGCGTAGCCGGGCAGCGCGGGGCCGAAGGGCTCGGCCTTGCCGTTGGCGGCGAGGAACCCCTCGATGGTCCGGATGATCTCCAGCGAGTGCGCCTCGGCCTCGGCCGAGGTCTCGCCCCACGCGGTGATGCCGTGGCCGCCGAGGATGGTGCCGATGGCCTGCGGGTTGGCCCTGCGCAGCTCGGCGATGTCGAGCCCGAGCTGGAAGCCGGGGCGCCGCCACGGCACCCAGACCACCCGGTCGCCGAAGATCTTCTCGGTCAGCTCCGGGCCGTCCACCGCGGTGGCGAGCGCGATGCCGGAGTCCGGGTGCAGGTGGTCGACGTGCGCCGCCTCGACCAGGCCGTGCATGGCGGTGTCGATGGAGGGGGCGGCGCCGCCCTTGCCGTGCAGGGTGTAGTCGAAGGCGGCGACCATCTCGTCCTCGCGCTCGACGCCCGGGTAGACGCCGGTCAGGGCGCGCAGCCGATCCAGCCGGAGCACCGCGAGCCCCGGCTCGGTGAGCGTGCCGAGGTCGCCGCCGGAGCCCTTGACCCACAGCAGCTCGACGGGTTCGCCGGTGACCGGGTCGGTGCCGGTGCCCTTGGCGGAGGTGTTGCCGCCCGCGTAGTTGGTGTTCTTCGGGTCGGCGCCGAGCCGGTTCGACCTGGCGATCAGTTCCGCGACCGTGGGGTGGGTCATGGCAGGTGGTTCCTCGTTTCGGTGTGGGTGTGGTCAGGCGCCCCAGGAGGCGGCGGCCCCGGTGCGCTCGGCGGCGAGCCGCTCCTGCTGCCCGGAGCCGGCGTAGGCGGCCATCGGGTCCTCCGGCAGGCCGCGCTCGGCCCGCCAGGCCGCCAGCCGCGGCCGGACGTCGGTGTAGAAGGCGTCCATGAAGACGGCGTTGGCGCCGAGCACGTCACCGGACTCCTGCGCGGCGGCGAGCGCGTCGAGGTCGACCAGCGCCACCCGCGCCGTCATCTCCTGGACGTTGAGCACCGAGCGGAGCTGCCCGGGGATCTTGTCCTCGATGTTGTGGCACTGGTCGAGCATCAGCGCGACCCCGGAGTCCGGCTCCAGCGCGCCGCCGCGCAGCACCTCGAAGAGGATGCGGAAGAGCTGGAACGGGTCGGCCGCGCCGACGATCAGGTCGTCGTCGGCGTAGAAGCGCGAGTTGAAGTCGAACGAGCCGAGCTTTCCCAGGCGGAGCAGCTGCGCCACGATGAACTCGATATTGGTGCCCGGCGCGTGGTGGCCGGTGTCCAGGCAGACCACCGCCCGCTCCCCCAGCGCGCTCACCTGGGTGTAGGCGGTCCCCCAGTCCGGCACGTCGGTCATGTACATGGCCGGTTCGAAGAACTTGTACTCCAGCACCATCCGCCTGCCGTCGCCGACGTGCTGGTAGATGGTGGCCAGCGACTCGGCGAGCCGGTCCTGCCTGGCCCTGATGTCGCCCTGGCCGGGGTAGTTGGTGCCGTCGGCGAGCCAGATCTTGAGATCGCGGGAGCCGGTGCGCTCCATGATCTCCAGGCAGTCGAGGTGGTGGTCGATCGCCTTCTGCCGAATCCGCTTGTCGGTGTGGGTCAGGCTGCCGAGCTTGTAGTCGTCGTCCTGGAAGGTGTTCGAGTTGACGGTGCCGAGCCGGACCCCGAGCTCGCCCGCGTACCGGCCGAGCTCGGCGTAGTCGTCGACGGCGTCCCACGGGATGTGCAGCGCGACGGCGGGCGCGAGGCCGGTGAGCCGGTGCACGGTGGCGGCGTCGGCGATCTTCTCCCGCACGGTGCGCGCGGTGCCCGGCGTGCCGAACACCTTGAAGCGGGTGCCGGAGTTGCCGAAGGCCCAGGAGGGCAGCTCGATCGCGAGATTCCGCAGCGCGGTATCGACGGACATGATGCTTCCTTTCTCGGGGGCTCAGGCCACCGGGGTGCGCGGCTCGGCCGCGGCGACCGGGGCGCCGTAGCGCTCGGTCTCGATCTCGCGCAGCGTCTTGCCCTGCGTCTTCGGCGCGAAGGCCGCGCCGATGACCAGTGCGACGGTGAGCAGCCCGACCAGCAGCAGCCCCACCGCGGTGAGCCCGGTGGCGGCGAGCAGGGTCGGGAAGAAGTAGCTGAGCAGGCCGGTGGCCGAGCGGACGACGAAGAACATGAAGCCCTGCGCGCTGGCCCGGTACGGGGTGGCGAAGAGTTCGCTGGTCCACAGGCTGTAGAAGGCCTGGGCGCCGATGCCGCTTGAGATGCCCCAGAGCACCGCGAAGATCAGCAGCGTCGGCATGCCCGCGTCGGTGAAGAACACCAGCACGCACCAGGCCAGGATGCCGAGCGCGGCGCCGAAGATGTAGAGCTTGCGCTGCGAGACCCGGTCCGCGTAGGCCATGAAGCCGAAGTAGGTGGCGGCCACGGTGCAGCCCCAGACCAGCACCTGGAGCAGGTTCTGCTGGACGGCGCTGTGCACGCCCGCGCTGTCGTAGACCCGGGGCATGAAGATCCCCGCCTGGCCCGCGACGGTGTTCCAGAAGCCGTAGATGCCGATCAGCACGAGCAGCGCGGTGATGTTGATCCGCCGGGAGAAGAGCCCGCGCATGCCCTGGCCGCCGGTGGTGGCCTCGGTGGCCGCGCCGGTGCCGGAGCCGGTCTCGTCCTTCCAGATCTGCGACTCGGCGAGCCCCTGCCGGATCCACCAGACCACGGCGGCGACCACGAACAGGTGCAGGAAGATCAGCCGCGAGCCGAGCAGCTCCAGCGGAGCCAGCGCCGCGGCCAGCGCGAAGCCGATCAGCGGGCCGACCGACCAGGCCAGCTGGGCGGTGCCGACGTGCCTGGCGCGCGCGGTGCTCGGCGCCTGCTCGGCGATGTAGGTCCAGGAGGCGGGGACGCCGGCGCCGACCGCGATGCCGGTGATCACGAAGGCCGCCAGCAGCATGCCGAAGTTCACCGCGAAGGCCGCGAGCAGCACGCCGGCCATGTAGACCAGCAGGTCGTAGGTGTAGATGGCCTTGCGGCCGTAGCGGTCGCAGAGCGGCCCGCCGATGCCTGCGCCGATCGCCGCGCCGAAGGCGTTGGCGGAGAGCGCGGCCAGCAGGCCGACGGCGAAGTTGCTGATGCCGAAGGCCTCCTGCCAGAAGGCGAGGCTGGTGGCGATGGCGATGATGGAGCCGGCCTCGATGTAGTTGGACATCGCGACGGAGATGGTCGCCTTCCACCCGGTGGTGGAGCGAGCGCCTACCTTCATGGTGTTCCTCGGGGGTGCGGAGTGTGGGGGTTGTTCGTTGGGGGGTTCGGGGGGCTCAGGCGAGGTGGAAGTACTCGGTGAGCCGGTGCAGCGCCTCGTCCGGGCGGGAGGTGCTCGACACCGGCCGGAAGTACTCGGCCATGGCGGACTGCCAGCGGGTGTTCACCGCGGTCGCCGCCATGGCGGATCGCGCCCGCTCGAAGTCGGGCGACTCCAGGTAACCGACCACCATGCCGTCCTCCGGTCGCAGGAACAGCGAGTAGTTGCGCCAGCCCGCGGCGCGCAGCGCGTCGAGCATCTCCGGCCACACGGTCTCATGCGCCGCCAGGTAGTCGTCGATCCGCTCCGGGCGCAGGGCCAGCAGGAAGCAGACGCGTTCGGTGGTGTCCGGCATCGGGGTTGATCCGCCTCGTCGTTGAACCGGCACAGATTGAAACGTTTCAATCTGTGAGTGCAGTCACCGTACGCCCCACACTGTGGTCCGGTCAACAGGTAGCTGCGCGCTCAGCCGCCGAAGGTCCGGGCGGTGGCGAGCGTGGTGATCCGGTCGTCGTTGCCGGTATCCCTGACCTGCACCCGGGCCAGCTCGCCGTGTTTGCGCGCGGTCGCGGTGACCGGCCCGACCCTGGCGCCGAGCAGGTAGCGCAGCCCGAGGAAGCCGAGTGTGGCGCCGGGCGCGAGCGAGAGCACCGCCTCCTCGGCGACCAGCGCGAGCAGCCCGCCGTTCACGGTGTCGGAGGCATTGAGCCCCTCCGGCGTCCGCGGCAGCACCGCGACGCCCGGACCCGTGCGGACGCACTGCGCGCGCTCCGCCAGCGGGATGCGCAGCCGGTCGGTGCCGGCGGGCATCTCGACGCTGAGCCGGTCCGGGAGCGTGACGCCCGGGTCCGGCGCGACCATGAAGGAGGCGCCTGCCACGGCGATCGGCTCGCCGTCGACGCTGAAGTCGAGCTCGGCGACGAAGACCGAGCGCCCGACCTTGACCGTCCGGCCGACGGCCGCCACCCGCCCCGCCGCAGGCGCCGGGCCGTGCAGGTGGATGTCGAGCTCGAGGGTGACCGGCACGCGCGGACCCATGACCAGCGAGGCGAGCAGCCCGGCGAGGGTGTCGGCCCAGGTGACGAGGACCGAGGTGCGCAGATGCTCGGTGCCTGGCACGTGCATCTCCGGGGTGATCTCCGCGGCGCCGTGCAGCTCGTCGCCGGCCCGGCGCGTGGCAAAGCCCAGTTCGCGCAGGATGTGGCCGCGCTCCTCCAGCCTGCTGTCCACCGTCATCGCATCTCCCGCCGCGTGTCCGATAATGCCATTCTCATACTAGAGAATAACTGTTTCGAGGGGGGTGGCGGCCTCCCGGGTGAGAGCATGGCCGGGTGTTCCAGAGAGTGATTCCCGGCCGGGTGCTCGGCGCCGTCGCCGCCACAATGGCGCTGCTCGCCGCGCCGGCCGCCGTTCCCGCCGCTGCGGGGGCCGACCCCGGCGCGGTGCCGTCCGCCGGGTGCGCGATCCCCGCCGCCGCCGCGGGCCACACCACCCAGACCTACACCGGGGCCGGCCG
The DNA here is from genome assembly GCF_042669725.1 of Nocardia sp. NPDC057227. Taxonomy (NCBI): domain Bacteria; kingdom Bacillati; phylum Actinomycetota; class Actinomycetes; order Mycobacteriales; family Nocardiaceae; genus Nocardia; species Nocardia sp. NPDC057227. The sequence continues at coordinate 116,658 of NZ_JBHUXA010000017.1, read as the reverse complement.
CTCCGGCTTCTACCTGCGCGACGTCCCCGCCACCCCCGGGCCGTACCCGCTCGTCGTCGACCTGCACGGCTACCTGGAGCCGGCCGAGATCCAGACCAGGAGCAGCGGGGTCGGCGAGTACGGGCTGCAGCGCGGGTACGCCACCGTCACCCCGCAGATCGACGAGCCGGGGCCGCCGCGCTGGAACTTCCAGCCGGGCGGCGCCGACATCGACTGGCTCACCGGCGTGCTCGACGACGCCCAGGCGGCGCTCTGCGTCGACACCAGGCGGATCTACGTCACCGGGCTCTCCATGGGCGCCTTCACCAGCTCCGCGCTGGCCTGCAGGCTCTCCGACCGGATCGCCGCGGTGGCACCGGTGGCGGGGTTGCAGGACTTCGAGTGGTGCGCGACGACGCGGCCGGTGCCGGTGCTCGCCTTCCACGGCACCGACGATCCGATCGTGGCCTACGGCGGCGGCGCGGGCCCGAACGCCAGGCTGCTCCCACGCACCGACGGCACCGGCTCGGCCAACCCGCAGGACAAGGACCGGGGGCCGAACGGCCCGGCGCCGCGGAGCATCCCGGACAACGCCGCCGCCTGGGCCGCGCGCAACGGCTGCGCCGCGAACCCCGCCGTCGAGCAGGTCGCGCCGGACGTGGTGCGCTACCGGTACAGCTGCCCGGCCGACGGCTCGGTGGAGTTCTGGTCGATCACCGGCGGCGGGCACGTGTGGCCGGGCAGCAAAGTGCCCTTCCCCGAGCCGTTCGTCGGCAAGGACACGCCGTCGATCGCGGCGACCCCGATCATCTGGGATTTCTTCCAGGCGCATCCACTGCCCGCCTGACCGGCTCGCCGAGCTCGTCCGCCGCCCCGACGAGCTCGGCGTACCGCACCGCGATCCGGCGCGAGATGAACGCCATGGTGAGCAGCCCGAGCGCGACATTGGTGAGCGCGCCGAACCCCTCGGTGGCGAAGTCGACCAGGGCGTTCAGCATGGTGTAGACCAGTGCCGCGATCCGCAGCAGCCGCAGCGGCCAGAGCGGGCCGTCGCGGCGGGCGCGCAGCATCGCGGGCAGCGCCAGCGCCAGCGTGACCAGCGCGCTGACGAAGAGGATGCCGCCGGAGACGGTCATCCGGTCCAGCTCGAGCTCGTAGGAGCGGTCCTGGAGTTGCAGCCCGCCGGTGACGAGCTGGGCGATGCCGAAGCCGACGGTGACGAAGGCGGAGAAGACCAGCAGCCAGCCGAGGATCCACACCGGCCACGGCCCGCCCGCCCAGCCGGGAATGAACGCGGCGGCGCGCAGCCGCAGCGCGCGCAGCCGGTCGTCCCTGTGCGCGGCGCGCTCCAGCAGCGCGCGGACCCCGGTGACGTCGGCCGGGTCGGCGCCGAGCTCGGCGGCGCTGTCCAGCATGAGCAGCGCGGCGGTGCGGCGATGCGGGGGCAGCCCGCGGACCAGGCCGTCGGCGGCGACCGCGGCGGCGTTGCCGAGGTACTCGTCGCGGGTCGGGGTGCGCAGCTCCCTGGTCAGCCTGCTCGCCACCAGCAGCACGACCACCGAGATGTACATGATCTCCGCGGCGGGGCCGTAGAAGTAGTCGTTGTCCTTGGTGACGAACTTGCCGACCTCGTCCAGGAAGAGCCCGAAGCCGATGCCGCCGAGCAGCACCGCGAAGCCGCGCACGCCGGAGCCGAGGAAGAGCCAGCCGAGCAGCAGCGCCACCGCCATCGCCGCGCCGCCGTAGAGCGCGTGCGCGATGTGCAGGCTCTTGCCGCCGACCTGCGGATACCCGGTCAGCTCCAGGTAGAGCCTTGTGATCAGGATCGTCGCGATCGCCACGATGAGGAACGCCTCGGCGCTGGAGTTGCCCCACGCGCTGCGCAACACCCGGGAACTCGTCGCCATCGGCACTCCTTCCACCTGCCCCGCCGCTCCCAGCCTCCCGCAGCCGCCGCCGGAATCCGGGCGGACACACCGCCGAGGGCGCCCACCGTTGCCCGGAATTCCGGACGGAACATCCCGGGCCGTCGATTCGACCCCGTTCGCACCGGGGCGAATACTTCCGGACGATGCGATCTCGAATTCGCATTCGCAATTGTGCGCGTGGCTCGGCGCAATGTTGCCCGAATTCGCCAGCCTTCGCGCGAACTCGCCGGAAGCCCGGAATTGGGACTCGTCCCCGCTGTGCGGCGCTGGCAGAATCACCCGTCCCCCGGCCAGGCCCGCGCGGCTTTCGCGGGCGGGTTCGCAACCTCGCGCACGGACGGCCCGCGCCCGGTGGTTGCGCCCGAACGGCGTTGCTAGACTGTCGCTGCCGAACGGCGGCAAGACCGGCTGTTCTGTTGGCACGGTTGAATATTCGATTCGAGACAGGTAGTTCCGCGTGTGCGGATGCGCACCCTCCGTCGGGGCGGGGTTGTTCGCGGGGCGGGAAAGTGCGATATGAAGCTGGAAGAAGCGCTGCGCGACGGAATGAGCGTGGACGGCGCGATCGGGATCGCGCTGGTCGATCTCCGGAGCGGCATGCTGCTCGCCAAGCAGGGCGGGCACAATATGTTCGACCTGGACATGGCGGGCGCGCTGAACACCGAGGTGCTGCGGGCCAAGCTGCGGGCCGTCGAGGCGCTGCAGCTCGGCGACGAGGTGCAGGACATCCTGGTCACGCTCGGCCAGCAGTTCCACATCATCATGCCGCTGCGCAATGCCGACGGCGAGGAGCTCTTCCTCTACCTGGCGCTCGACCGCGGCCGCGCGAACCTCGCGCTGGCCAGGCACCAGCTGCGGCGCATCGAGCAAGCGGTCCGGGTATGAGCCGACCCGTCGAACGGGTGGAGGTCGCGCTGCGCGATCCGGCGGTGGCGGGGAAGCTGCTGCAGCGCGCGGTGGAGGAGATCGACGACGTCGCGCACGCGATCATGACGACGCGGGACGGTCTGGTGATCGCGGCGAACCGGGACGCGGACGGCCCGCCGGGCACCGACACCCTCGCCGCGCGCGGCTCGGCCATGGCGGCCGCCGCCTCCGGCATCGGCGACCACTTCACCACCCTGGTGCGGCAGGGCAGGCTGCACGCCTCGGTCTTCGAGGCCGAGCGGGGCTGCGTCGGGGTGTTCCCGGTCTCCGCCACGTTGCTGCTGGTCGTGGCGAGTGGGCCCGCGGTGACGATGGGCCGGTTCAACGCCGCGGCCAAGCGGGTGCTCGCCCTTCTGCAGGCTCCCGACGCCTGACCGGCGCGGGGCCACTACAGTTACCGATCGGTACCCGCCCGAGCCGGACAGGGCGGGTATCGGTCGTGCGCGTACCGGCGAAGGAGCGAACATGTCCGAGGCCACCAAGACCCCCGCAGGCACCGCCGAGCGCACCGTCGCGCTGCGGCGGCGGCTGGAGCGGCTGATCGGCATCGCCGCCTCCGAGGGCAACGCGCTGACCGCGCTGCGCAACGGCGACGAGATCTTCCCGGCCATGCTCGAGCGCATCGGCGCCGCCGAGCACACCGTCGACATGATGACCTTCGTGTACTGGAAGGGCGATATCGCGAGCCAGTTCGCGCACGCGCTGGCCGAGCGGGCGCGCACGGGCGTGCGGGTGCGGCTGCTGCTCGACGGCTTCGGCAGCAGGCTGATCGAGAAGGACCTGCTCGACCTGATGACCGACGCCGGGGTGCGGATCGCCTGGTTCCGCAAGCCGGTCTACATCTCGCCGTTCAAGCAGAACCACCGCTGCCACCGGAAGGTGCTGGTGGTGGACGAGGAGATCGGCTTCACCGGCGGCGTCGGGATCGCCCAGGAGTGGTGCGGCGACGCCCGCACCGAGGACGAGTGGCGGGACACCCACGTCGAGGTGCGCGGCCCGGCGGTGGACGGCATGGCGGCCGCCTTCGCGCAGGGCTGGGCCGAGTGCCACGACGAGCTCTTCGACGAGCACGACCGCTTCGTGGAGCTGCAGCCGCAGGGCGACGCCGTCGTCCAGGTGGTGCGCGGCTCGGCCAGCGTCGGCTGGCAGGACATGCAGACGCTGCTCCGGGTGATGATCGAATCCGCCGAGATCCGGTTCCGGCTCGCGACGGCCTACTTCGCGCCGGACGCCTACTTCATCGAGCTGCTCTGCGCCGCCGCGCGGCGCGGGGTGGAGGTGGAGATCCTGCTGCCCGGCCCGCACACCGACAAGCGCGTCTGCCAGCTGGCCGGCCAGCACTTCTACGAGGACCTGCTGGAGTGCGGCGTCGTCATCCACCAGTACCAGCCGACGATGATGCACGCCAAGATCATCACGGTGGACGGGATCGCCAGCCTGGTCGGCTCGACCAACTTCAACCGGCGCTCGCTGGACCACGACGAAGAGGTCATGCTCGCGGTGCTCGACCCGGAGTTCTGCGCCACCCTGGACGGGCACTTCGACGAGGACGTCGCGAAGTCCGCGCGGATCCGCGAGGGGCGTTGGAAGCGGCGCTCCGCGGCGCAGCGGGCCAGGGAGTTCGCGGTGCAGCCGATCCGCCGCTTCCTGTAGCGAGACATTTCTGCACCTTTTCGGTCAACCTCTCGATAACCGGGTTATCATTCCCGCGTGCACGCTTTCCGGAGGGTTCCGCCCTGCGCAGACGCACCGCCGGTGATCGCCGGGCGCGCGGACACCGCGCGGCTCGGCCGATCGGCGTCCGGCCGGTCCGATTGACGCGACAGGAGCGCTCGCCCAGACTTCGGCTACCGGACAACACTGTCCGGTTCAACTCCACATCCCGAAGGTGGGACATGTCAGCAATCTCGCGCCGGTCGCTGTTGACCGGGGCCGTCGCCGCGGGCGCCGTGCTCGCCGGTGCCGGGTCGATCGCCGCCCCGATCGCCGCCCGGGTCAACGGTGTGCCGCTCACCCGGGAAGAGCACCGGGTGGTCGTGGTCGGCTCCGGGTTCGGCGGCGGGGTGAGCGCCCTGCGGCTCGCGCAGGCCGGGGTGCCGGTCACCGTGCTCGAGCGCGGCCTGCGCTGGCCGACCGGCCCGAACGCGGAGACCTTCCCGCGGGCGTCGAACCTGGACAAGCGGGTGCTCTGGTACCGCTCCAGCCCGAACCTCTTCGGCACCCCGCTGGTCTTCGAGCCGTACACCGGCCTGGTGGAGGCGGTGGTCGGCGAGAACATGACGGCGCTCTGCGCGGCCGGGCTCGGCGGCGGCTCGCTGGTCTACCAGGGCATGTCGCTGCAGCCGGACGAGGCGGTCTTCAACACCTGGTTCCCGCAGGAGCTGGACTGGGCGCGGATGGACCGGGTGCACTACCCGCGGGTCGCGAAGATGCTCGGGCTCGCCGTGGCTCCGGACGAACTCGTCGCCACCGAGAACTACCGCGCGGCCCGGGTCTTCGCCGAGCGGGCCGCGCGCGCCGGGCTTCCGGTGTCGAAGATCCCGATGCCGATCGACTGGGACTTCGCGATGGCCGAGCACCGCGGCGAGATGAAGGCCTCCTACACCAACGGCGACGGCGCGATGGGCGTGAACAACGGCGGCAAGCACACCGTCGACGTCACCTACATCGCCCAGGCCGAGGCCACCGGGCTGGTGGACGTGCGAACGCTGCACGAGGTCACCGAGGTCGAGCGGGCGGGCGACGGCCGCTGGACCGTGCACGTGCAGCGCCTGGACAGCACCGGCGCGGTGCAGGAGCAGAAGATCCTCACCACCACCACGCTGATCATGGCGGCGGGCACCATGAACACCACCCGGCTGCTCATGCGGGCGGGCGCCAAGGGGCTGATCCCGGATCTGCCGGACGAGCTCGGCGGCAACTGGGGCAGCAACGCCGACCGGATCTACCTGTGGACCGACCCCTCCGCGGAATTCGGTGCGCCGCAGGGCGGCCCGGTGGTCTTCGGCAGCAAGAACTGGGCCGACCCGCAGCACGCGCACACCCTCATCCAGGCCTCCATCCCGCCGCTCTCGCTGAACGCGCAGAGCACCGTGATGGTCGGCTACGGCGCGAGCGCCGGGCGCGGCCGGTTCGTCTACGACAGCGCCAAGGACGACGCGGTGCTGCGCTGGCCGCACGAGGGCGACAGCGTCGTGCAGACCGGCCACATCGGCCCGGCCGCGCAGAAGATCGCCGGGCCGGACGGCCTGCTGATCGACACCAACCTGGTATTCCCGTCCACCTGGCACCCGCTCGGCGGCGCGAGCATGGGGTCGGTCTGCGATCTGAACGGCCGGGTGCTCGGCCAGCGCGGGCTCTACGTGCTTGACGGCGCCCTCATGCCGGGCAACACCGCCGCCTGCAACCCGTCGATGACCATCGCGGCCGTCGCCGAGCGGGCGCTGGACAACCTGGTCGCGCAGGACGTCGGCAGCGTCATCTGACCGCGGTCAGCGGGTGAAGTCGCCGTCCCAGATCACGGCGCCTGCGCTCACCCGGGCCGACGTCAGATCGCCCCGGTTCACCCGGTAGGCGTGCTTCAATTCCTGGCCGGTGCCCGGCGCGAGTGCGCCGGGCACCTCGGCGCCGTACCCCTCGGAGACCGAGACCACGTGCGCCGCGGGCATGTCCGACGGGCCGTAGGTGAGCACCGGGGCGGTCCAGCCGCGCGCGGGCAGCGGGTCACGCCCCGGGTTCTCGAAGCGGAAGTGCAGCACGGTGACGGTGCCGGAGATGCTGGAGACCGCCTCCACCCTGGTGATGGCGATGCGCAGCCCGGACGCCGGATCGGTGACCACGTCCCCCGGGTCGTGCGTGCCCGCGGCCGGGATCCCGCCGAAGCCGCCGCCGAGCGCGGGGGTCGGCGAACTCACCAGCGCCGGGTCGGATGCGGAGCTGCCGCAGCCGGTCAGCAGAACGGCCGCGCCCGCCGCGATCGCCAACAGTCTCGACCTCACGCACATACCCCTCTCCGCCGCACACCCCACCGGACCGCGGCCGGGTGCCGCGTCATAGTACGGCGGTACCACCTTTCGGTGCGGCGGAATGCGCGGCGGAGCGGGGCACGCGGCGGCCCCGGTCAGTACGCGATGAAGAGGATCTCTTCCCTGGAGTACTCGTGGCCGGGGTGGTTCTCCTTCAGGTGCACCTGGGTCTTGGTCACCAGCTCGTCCTCGTCGGTTCCCGCGATGGTCTCGCCGCAGGGGCAGTTGAGTCTGGTTTTCACTGTCGTCTCCTTCTCGTGACGGTTCCCGAGAACGAAACTACCGCGTGCCGCGTTCAATCGAGCGCGGCGGCCAGCAGGACGCGGACGGCGGCGCGGTCGACCTTGCCGCGCGGGGTGCGCGGGAGGGCGGGCAGGCGCAGGATGCGGACCGGAACGGCCGGGGCCGGGAGGGTTTCGCGGAGGCGGGCGCGGAGCTCGGCCGCGGCGGGGGCGTCCGCGGTGACCACGATCGCGGCGGCGGGGACCTCGCCCATGCGCGGGTCGGGCAGGGCGACGCAGGCGGCCTCGAGGACGCCGGGCAGCGCGGTGAGCGCCGACTCGACCTCGGCCGGTTCGACATTGAGGCCGCCGCGGATCAGCATCTCGCTCGCGCGGCCGTGCAGGTGCAGGTGACGGCTGTGCAGCGCGCCGCGGTCGCCGACGGTGCACCAGCCGTCGTCCGGCCCGCCGGTGATGCCGTGCTCGGTGAGGTAGCCGGTGAAGAGCATGTCGCTGCGGATGTGCACGAGGCCGTCGCGGATCTCGGCGTCGACGCCGTCGAAGAGTTCGCCCGCGGCGGTGTCGTCCGGGGCGCCGAGGCCGTGGTCGGCGGCGACGAAGCTGAGTTCGGAGGCGCCGTAGAAGTGGGTGATCTCGGCGTTCGGGAGGACACTCCGCAGGGCCGCGCGGGCGGTGCGGGGCCAGCGGGCGGCCGAGGAGAGGACCTGGCGGACGGCCGGGAAGGGGCCGCTGCCGGAGCGCACGATGTCCACGGCGATGGCGGGGACGGTGTACAGGTGGGTCGCGCCCGCTTCCAGCGCGGTGAGCGCCGGGCGGAGGTCGGCGGTGGCGCCGCGGGTGAGGGCGTGCAGGGCGCCGTAGAGGAAGTGGGTGTGGTCGAGGGTGCCCGGGGTGGAAACGGTGTCGCCGGGGGCGATGGGGAAGGTGCTGTCGGAGCGGTCGAGGGTGGTGGACCAGGAGCGCTGGTCGCGGACGAAGAGTTTGGGGGTGCCGGTGGTGCCGGAGGTGAGGCCGACGAGGAGTTCGGTCTCCGGGGCGGGGGGCGAGGTCTGTTCGGGTAGCGGGGCGGCGGGGGGCGAGGTCTGCTCGGGTAGCGAGGCGGCGGTGTGGATTTGTCCCTCGTAGCCCATGCGCCGGAGGCGGCGGTGCTGGGATGCCGCGGCGACGAGGGCGCCGGGGCCGGTGAGGGCGAGGGCGTGGGCGAGGTGGGCCGGGGGGAGGTGGCGGTGCAGGAGGACGACGCTCACGCCCGCGTGCATCGCGCCGACGACGGCGACCAGCGACTCCACATCCGAGGTGGGCAGCACCGCCACCCGCCGCATTCCGGAGAGTGCGTTCGAAAAACTCCGCACCCGGTGCAAGAATTCGCGGAACACCACCTCCTCCCCCGCGCCCCGCACCGCCACCGCGTCCGGCCGCACCGCCCCCGCCAGGAAGATCCGCGCGGCGAGCAGCTCAGTCATCGTCGACCCCGCGCGCAACGAGCGCCTCCCCCATGGCGTCGGCGGTGCGCAGCGCGCGCACCAGCACCGGCGTCACCAGCGCGGTCATCGACCACTCCAGCCCGCGCGCCCGCCGCGCCTCGGCGACGTCGTGCACGATCCCGGCGAGCAGCGGCACGCACCGGATGGCCAGCGCGAGCAGCAGCCCGAGCCGCTCGGTGTCCACCCCGACCCGGTGCAGGGGCGCGAGCCCGCTGGTCACCGCGTCCAGCACGGCGGTCACCCGCGTGGTCAGCGTGACCAGCGCGGCCAGCGCCACCGAAACGAGCAGCACCCCGCACACGACAGCGGCCCGCGCGGGCGAGGTGATGAGCACCTGGAACACCGCGATCAGCAGCAGCATCCAGAACACCGGCCGCAGCTGCGCCAGCGCCACCCGCACCGGAATCCGGGCCACCGCGTACAGCGCCACCACCACCGCACCGGCAATGGCGACCTGCGCGGGCGTCCGCACGAGAACGGTGGCCGCGACGATGCTCACCAGCAGCAGCACCAGCTTCACCCCGGCGGGCAGCCGGTGCAGCGGGGAGGTGCCCGGCCGGTAGAGCCCGATCATCCGATCAGCTCCCGATAGGCCGGGATCGCGGCCGCCGGCGGGCCGTCGAACGCCACCGCGCCCTCGTCGATCACCACCACCCGGTCGAAGCCGGTGAGCAGCGAGAGCTGGTGGGTCACCACGATGACCTGCTGGTCCACCGCATCGAGGGCGGCGGCGACGATCCCGGTGTTGCGCAGGTCGAGCAGGGTGGTCGGCTCGTCGGCGACGATCACCTCCGGGCGGCGGATGAGCACCGCGCCGAGCGCGAGCAGCTGCTTCTGCCCGCCGGAGAGCAGGTGCGAGGGGTGGTCGCCGTGCTCGTGCAGGCCGAACCGGACCAGGATCTCGCGCACCCGCTCGGCGATCTCCGCCTTGCCGAGCCCGCTGCGGCGCAGCGAGAAGGCGAGGTCCTCGGCGACCGTCGGCATGATGATCTGGGTGTCCGGGTCGGTGAAGACGAAGCCGACCCGGCGCCGCACCTGCCCGCCCTTGCGCGCCACGTCCAGCCCGTCGACGGTGACGGTGCCCGCGTCCGGGGTGAGCAGCCCGTTGATCATCCTGGCCAGCGTCGACTTGCCCGACCCGTTCGCGCCGATCACCCCGATCCGCCGCTCGGTGAGCCGCAGATCGATACCGCGCAGCACGGCGCGCTCGCCGTACCCGTGCCGCACCCCGCTGAAAACGATCTCGCTCACGCTGCGCCCCCTGCGCTCATGCCACCCGCTCCACCAGCAGCGCGATCCCCTGCCCCCCGCCGATGGCGCAGGCGGCGAGGCCGAGCGCGGGGCCGCCCGGGCGGAGCATCTGGCTCGCCAGCCGGACCAGCAGCACCGCACCGGAGGCGCCCCACGGGTGGCCCATGGCGATGGCGCCGCCCTCCGGACAGATCCGCTCCTCGTCCAGCCCGAGCTCGTCGGCGACCGCGAGCACCACCGACGCGAACGCCTCGGTGATCTCCACGATGCCGATCTCCCCGACTCCGACACCGGTGCGGCGCAGCAGCTTCCTGATCGCGGGGACCGGGCCGAGCCCGGGCAGCGCCGGGTCCGAGCCGGCGACCGCGGCGCCGCGCACCCGGAGCGCGGGCAGCCCCGCGGCGTCCGCCTCGTCCAGCACGGCGAGCGCGGCGGCACCGTCGGAGATGCCGCAGGAGTTGCCCGCTGTCGCGGTGCCGCCGACGCCGAAGCTCGGCCGCAGCCGGGCCAATCTGGCCGCGGTGAGCCCGGCGCGGATGCGCTCGTCCCGCTCGACGCCGTCCACCGGGACGATCTCGGCCGTGAAGTCGGCGGCGGCGGCGCGGGTGTGCGAGCGCAGGGCGTAGGCGTCCTGCCGGTCGCGGGAGATGCCGCGGGCCGCGGCGAGCGCGTCGGCGGCCGGGCCCATGTCGGGGTCGGGGAAGCCGGGCGGGGCGAACGGGGCGCGGGTGTAGCGGACCGGCTCCGCTCCCGGCCAGAACCGCAGCGGCGCGGTGCTCGCAGACTCGACCCCACCGGCCAGGATCAGCGTGTCCGCGCCGGACTCGACGCGCAGCGCGGCCTGCATGACGGCATCCAGCCCGGAGCCGCACTGCCGGTCGACGGTGACGCCGGGGACGGCGGTGCCGAGCCCGGCCGCGAGCGCCGCGATCCGCGCCGGGTCGCCGCCGGGGCCGAGGCAGTTACCGAGCACCACGTCGTCGATCTCGGCGGTGATCCCCGCCCCGCGCACCGCCGCCGCGACCTCGCGCAGCACCGGCGCGGCCAGCTCGGTGACGGTGTGCCCGGCGAACCCGTGCCCGGCATTGCCGATCGGGGTGCGCCGCGGCGCGACCAGGACAGCGCTCATACCAGCAAGTCTCTCAGCGCGCCCCGCGCCACCTTGCCCGCGGCGGTGCGCGGCAGCCGCGGCATCGGCACCCAGCGGCGCGGGACCGCCTCCCGGCTCAGCACCAGGCGGGCGCGCGCCCGCACCGCGGCCAGCTCGGTGTCCGGGTGCAGCTCGACCGCCGCCGTCACGATGGAGCCGAACACCGAATGCGGGGCGCCGACGACCGCCACCGCCCGCACCCCCGGCACCGCGGCGAGCGCCTGCTCCACATCCTCGGCCACCACGAGCGTGCCGCCCACATTGATCGCGCAGTCCCCGCGCCCCCGCACCCTGAGCTGACCGTCCGCCCCCAGCTCGGCCAGGTCGCCGACGCCGGACCACTCCGGTGCCCCCAGCACCGCGTACGGGGTCCGGACGAACAGCAGTCCATCCCTGATCTCCGCCTCGACCCCGGGGAACAACCGCAGAGGTCCGGTTGGCCCCGCCGGTCCCCCGCCCGCGTCGTCACGTCGCCCCCACGCGTCCGGCGACGCCCCCGCAGGGCGCCCGACGGTCGGCGACGCCCCGGCAAGGCGCTCGATCGTCGGCGACGGCCCGGCAGCGGGCCCGATCGTCGGCGGCCCCCCGGCAGGGCCCTCGATAATCGGCGACGTCTCGGCGGCAGCGACGTCGATCCGCCGCGCCGCGACGAGCGAGATCTCGGCGGAGCCGTAGTACTCGACCACGGCGAGGTGCCCGGCCACCGCCAGCGCACCGGGGTCGGGCGCGATCCCGGCGAGCACCGCGGTGCGGAGCTCCGGCGCCGCGCGCACGACCTCGCGCAGCACCGCGGGCACCGCGTGCACCACGGTCGCGTCGCCGGGCTCGTCGGTGACGCAGGCCCCCGCCCACAGCGCGTGCAGCGCGCCGAAGAGGTGCATGGTGGCGTGCGGCGGCCCGGTGAGCAGCACCCGGTCGGCCGCGGTGATCCCGGTGAGCGCGGAGAAGTCCGGGAAGCTGTCGTACCAGGAGGCGGCGGTCCGGGCCAGCGGGCGCGGGCGTCCGGTCGAGCCGGAAGTCGCGACCAACAGAAACGCACCGGGCGGAATCTCGGCACGCTCCGGACGGGCATCGGGATTCTCCACCCGCACCGGAATCCCGCGCCGCGCCGCCGCGCAGACCGCGATCAGCGCCTCCGCCGACCCCAGCTCCGAAGCGTCGTAGCAGTCCACTTCGCGATACCGCGCGTTCCACTCGCCGATCGCGCGCTCCAGATCGCGGTAACTCCACCGCTGCCCGCCCACCCGCACGGCCGGATCGTCCGGAGCGCCACCGAGCACACCAGGAGCCACCGCGCCGACCTCACCCACGGATCAACCCGGGATAAGCCCGATGCACACCCTTCGCCACCACCGCCGCCACCACGACCTTGGCGATGTCACCGGGCAGGAACGGCCCGTTGCTGGTGATCGCCGCCCACACCCCGAGATCGGTCCGCACCAGCAACCCGAGCGTGCCGAACAGGTAGATGACCCCGATCCCGCCGAGCGCGTTGATCAGCAACCCCAGCGCGATCGGGTACCTGGGCAGGATCCGCGCGGTGAGCAGCCCGATCACGAACACTCCCGGCACCCACCCGATCAGGTACCCCGCGCTCGGCCCGGCCAGCGCGGTGAGCCCGGTGCGCCCCCCGGAGAGCAGCGGCAACCCGATCATGGTCAGCGCGAGGAACACCAGCACCGCCGCGGTGCCGTTGCGCCACCCGAGCACCGCCCCGGCCAGGATCACGCCCAGCGTCTGCAGCGTGATCGGCACCCCGCTGAACCCGACCGTGATCGCCCCCGGCAGCCCGAGCGCGGCGATGAGCGCCGCGAACACCGCGATCCGCGCCATGTCCCGAGCCGGCACCCGAAACCTCGGCCTGCGGGATTCCTCGACACCCTCCACGGCGCACACACCCTTCACACCCTGACTTGAACGACGTTCAAGGTAGCAGTTCAGCTGCGGCGGGCGTAGTGCCGGGCGGCCTTGGTGCGGTTGCCGCAGGCGGCCATGGAGTGCCAGCGCCTGGTGCCGTTGCGGGAGGTGTCGTAGAAGAACAGGACGCAGTCCGGGTGCGCGCACTGCCGGATGCGGTCGGCGCCGCGGTCGAGCAGGTCGAGCAGGTCGGCGGCGGCGAGCCAGCCGGGGAGTTCGGCCGGGTCGGCGATGTCGGGCTCGGCCACCGGCCCCGCCGCGGTGAGCGAACGCCGAATCCGCCCGTGCGCCAGCACGGCGTTGAGCGCGTCCCGGCCGCCGGTGGTGACGGTGTCGTGGACGGCGTCCCGCGCGCGGCGCAGCGCGGCGAGCGTCGCGGGGTCGGCGGCGACCCGCTCGGCCAGTCCGGCGGCACCGAGCCAGATGGCCAGCCCGTCGACGTCGGCGAGCAGGTCCTGCGGGCCGCCCGCACCGTTCCACCTGGTGTTCAGCAGGTCGAGCGCGAGGGGTTCGCCGAGGTGCGGGCGCGGATCGGGCACACCCGATGGTATCTCCTAACCTGCTAAACCAGTTTCAACGGTTGACGGGCGGAGGCCGCCCGGTCTACCGTCGTAATTGCAATAGACGGTTACGCAACGCAGGAGGACTCATGCAGCTCGCCACCGGCCACGTCGGCCTGAACGTCTCGGACCTGGCCCGCTCGGTCGACTTCTACCGCCACGCACTCGGTTTCGAGCAGCTCTCGGCCGAGACCGACGGCGCCCAGCGCTGGGCCTTCCTCGGCGCCGACGGAAAACTGGTGCTGACCCTGTGGCAGCAGTCGGACGGCGAGTTCTCCACGGCGACGCCGGGGCTGCACCACCTCTCCTTCCAGGTCGCCGATATCGACGAGGTGCGCACGGTGGAGTCGGCGCTGCGCGAGCTCGGGGTCCGCTGGGTGCACGACGGGGTCGTCGCGCACGGGGAGGGCACCGCCTCGGGCGGGCTGTTCTTCACCGACCCCGACGGCATCCGGTTGGAGGTGTACGCGCCCACCGGCGCCGAAAATGCCCCCGCGCCCGCCGGTTCCGCCCCCACCTGCGGGTTCTTCTGATGCTCTTCCACCCCGGCGAGCTGGCCGTCCAGCGGGCCATGGGCCAGGCGGAGACGGCCGAGCACGTCGGCCGCTCCGTCCGCACCGACCTCCCCGCCGTAGCCGCCGATTTCCTGGCGGCGCAGCGTTTCCTCGTCCTCGCCGCCACCGCCCCGGACGGCGCCGTGTGGGCGAGCATGCTCACCGGCCCACCCGGCTTCGCACACGCCGCCGACGAGCGCACCCTCCTGATCGACACCCGCCCGGACCCGGACGACCCGATCGCGGCCGCGCTCACCACCGCGGCCCCGATCGGGCTGATCGCCCTGCAACCGCAGCGCCGCAGGCGCATGCGCGTCAACGGCATCGCCGAGCCGCACGGCCCCGGCCTGCGGATCACGACCGAGCAGGTCTACAGCAACTGCCCCAAATACATCGCCCGCCGCGACCCGATCGCCCACCACCCCACCCCGCCGCCCCCGGCCCACCGCCGCCCCGACCTCGACCCCGCCGTGCTCGCCACCATCACCGCCGCCGACACCTTCTTCATCGCCAGCACCGACCCCGCCGGCCGCGCCGACGCCTCCCACCGCGGCGGCAACCCCGGCTTCCTGCAGGCCATCTCCCGCACCCTGCTCCGCTGGCCCGACTACAGCGGCAACTCCATGTTCATGACCCTCGGCAACCTGGTCACCCAGCCCCGCTGCGGCCTCCTCATCCCCGACTGGACCACCGGCGGCACCCTCCAGCTCACCGGCACCGCCACCATCAACACCGACCCCGCCACCTTCGCCCCCGGCGCCCAGTCCTCGATCGACTTCACCGTCACCGAAGTCGTCACCCGCCCCGAAGGCCCCCTCCGCTGGGGTCCCCCGGAACCCTCCCCCGCCAACCCGCCATCCGCCACCGCAAACACGCAGTGAAGCAGCGCCGTTCGTACACCGCTCGATGACGGGAACCGAACCTCGGATGAGTGCGTCCAACCAAGTGATCGGCAATGACCGGGATGCTCAGTGGCACCGGGGGGAGTTGCAGCGATCGTGTGATCCCAGGGGAGGGAAACGGTATGACCACTTATCAGAGGTCGCTCACGTACGGCAAGCGCATGATCTTGACGATAGCCGTCGCGGCACTCGGCACAATGGGACAGTTTGCCGTGGCGGCGCCAGCGACCGCGGCACCGCCACCATGCATCGACTACCAGGCGGGAACGCAGTACGGCTCGATCAAATCCGAAATCAGACCGGCTGATGGTGACCCCATCGGCTACTACACCTGGTGGTGGTTCATCACGGACCTCAGCCATCGCCCGGGCAAGTACGAGTGGCAGTTGTTCGTGAACGGCAAACCGATCACGAAGTTGCAGAGCGCCACGAAGGACGACATGCTGCATTTCGGTCAGCCCCGCTACTCCAGCGGCAAGTACTGGTGGAATCGCGGGGATGTTCTTCATGTCGACGCCTTGCACACGGCACCGGACGGCACGATCTATATCACCCCGCTCAACGAATGTTCGGTCCCGTGACCGTCCTGGAAGGATGAGGCCGTGGACATAGACGAAGCCGTTCGCGGGGCGCGGCTGGTTGCCGCCGATATCGAGCACTCGACGGGATTTCCGACCGAGGTCGGCTCTGCGTACGACGCGGAGTGGCGGAGATTCGGGGAGCAGACCGGGCGGCCGGAGCCGGACGGGTGGGTGAGCATCACCGTGCGGGAGGTGGGTACCAGCGCGGCGCTCGACCCGACCGAGCCGGGCAGCGACACGGCCGCGGAGTTCGCGATGGAGCTGGTGCGGATTCTGCAGGACGACATCCAGATCCACCTGCGGGAGCCGTGGCCGAAGGATCCCGCGGGTGGAGCGCTGGAGCCGACCGACGCGGGGTGGCGGAGCCGGGTCGATCGGGAGTACCTGGTGCCCTACGGGCAGTTGGGCCGGTTCAGCTCGCGGTGATCAGTTCGGCCGCGAGCCGGACGCCGTCGTGGCGGATCTCGCGGGCGACGTCCCCTGCGCGGGTGGTGGCGTCGAGGGCGGCGGCCAGGGCGGTGGTGAGCGAATCGGGCTGTGGGGGTTCGCGGTACGAAGAACCGAGGCCGAGCGCCGCGACGCGGTCGGCGAAGTAGAACTGGTCGAACATCTGCGGGAGCACCACCTGCGGGACCCCGGCCGCGGCGGCGGTGGTCGTGGTGCCCGCGCCACCGTGGTGCACGACGGCGGCCACGCGGGGGAACAACTGCCGGAGGTCGAGCTCGCCGACGACCAGGCAATCCGGTGCGTCGACGGTGAATCCGGACCAGCCGGACGAGACGATCAGCCGCCTGCCGAGAGCGCGGGCGGCGGCGAGCAGGGCCGCGGCGGCACCGCCCGGCTCGGGCATGCTGCCGAACCCCGCGAAGACCGGCGGCGCATCGGCGTCGAGGAAGGCGAGCACCGCGGCGGGCAGGGGCCGCGGATCCGAGAGCAGCCAGGCCCCGGTCTGCCGGACCGCACCGCCCGGCTCCGGCCACGGGGCCAGCACCGGGTCGGCGGCGAGCAGCGGGCTCGCGGTGAACAGGTGCTCCCTGACCTCCGCGACCGGGGCGAGTCCGAGCGCCGCCCGGCGGGCGTTCAGCGGCGCGGCCCAGAGCAGGTTCCAGCGCGCGGCATCCTGCTCCCACGTCCCCGCCTCGACCCCGCGGAACGCAGGCGGCGCGTGCCGGGCGGACGGCAGGGTCACCGGCGCGAACGCCGCGTACGAGTAGCAAGCGCCGACGAACTCCGCCACCGACCCCGCCGCGATGGCCAGCGCCCCACCGCCGACGACGGCCCCGCACCCCTGCGCCACCGGCAGCAGCGCGTCGAACTGCGCGTCGACGGTGCCCGCGATCATGGCCAGCCGCTGCTCCTCGCTCGGCGGCGGCCCGGAACCCTGCCGCGCGGTCCCGCGCAACTCCGGCCCGACCGGCCGATAGTCGACCCCGAGCCCCTCGGCCCACCCGCGGAAGTCGGGCGGCCCCACCACCACCGCCTCGTGCCCGCCCGCCGCGAGCTCCCGCGCCAGCGCCACCACCGGCTGCACCTCGCCCCGCGACCCGATCGTCGAGATCAGAACCCGCATCGTGCCCTCCTCTCCGGCCGCCGTCCGGCGGCCGGAGAGCGATTCTGACCCCGCACCGGGGCCTTGCCGCAAGCCCCACCTCGCGCTATACATTCCAGTGGGGGAAAACGAACGCGGGCACTACCGTCGAGATCCTGTTCCCCGAACGGAGGAGAAGACGGTGCCCACTGCGTATTTCGGCCGGGCAGACGAGCCGGGCAGCACCTTCGAGCCGAGCGACGACCTGCTCGTGGTGCGCGCGGCCGCCGGGCCCGCGGTGCCGCGGCAGCGCGGTTCGGTCCCGCTGCCGCTGCGCGACCTGCTCGCAGGCGCCGTCCTCGTGCAGGCCCATCCCGAGGTGGGCGTCGAGGTGTACCGGCTACCGCCCGGGCAATCGATCGCCGAGCGGATCCCGGCGCTGGACGCCGCACCCGAGATCCGGTTCGCCGGGCGGGTGCTGGCCGACCCGGCCACCGGCGAACCGGTCCTCTACACCGAGAACCTCTTCGTCAAGTTCACCGACGACGCCGACCCCGCGCACTGCCGCGCGGTGCTCGCCGACGCCGGGCTGAGCATTCGCGAACAGGTCGGCTACGCCGCCAACGCCTACTTCACCGCCGCTCCCGAACGCACCGGTCAGCGCGTTTTCACGATCGCCGCCGAACTCCTCGCCCGCCCCGACGTCGAGTACAGCCACCCGGAGCTGATCCGGCGCCGCGCCCGCAAGACCATCGCCCCGCAGCAGTGGCACCTGCGCGCCACCACCGTCGGCGGGACGCCGGTGAACGCGCACGCGAACGTCGAGGCGGCGCACGCAGTCACGCGCGGCGCCGGAAGCACCGTCGCGGTGATCGACGACGGCATCGACATCGATCACCCGGAGTTCGCGGGCCGGGTGGTCGCCCCGCGCGACGTCACCGCGGGCACCGACGACCCGCGCCCGAAGGACCAGAACGGCACCGGCCCCGACAACGGCGACAACCACGGCACCGCCTGCGCCGGGGTCGCCGTCGCGGCGGGCAGCGCGGGCGCGTCGGGGGTGGCGCCGGAGGCCACGCTACTGCCGATCCGGCTCGCCTCCGGACTCGGCTCGCAGGCGGAGGCCCGCGCCTTCCAGTGGGCCGCCGACCACGGCGCCGACGTGATCTCCTGCAGCTGGGGCCCGGCGGACGGCGCCTGGTACCGCCCCGCCGACCCGGCGCACCAGCGGGTCGTCCCGATCCCGGCGAGCACCAGGCTGGCCCTGGAGTACGCGGCGACCAGCGGCCGCGGCGGCAAAGGCTGCGTGATCGTGTTCGCCGCGGGCAACGGCAACGAGCCCGCCGACAACGACGGCTACGCCGCCCACCCGGCGGTGCTAGCGGCGGCCGCCTGCAACGACACCGGCACCCGCAGCGTGTACAGCGACACCGGCGCCGCGGTGGCCGTCGCCTTCCCCAGCAACGACTTCGAACACGCCCCCTTCCACCACCCGGCGCCGCTCACCCCGGGCATCTGGACCGTCGACCGCCGCGGCCGCAACGGCTACAACCCCGGCAATCCGGCACTCGGCGACGCCGCGGGCGACTACACCGCCGAGTTCGGCGGCACCTCCAGCGCCGCCCCCGGCGTCGCGGGCACCGCCGCCCTCGTCCTGGCCGCGAACCCCGGCCTCACCCGCGCCCAGGTGCGGGACATCCTGCAGCGCACCGCCGACCGGATAGACGAGGCGAACGGGAACTACGACGCCACCGGCCACAGCCCCTGGTACGGCCACGGCCGGGTGAACGCCCGCGCCGCCGTCGACGCCGCGCGCGGCTGAACCCAGGCCGTACCCGACGGTTGACTACCGTCGAGCACCGTGACCCCCTTCCCCCCGATCGACCCCTACGCCGACGGCCTGCTGGAGGTCGGCGACGACAACCATGTCTACTGGTGCACCAGCGGCAACCCGGACGGCCGCGCGGCACTGGTGGTACACGGCGGCCCCGGCAGCGGCAGCAGCCCCGGACCGCGGAAGACGTTCGACCCGAACATCTTCCGCATCGTCCAGTTCGACCAGCGCGGCTGCGGCCGGAGCACGCCGAGCGCGGCCGACCCCGCCACCGACATGGCGGTGAACACCACCGAGCACCTGATCGCCGACATGGAGCGGCTCCGCGAGCACCTCGGCATCGAGCGCTGGCTGCTCTTCGGCGGCTCCTGGGGCTCGACCCTGATCCTCGCCTACGCCGAGCGCTTCCCGGAGCGGGTCACCGGCATCGTGCTGGTCGGGGTGACGACCACCCGTCGCTACGAGATCGACTGGCTGTACAAGGGCCTCGCCCGCCTGCTCCCCGCCGAGTGGGAGCGCTTCCGCGCCGTCGTCCCCGATGCGGACGACTCGGTCGAGGGCTACCGACTGCTGCTGGAACACCCGGACCCCGACGTCCGCCGCCGCGCCGCCACCGAGTGGTGCCGCTGGGAGGACGCCGTCATCGCGCACGAATCCCTCGGCAGCCCCGGCCAATACAGCGCCAAGCCGGAGACCGCCAAACTCACCATGGTCCGCATCTGCACGCACTACTTCGCCAACGCCGCCTGGCTCGACGAAGGAGTACTGCTGCGCGAAGCCGGAAAACTCGCAGGCATCCCCGGCGAGCTGGTGCACGGCCGCCTCGACCTCTCCGGCCCGCTGGATACCGCCTGGGAACTGGCCGGAGCCTGGCCCGACGCCCGCCTGCACGTCATCGACGACTCCGGCCACACCGGCAGCCCCGCCATGGGCGCGGCCGTCGGCCGCGCCGTCGCCCGCTTCGCCTACTGACCCGCCGGCCGCCACCCCGGCCCGCGCGCCACGAACCCCCACCGATCCCGCCAGCACGCCGCCCCGCGCACATCCCGCCAGATGGCGGCGAACTCGTGGGTGGCGACCCGCACCGGGTTGAAGGTGGCGATATTCGTGGTGAGCCCGTACCGCACCCGGGCCAGCTCCGGCTCGAAGGTGCCGAAGAGCCGGTCCCAGACGATGAGGATGCCGCCGTAGTTGCGGTCCAGGTACTCCGGGTTCGCGCCGTGGTGCACCCGGTGGTGCGAGGGGGTGTTGCAGACGAACTCGACCGGGGCCCAGAGCTTCCCGACCCGCTCGGTGTGCAGGAAGAACTGGTAGAGCAGGCTCACCGACTGCTGCAGCAGGATGGCCCACGGCGGGAAGCCGAGCAGCGCGAGAGGCAGCCAGAAGGGCATGGCGGTGAACGGCGTCCAGGGCTGGCGCAGCGCGGTCGACAGGTTGAAGAACCGGCTGGAGTGGTGCACGACGTGGCTGGCCCAGAGCACGCGGACGGTGTGGTGCGTGCGGTGGTACCAGTAGAAGGCGAGGTCGTCGGCGAGGAAGAGCAGCGCCCAGAACCACCAGGTGTCGGCGGGCAGGTGCAGCGGCGACACCGTGTACGCGGCGGCGAGCACGGCGACCAGCGCCAGCTTCCAGCCCGCGTTCACCACCACGCTGCCGAGCCCCATGCCGATACTGGTTCTGGCATCGCGGAATTCGTAGCCGAGCGTCTCCTCGTCCGGCAGGAAGCGGAACGAGGCGGCCTCCAGGGCGAGGCAGAGCACGAAGACCGGGATGGCGTGCAGGATCAGGTCGAACATCGCTACTCCTCGACCCCGCCCGCGAGCAGCGCCACCATCCGGCCGAGCAGCTCGGTGGCGAGCGCGTGCGCACCCTCCGCGTCGGCGGCCGCGATCCGGCGGGCCAGCTCGGCGTGCGCAGCGCGGTCCACGTACTCCATGAAGAGCCCGAGGTCGGCGATCACCGGCCAGCCGATCGCGCCGAACCCCGCGACCAGGGTGTTCAGCCCGAGCCGGTAGGCGATATTGCCGGAGCCGTCGATCACGGCGGTCCAGAAGTCCAGGTCGGCCGCGGTGGCGTCGACCGGCCGGTCGGTGGCGGCCGGGTAGCGCTCGGCGGCCGCGGTGACGGCGGCCCGCTGCTCGGGGGTGGCGCGCTCGGCGCAGAGCCGGGCGGCGTCCGCCGCGACGCTGCGGCGCATCTCGGCGATATCGCGCAGCATCCGCACCGGCGGCAGCGCGCCGGTCTCGGCCAGCGCGGAGAGCGCGTCCAGCCCGGCGCTGGCCCGCCAGTCCAGCACCCTGGTCTTGCCGCCCTGCGCGATCCGGACCAGCCCGGCCTGCCTGACCCCCTTCAGCGCCTCGCGCACCGCGTGCCGGTTCACGCCGAAGCGCTCGGCCAGCTCCCGCTCGCCGGGCAGCGCCGCGCCGGGCGCCAGCCGCCCGGCGAGGATCTCGGTGACGAGCTGCCCGAAGACCTCGTCGGAGACCGAGGCGCGGGCGACCGGGGTGATGTCCACTCCCCCACCATCCCGCATGGCGCCGCTCTGGTCAACTGGTTGGACCAGTTGAGCGCCGAAACATTCGAACCGGACACTCGCCACCCGACGCTCGCAGTAATGCGAGGATGGTGCCCATGTCTGCCGCGGGCCGATGGCGTTACCCGACTGCACTGACCGCTGTCGGTGACGACCCCGGGCTGTCCGACGGAATTGCCTGGGTCGCCCGCAGATCCCGCCGTTTCGGCGGGACGCCGCTGGTCTACGCGCCGGGGCGGTCGAATGTCGACGACAACCCGTGGCTGCGCGAGTTCGTCGACGAGGCAAGGGCGCTGGTGGCGACCTGGCGCAGGCCGGCCACGACCTGGCGCGGCGGCCCGGTGCTCGCGGCCTGGCCGACCCCGGAGGAGCTCACCCGGATCGCCGACGACCGCCGCACCACCGCGCTCTGCGTGGTGCCGAACAGCCTGGACGAGGTCGCCGCCTGGGCGCAGGCAGCGCAGCCCCGGCTGCTCGGCCCCGCGGTGCCGCCCCCCGGCGCGGCCCGGCTGGACCCGGTGGTGGCCGAGGCGCTGACGACGCTCTCCGGGCTGGTCGACCCGGCCTCGAATCTCACTGCGGCACAGGACCGCAGGGACGCCGCCGCGGTGCTGAGCATCGCGCACGAGAACGGCCACTCCTTCACCGGCGACGACGTCTACGCCTGGACCCTGGCCAACGGCTGGCCCGCGCGGGCAGCGACCCGGCTGGCCGCGCTCGCCGCGCACGTCGCGACCGGCCAGCGCCCGCCGCTGCCGACCAGCACCTTCGCCACCGAGATCCTGGACGTCTGGCGCGACCGCGCGACCCCCGGCGACGCACCGAAGTAATCCGGGATTCCGGAAGAACTTCCTGGTCTTCGCTGCTTTACTCCCGGCTGTCGTGCAGGCTATGGTTCCGCGACAGCCTATTCATGTGAGTCACGATTCACATACCGCCGGGAGTTCGCATGGACCTCACCGCACGTCAGCGCGCAGCCCTCACGCTGATCTGCGACACGTTCGCACCGGGTGACGGCAACGCCCTGCCCTCCGCCGCCGAGCTCGGCGTTCCCGACGTCGTGCTGCGGCTGCTTGCCCGCAATCCGCGCGCCGCGGAGGGCAGGCAGCTCGCCACCCTGCTCGGGATCTGGGACTCCCCGCTGCTCGCGCTGCTCACCGGCGGCGCCCCCGGCCGCTTCTCGGCCCGCACGCAGGCCGAGCGGGAGCGGCTGCTGCTCGGCCTCGGTAATTCGCGGCTCGCCCCCAAGCGCGCGATCTTCCAGGCACTCAAGCAGGCGGCGCTGCTCTCGTACTACACGACTCCCGGCCCGCACGGTGACAACCCGCTGTGGAAGGAGATGGGGTACCCGGCCGCGCCGGGCCCGCTGGCCACGGCACCCGAGCCCGCGCTGAAACCGCTGCGCCCGAACGGCTCCGAAACGCTCGACTGCGACGTCGTCGTGGTCGGCTCCGGAGCGGGCGGTGGCGCGGCCGCGGCCAGGCTCGCCGCGGCCGGGCTGGACGTGGTGGTGCTGGAGCGCGGCGAGTACTACGACGACGCCGACTTCGGGAACGGCGAGCTCGACGCCCTCACCACGCTCTACTCCCCCGGCCCGCAGGCCACCGCCGAGGGGCAGCTGACCCTGGTGGCCGGGAGCTGCCTCGGCGGCGGCACCGTCGTCAACTGGAGCACCTCGCTGCGCACCCCGGACGCGGTGCGCGCGGAGTGGGCGGCGCTCGGCGCGGAGCAGTTCGCAGGCGACGAGTACGGCGCCGCCATGGACGAGGTGGTGCGCCGGATCGCGGTGACCTCGGAGCGCTCCCCGCTCTCCGCCCGCGACGGCGTACTCGAGCGCGGCGTCACCGCGCTCGGCTGGGAGCTGGACACCCTGCCGCGCAACGTCACCGACGCCTGCGACGCGGGCACCGAGTGCGGCCGCTGCGGCTACGGCTGCCGGATCGGCGCCAAGCAGTCGGCGACCAAGACCTGGCTGCGCGATGCCGCCGAGCGCGGCGCCCGGCTGGTGGTCGGCGCCGACGTGCGCCGGGTCGAGGTCACCGCGGGCCGGGCGACCGGCGTCACCGCGCGCACCGCCGACGGCGTCGAGTTCACCGTGCGGGCCGGTGCGGTGGTGGTCGCCGCGGGCGCCATCCAGACCCCGGCGCTGCTGCGCCGCTCCGGATTGCGGAACAAGAACATCGGCGACCACCTGCGGCTGCACCCGGCCTCCGCGGTCTTCGGCACCTTCGACGAGGAGATCCGGCCCTGGGAGGGCGGGCTGCAGACCCGGATCTCCCGGCAGCACGCGGATCTGGACGGCGACGGCTACGGCGTCATCTACGAGACCGGCCCGATGCACCCCGGCATGCTGGTCGGCTTCATGAACTGGCTCGGCGCCGACGCGCACCGCGCCGCCATGCTGAACCTGGGCAACACCGTCGCCATCGGCGTGATCACCAGGGACCGCGACCACGGCAAAGTGACCGTGGACAAAGCGGGCGAGCCGATCGTGCACTACACGCTGTCGGCGCGGGACCGCGCGCACCTGCACCGCGGGATCACCGGTGCCGCCGAGATCCTGGAGGCGGCGGGGGCGCGGGCGATCGCCTCCGGGCACCAGTCCGGCGCCTCCTACGAGCCGGGGCGCCGCGGCGACCACGCGGCCTTCGCGGCCCGCTGCGCGAGCGCCGGGTACGGGCCGGGCCAGTGCGCCATGGCGGCGCTGCACATCATGGGCTCGGCCCGGATGGGCGGCAGCGCCGAGCACTCCGCGCTGAACCCGGACGGCGCCACCTGGGAGGTGCCGAACCTGGTCGTCGCGGACGCCTCCTGCTTCCCCACCGCGTCCGGGGTGAACCCGATGGTCTCGATCGAGGCGATCGGCTGGATGAACGCGGGCAGGCTGGCCGCGACGCTCGCCTAGAGCGCCTGGATTCCCTTCAGCAGCGCGCGCAGGACACCGATGTCGGCGGCATCGGTGTCCTGGTCGAGCAGCACCGGCTCGCGGAACTCCAGCAGGCCGTCGTCCACCAGGTCGCCGACCAGCACCTTGGTCGAGGTGAGCGGAAGCCCGAGCAGTGCGGCGAGTTCGGCGATCGACTGCGGCTCCCGGCCGAGCCGCAGGATCTCGGCGTACTCCGGCTCGGTGCGGCGCAGCCCGCCGAACCGGTTCGCCGCCACCAGGGTGAGCATGTCCAGCTCGGGGCGGCCGCGACCGGTCCGGCCGCGGGTCACCGCGTACAGCCGGCCGATCGGGCCCGCGTCCTCGTCGAACCATGCCTCCCCCTGGTCGTTCACGGTCGCGGCGGGTCGAAGTCGTCCGGGCGCAATCGGTGCAGCGGGCGACGGGCGGCGTCACCGTTCGGCCCGACCCCGACCAGCTCCTGCGCCCCGGTCGGTGGCTCCCAGCCGGTCGCGATCAGCGAGGACGGCACGATCACGATGGCCTTGATCCCGCCGTAGTCGGAGTGCGCCAGCCGCACCGAGATCCGGTGCCTGGTCGCCAGCCTGCCGACCACGAAGAGCCCGAGCCTGGCATCGCCGGAGAGCTCGGCGACGCTGAAGTCCGGCGGGTTCGCCAGGGTGGCATTGCGTTCGGCGAGCGCGGCGTCGGAGAGGCCGATGCCCTGGTCCCTGATCTCCAGCGCGATCCCGCGCCCGACCAGCGCCGCGGAGATGTCCACCCTGGTCTCGGTCGGCGAGAAGGCGGTGGCGTTGTCGGTGAGCTCGGCCAGCAGGTGGATGAGGTCGGCCACCGCGGCGCCGATGATCCGCACGTCCGGCAGCTTGGCGGTGTGGATGCGCTGGTAGTCGGCGCTCTCCGCGACCGCGCCGCGGACCAGCTCGACCAGCGGCACCGGGTTGCGCCAGCGCCTGCCCGGCTGCTCGCCGCCGAGGATCACCAGGTTCTCCGCGTTGCGGCGCACCCGGGTGGCGAGATGGTCGAGGGTGAACAGCGTTTCGAGGCGGTCCGGGCTCTCCTCGTCGCGCTCGGCGCGGTCCAGCAGCACCAGCTGCTGGTGCACCATCGCCTGGCTGCGGTGCGCCATCTTGAGGAAGACCGCGCTCACGCCGGACCTGGTCTTGGACTCGGCGACCGCGGCGTCCACCGCGGCCCGGTGCGCCCGGTTGAAGGCGTCGGCGACCTGGCCGACCTCGTCCAGGCCGTACTCCAGCCGCTGCACCCGGGTCTCCGGGTCGAACGGGGCGCCGCTGCCGATGGCCTTCATGATCTCGGGCAGCTTCACGTCGGCGAGCTCGAGGGTGTCGCCGCGCAGCCGCCGCATACGCTGCACGAAGCGCCGGGCCAGCAGCGCGGCCGCGCCGAAGGCGAGCACCGCGACGAGCAGCACGCCGGCCCCGCCGAGCAGGGCATTGCGGCTGGTCTCGTCGCCGTCGGCCTTGGCGAGGTGCTGCGCCGAGGTGGCCTGCTGCTCCCACAGCGCGAGCAGCCCGGTGGTCACCGCGACCGAGGCCTGCTGCCACTCCACGGTGCCGACCGGCAGCTCCTCCCGGCTCCGGCCGTTGCGCACCGGGCCGCGCTCCAGTACCGCGTTCTGCACCTCGACGAGCCGCTGCCACTCCGGGCCGTCCAGCAACCGCTGCAGCACCGCCTGCTCGTCGCCCTTCAGAACAGTGCGCCCGTAGCCGAGTTCGCCGCGCGCGTCGCCGAGGTACTCGGCGAACTTCGCCAGCTCCGCGGCGCTCAGCGTGCCGGTCAGCTCGGCGGTGACGCCGAGCGCGGTCGCCTTGGCCAGCGCCTCCGCCGCGCGCAGCGGGTGCACCGACTTGTACAGCTCGACCGCGATGTCGCCGCCGGGCGCCACGTCGGCGGCGAGCAGCGTCGCGGCCACGATGGTGTCGATGACGAGGCTGTACGCCTCGAACGCCTGCGCGGTCGGCAGCGCGCGCACGTCCACGCCCTGGCGCAGCCGCGGCATCTCGGCGTAGAGCGCCTGGAAGCCGGCGATGTCACCGGCCAGGTCGGGGCGCAGCTCGGCCGCGGCATTGCCCATGTCGACGATCTGCTTCATCGCCGCGTCCGAGCCCAGCCGGGCCGCTGGCAGGTTCTGGGTGCCGACCGGGTCGCCCGCCAGGTGCAGCAGCGAAGCCTGGCGTTCCACCTGGAAGGTGCGGACCAGGTTGATCGCGGGGGCGCAGGTGGCGCCGGCCAGATCCGCCCAGTCCTGGGCCTCCTGCGCGTCACGCACCAGGTAGACCGCCGCGCCGACGCCGATGCCGAGCAGCGCGACGCTCGGGATCAGCACGATGGTGAGCAGCTTGGCACGGACGCCGCGGGGCAGGCGCAGATATCTGCGTAGCGAGCGGCGAAAATCGCGATCGATCACCGATTGTGCCTACTTCTCGAACGGGCGGAACTGGGACGACGCATCACCCTAGCCACAGTGACACCCGTCACGCAATAACTTGCTCTATGGAAATCCGGCTCTCGTTTTCGCTGCGCGACCGGGGGTTTCGGCTACCGTCGGGAGATGCGGTTCGGGATCTTCGTACCCCAGCTGGTCGCCGACGCCGTCGCGCTGCTCGACCTCGCGCGCACCGCCGAGCGCACCGGCTTCGACACGTTCTGGGTCTTCGACCACCTCTACGCGCCCGGCCTGCCCGAGCAGCCCGCGCTGGAGGCGTGGACCACCGCGACCGCGCTGCTCTGCGGCACCGAGACGCTCCGGGTCGGCGCCCTCGTCCTGTGCAACGGCTTCCGGCACCCGGCGCTGCTCGGCCGGATGGCCAGCACGCTGGACGTCATCTCCGGCGGCAGGCTGGAGTTCGGCATCGGCAGCGGGTCGGTCGAGGAGGAGCACCGCCGCGCCGGGCTGCCGTGGGGCAGCGCCGCCGAGCGCTCCGCGCGGCTCGGCGAGACGCTGGAGATCGTCACCCGGATGTTCACCGGCGAGCCGACCACCTTCGCCGGCGCGCACTACCGGGTCACCGAGCTGCCGAACGTGCCGGGCCCGGTGCAGCGGCCGCGGCCGCCGATCCACCTGGGCGGGGCTGGCCCGAAGTACACGCTGCCGCTGGTCGCCCGGTATGCCGACGTCTGGAACATCCCCACCTACGGCCTGCGCGACCGGGCCGCGCTCACCGCCGCGCTGGAGCGCGAATGCGCTGCCGTGCAGCGGGATCCGGCCACCATCGCGCGCTCGCACCAGGCGGTGCTCGCGCTGGCCCCGGACGAGGCCGCGCTGCCCGCGGTGCGGGAGCGGGCCGAACGCCGGTACGGCGCCGCGGCCTACGGCCTGGACGACGGCTACGTCGGCACCCCGGCCATGGTCGCCGAGCAGCTCGCCCAGCGGGCCGCGCACGGCATCGATGCGGTCGTCTTCCTGGTCTCGCCGCGGGAGGCCGAGGCGACGATGGAGCTCTTCGCCGCCGAGGTGCTGCCCCGGCTCGAGCGCTGAGCTCAGTCCCTGCCGCTCACCGCCGGGGTCGCCACCCCGACCCGAAGCGTCACCCGGTCCTGATAGAAGGCGACGTGCCCGCGCAGCCGCGCCACCTGCGGCGCCGGGTCCTCGTAGCTCCAGACCACCGCCTCGCCGCCGTCGCCGTCGAAGCGCCAGTAGGTCGCGGCGCCCTTGAAGGGGCAGGTGCTCGCGCGCGACTCGTCGGGCGCCAGCTGCACCCGGACGTCGGCGCGCGGCAGGTAGAAGACCAGACCGTGGTCCTGCTCGTCCACCAGCAGCGCGCGGATGCTCTCGGCGACCAGCAACTCGCCGTGGTGCACGGTGATCAGGTTGCGCCGGAGGTGGATGTCGACCCGGTAGTCGGGGCGGGTCAGAAAGCCGGGGTGATCGGTCACCGGAAATCCCTTCTCACAGCCGGGCTTCCGCCGGGATGGCGGTGTCGTCCCCGCGCAGCGGACGGATCATCGCCTCCTGGGTGAAGGAGGCGATCAGCCGCCCGTCCTCGGTGTGCACCAGCCCGCGCACGCAGGACATGCCGGCGCCGACCTGGATGCTCTCGTGCGAATACAGTAGCCACCCGTCCCACCCGGCCGGCTCGTGGAAGCGCACCGCCACCGTCATCGGCGCGGTGGAGATCGTGTGGTGCGCCTGGGCGGTGCCGACGCCGGGGTGCGCGCGCAGCGTGGCGGAGACCGAGAGGTGCCCGGTGAAGTGCGCGAGCAGCGCCTTGGCCAGGTCGTCGCGGTCCGGGATCGGGTCGTAGCGCAGCCAGGCGTGCAGCTCCGGCGGGCCGACCTCGTCCGGGTCGTTGACGTCGGCCACCCCGACGATCCGCAGGTCGCGGCCGGCCAGCGGCATGTCGACGGAGACCGCGGCCTCCGGGCCCGGTACCTCGGGGCGCGGCACGTGGTGCCGGACGACGTCGTCCGTCGGGGTGTCGGCCAGTACCGAGACCGTGGCGCAGCGCCGCCCGCCCTGCTCCACCCCGACCACCGCGCTCGCCATCGAGCGGCCGCGGTGCGTCTGCTCGACCACGAACTCCACCGGCCGCTCCGGATCGACCGCGCGCGAGAAGGTGGCGTGCGCGGAGCGGATCACCTTGTCCTCGAACGTCTTCGCGGCAGCGACCAGCGATTGCGCGAGCAGCTGGGTGCCGTCGACCACGCGCCGCGAGCCGCCGTCGCTGGTCCCGGCGAAGCGGCCGGGGCCTGCGGGCTCGACGTCGAAGATGGCCAGCATGCGCCGCACCGACGACTCCGTCATCGCGCACCTCCTCGGTTCGAGAGCAGTGTAATGCAACTTCGGAAATTACATTCTCGTGCCATTTCTTCCTTTTCGACACGAACTGACATTATGATCGGTGCCACAGCCATACAGGAAGGTGACGCAGATGACCGAGGACACGAAGACCGAATCCCTCGTCGAGGAGGACGTGCTGGTCGAGGAGGTCTCGATCGATGGCATGTGCGGTGTCTACTGACCGTCCGCCGTTCGATCCGGCCCGGGCCTACGCACTGGCACCCTCGGTGTCGGTGCGGCCCGAGCCGTTCGGGGCACTGCTCTACGACTACGGCACCCGCAGGCTCTCGTTCCTGAAGACGCCGCTGCTGGTGGCGGTGGTGCGCGCGCTCGCCGAGCAGCCCGACGCGAACAGCGCGCTCACCGCGGCGGGCGTGCCCGCCCCCTCGCACGACCACTACTTGCGAGCGCTCGCGGGCCTCGCCGACGCCGGGACCATCCAGGAGCGACCATGAAACTCGTCGAGCACTTCGAACACGGCCTGGACGCCCCCATCTGCCTCACCTGGGAGCTCACCTACGCCTGCAACCTCGCCTGCGAGCACTGCCTCTCCTCCTCCGGCAGGCGCGATCCGCGCGAGCTGAGCACCGCCGAGTGCAAGGCCGTGATCGACGAGCTGCAGCGCATGCAGGTCTTCTACGTCAACATGGGCGGTGGCGAGCCCACCGTGCGGCCCGACTTCTGGGAGCTGCTCGACTACTCCACCGACCACGGGGTCGGCGTGAAGTTCTCCACCAACGGGGTCCGGCTGAACGCGGCGCGGGCCAAGCAGCTCGCGGCGAGCGACTACGTCGACGTGCAGATCTCCATGGACGGCGCGACCGCCGAGGTCAACGACGCGGTGCGCGGGCCCGGCTCGTTCGACATGGCCTACCGGGCCATGGGGAACCTGGCCGACGCCGGGTTCGAGAACTTCAAGATCTCGGTCGTGATGACGCGGCACAACGTCGGGCAGCTCGACGACTTCAAGGCCATCGCCGACCGGTTCGGCGCGCAGCTGCGGATCACCCGGTTGCGGCCCTCCGGGCGCGGCGCGGACGTCTGGCCGGAGCTGCACCCGACCACCGACCAGCAGCTGGCGATCTACGACTGGCTGATCGCCAATGGCGAGAAGGTGCTCACCGGCGACTCGTTCTTCCACCTGAACGCGCTCGGCTCCACCCCGCTGCCCGGGCTGAACCTCTGCGGCGCGGGCCGCGTGGTGTGCTTGATCGACCCGGTCGGCGACGTGTACGCCTGCCCGTTCGCCATCCACGACGAATTCCTCGCCGGGAACGTGCGCGACCCGGGCGGGTTCGAATCCGTCTGGCGCCGCTCCGAGCTCTTCACCCGGCTGCGCGAGCCGCAGACCGGCGGGGCCTGCGTCTCCTGCTCGGCCTACGACTCCTGCAAGGGCGGGTGCATGGCGGCGAAGTTCTTCACCGGGCTGCCGCTGGACGGGCCGGATCCGGAGTGCGTGCGCGGGAACGCGGAGCTCGAGATGGCGGGGGCCTTGCCCAAGCCGGACAAGGATCACTCGCGGCGTGGGCGCAAGGCGTCGGTCGGGCTCGGCCTGCCGACGATCCAGCGGCCGGCGGCGACGGTCGCGGGCAAGGCCTGCGACACCAGCCCCCTGGCCGGCCTCGGCCGCTGACGACATAGCACTGGGCGCCCCGCATTTCATGCGGGGCGCCCTGCGCGTTGCTCAGTGCGGGAGCATGTCGGTCCAGACGGCGGCTTTGTCGGCGAGATCCGTTTGCTGGTAGAGCTTTCCGTCGGGGCCGAGGTAGTTGCCGGTGTGCGGGTCGTACTGCGCCGTCCCGAACGAGGCGGGCGCGGTTCCGTAGCGCGAGTCCGGCGGGATCCCCTGCCCCTCGAGGCTCGGGTCGCGGGGGTAGGGGCCGAGCAGCGGCTGCTCGTTGGCGAGCGGGACGAAACCCTCCGGGCTGTGGCAGAGCGCGGCGGTCGGGGCGCGCTTGGCCGGGTTCTCCGCGCACGGGATGTTGCGCACGCCGCGCACCGCGATATCCGAGTTCTGCGGCAGCTTGCAGTACAGGTCCTCGGGGGTGTCGATGACCGTGGTGTCCTCCGGTGAACGCCACTCCGACGGCGGCAGGAAGCCGACCGTACAGGCGGGCGGATCGGAGACGCCGCTGATCCGGAAGTCACCGAGCCCCAGCCCGGAGGCGTTCCGGTTCGGCTGCACCGCCTGGATCATCGAGATCGAGGGCGGCAGCAGCACCAGCAGCTGCTCCAGCCCGGCGTTGTAGGTGACCGCGAGCTGGCCGACGCTGGTCAGGTTGCCGAGCAGGATCGGCAGCGTGGGCCGCACCTGGCCGAGCAGCTGCTCCAGTTCGGCGCTGAACCCCGGCCCGGAGTGCAGGAGTTCGCGCAGCTGGGGGTCGTTGGCGACCAGCTGGGCGGTGACACCGGAGAGGCTGCGGGTCCAGATCCGGATGGCGTCGGCGGAGCGCACCTGGGAGTCGAGCAGCGGCCGGGCGTCCTCGATCAGGGTGCGGGTCTGCGGCGCCACACCGTTCAGCTCGGTGGCGATGGTCTGCCCCGAGGTGAGCAGCGTCTCCAGGTCGTACTGGGCGCCGTGCAGGCCGGTGAAGAGCTCGCCGAGCAGGTTGTGCAGCTCGTCGGTGGGGATGGTGCCGACCAGCGCGCTCAGCGAGTCGAGCATCGGGCCGACCGGCTGCGGGATGGTGGCGTCGCGCAGCGCCACCACCGAACCGTCGCGCAGGAACGGCGCCGCG
The DNA here is from genome assembly GCF_042669725.1 of Nocardia sp. NPDC057227. Lineage (NCBI taxonomy): Bacteria > Bacillati > Actinomycetota > Actinomycetes > Mycobacteriales > Nocardiaceae > Nocardia > Nocardia sp. NPDC057227. Next base: position 84,822 of record NZ_JBHUXA010000017.1, on the reverse strand, counting down.
TCGGTGCGCGGGCGCAGCTCCAGGTACTGCTCGCCGACCGCGGAGACGCTGCGCACCTGCGCCTCCAGGTCGGCCGGGATGTCGCGGCCGGAGTCGATCGCGAGGTGCGCGAGCACCCCGTCGTCGGTGAGCTCGACCGAGGTCACCTTGCCGATCTCGACGCCACGGTAGGTGACGTTGCCGAAGCGGTAGAGCCCGCCGGTGGCGGGCAGCTCGACCGTCACCCGCATGGTGCCGATCCCGGCGAGCGTCGGCAGCTTCATGTAGACCGTCGCCATCACGGTCAGCCCGATCACCGAGAGCACCGCGAAGATCACCAGCTGGAACTTGACGAAGCGGGACAGCAGCATTCAGCGGCCTCCGATGCCGACGCGGAGTGGATCGGTGATCTGCTGCGCGTAGCCCGGATCGCCGACGGCGGCCTGCACCACGGCGGTCGGGTCGCCGTAGGGGGTGCCGAGCAGCAGCTCCCGTTGCAGCCGGGGAATGGTGAGGTCGACGGTGGCGAACAGGTTGAGGTAGTCGCCGCGCGCCGCGCCGTCGATCGTCTTCTGCCCGTACGGGTAGACGGTCGCGTAGGCGAGCGCGGCGTCGATCTGCGGGCCGACGTCGGCCAGCGCGGAGAGCGTCGGCTCCAGGTTGCGCAGGTTCGTGACCAGGTCGGCCTGCACGTCGCGGACCACCGCGGTGCTGGTGTCGCTGAAGACGCGCAGCCGATTCAGCGCGTCGGTGATGGCGGGGCGCTCGGCGAGCAGCACGTCGAGGGCGGGGGGCAGCTCGTTCAGGGTCCGGCTGACGGTGTCGCGCTGCTCGGCGAAGCGGCCGCCGAGGCGGTTCAGCGCGTCGATCGAGGCGAGGATGTCGGCGCGCTGGCCGTCCAGGGTGCCGAGGACGGTGTCCAGCCGGTCCAGCAGCGCGCCGACCTGCTCCTGCCTGCCGTCGAAGGCGTCGTTCAGGCTGTGGATGATGTCGCCGAGCTGGCCGAGGCCGCCGCCGTTCACCACCACCGAGAGCGAGGCAAGGGTCTGCTCGGTGGAGGGGTAGGTGGAGGAGGCATTCAGCGGGATGCGGACGCCGGAGGAGATGGCCCCGGCGGGAGGCTGACCGGCGGGGGTGTTCAGCGCGAGGTGGCTGGAGCCGAGCAGGCTGGTCTGGCCGACGGTGGCGACGACGTTCGCCGGGACGGCGGCGTCCGGGCGGATCGAGGCCTGCACGACGGCGTGCCAGCCGTCCAGCCGGATGCCGCTGACGCTGCCGACCACGACGTCGTCCACCATGACCGGCGAATTCTGCACCAGGGTGCCGATATTCGCCATCTCCACGTCGATGGTGACCGCATCGCTCCCCTGCCCCGGCGCGCCGGGCAGGGGCAGGGTCTCCACGCCCCTCCACGCGCAGCTCGATACCGCCGCCGCGGCGCACAGCGCGATCCCGACCGCGCGCAGCGCTTGCCGCGCTTCTTTCCGGGGTCGGCCGATCGGCTCACGGTTGCCGGAGGTGAACACGGCTCACTACCTTCCGGGGAAGAGGATGGCCCCGAGATCGGGGAGGGGCGGCGGGGGCGGGGGCGGGGAGGTGGTATCCACCACCTGGGGAATCAGATCCTGCTCGGTGTAGATGAGGCTCTCCGGGCGCGCGGTCGGCCCGAGCGCGGGGTTCACCGGGACCGGGAGGTAGTTGAAGTTGAGCAGCCCGAGGACCGGGCCGAGGTAGTCGCGGCACTTCCGCGCCCCCTCCTCGGAGGTGCCGTTCTCCAGGCTGGCGATGGCCGAGCAGACGAACTGGATCGGGTCGCTGAAGTTGTTCAGCACGAAGACGCCCGCCTCGGTGGCGGTGTCCGGGTTGTAGATGTTGTAGAAGTTGGCGATGCTCGTCGGGAAGACGTGCAGCAGCTGCTCCAGGTCGTCCCGGTTGTCCACCAGGTTCTGTGTCACGTCGGTGAGCCGCTGCACCTGCTCGGTGGCCCGGTCCCGGTTCGCGGTGACGAACCGCTGCACCTCCCCGACCGCGACCGAGAGGCTCGCCAGCGCCGCGTCCAGGTCGGAGCGGCTGTCGTTCAGCACGCTGGAGAGCGTGGCCAGCCGGTCCTGGAACTCCACGATCTGCACATCGCTGTCGCGCAGCGCAGTCACGAAGGTCTGCAGGTTGCGCAGCGTGCTCGCGATGTCGCCGCTGCCGTCGGCGAGCACCCGGCCCACCGCGGAGAGCTCGAGCAGCGTGCTGCGCAGCTTCGCGCCGTTGCCGTCCATGGCCCGCGCCGCGCTGTCGATGAAGCGCCCGGTGGAGCTGGAGGCCAGGTCGGCGCCGGGCCCGAGCTCGGTGGCGAGCCGGGTGAGCTGGGTCTTCACCTCGTCCCACTCCACCGGGACGGCGGTGCGCTCCAGCGGGATCACCGCGCCGTCGGCCAGCGTCGGCCCCGCGCCGCGGTGGGACGGGGTGAGCTGCACGTAGCGGGCGTCCACCAGGCTCTGCGCTACCACGACGGCCCTGGCGTCCGCCGGGATGTCGACGCCGCGCTCCACCTCCAGCTCCATCTCGATGCTGGTGCCGGTGGGCCGGATGTCGGCGATCCGCCCGACCTTCACCCCGGCCACCCGCACGTCGTCGCCCCGGTAGATGGCGGTGGCGGTGCTGAACACCGCCGTGATGGTGCGCGGCCCGAAGACCGCGCGGTACCCGTAGGTCCCCGCGACGGCGAGCGCCGCGACGACAAGCACGGCGCCGGTGGCGAGCAGGATTCTTCGGGTCATCGGGGCGGCTCCGGAGTGGGTGCTGGCTGCGGCTGGATGCCGAACGCCTGATCGATGAAGGGCTGGATCACCTGCGCCGGGATCAGGTTCGCGACGTAGGCGTTGTAGAACGGCCCGCCGGAGACGGCCTCGCCCTGGGTCATGGCGACCTTGGCCAGCCCGGGCAGCGCCTCGGCGATATTGTCCCGGTTCTGCTGCAGCATGGCGGCGATCGAGTTCAGCCGGTCGAGGGTGGGGGCCAGCTCGGCCTCGTTGTTCGCCACCAGCAGGCTGAGCTGCTCGGCGACAGCGGTGGTGTTGGCCAGCAGCTCCACGATCGCCTGCCTGCGCGCGGCGAGCACGCCGAGCAGATCGTTCGCGTTCAGGATCAGGCTGTTCACCTGGGCGCCGCGCTCGGCGAGGATGCCGGTGACGTCGGCGGTGGCGGCGAGCAGGTCGCGCAGCGCGGTGTTGCGGCCGTTCAGCGAGCGGGAGAGCTCGGTGAGGCCGTCGAAGGCCGGGCCGATCTGCGGCGCGATCCGGTCCATGGTGACCGAGAGCATGTCCAGCGACCGGTTCAGCGACTCCGTGTCGGTCTCGGTGACATTGGTGGTCAGCTCGCCGACCGCGTCGGTGAGCGAGTACGGCGAGCCGGTGCGCTCGGCCGGGATGGTGTCGAAGGGGCGCAGCGGGCGCGAGCCCGCCGAGTACTCGGAGACCAGGGTGAGCACCCGCTGGCCGAGCAGCGAGCCGGTCTTGATCCTGGCGGTGCTGGCGTCGCCGAGCACGACGGTCTCGTCGATGGCGAAGGTGACGCGCGCGTCGCCGTCCACCAGCTCGACCCGCGACACCCGGCCCACCTTCGTCCCGGAGACCACCACGTCGTCGCCGACCGAGAGCCCGCCAGCCTCGGTGAAGACCGCGTGGTAGCGCACGGTGCTGACCCAGGTGATGAACTGCTGCGCCTGCAGCCCGAGCAGGATGACGCACAGCATCAGGACGACACCGACGGTGCCGTGCCTGGCGAGGTGGGTTCCGCGGTACTCCAGCATTACCTGCTGCACCTTCCGGTCGTCTGCTCGATCGCGGGCAGCACCACCACGTTTCCGGCCGGGTCGTTGACCCGCACGATGATCGAGCAGATGTAGTACTGGATGAAGTTGCCGTAGGTGCCCGCCCGCACCAGCTTGCGGAAGTTCCCCGGCGCCCGGCCGAGCGCGTCGTCGAGTATCTGCTTGTCGTCGTCGATCAGCGGTGCGAGCCGGTTGAGCTGGTCGACGGTGCCCGCCAGCGGGGGGTTGGCCTGGGTGAGCAGGCCGGCGATGGTCGCGGTGCCGGTGTCGAGCGCGGTGATGGCGTCGCCGATCGGGTCCCGCTCCGCGGCCAGCTCGGCGACGAGCCGGTCCAGCCGGTCGATGGTGGCGGAGAAGCGGTCACCGTCCCTGGCGAGGGTCTGCATGACGGTGTTCAGGTGGTCGATGAGCTGCTGGATCACCTGGCCGTCGGCGGCGAGCGTGCCGGTGAAGGATGCGGTGCGCGCCATCAGCGATTCGACGGTGCCCTCCCTGCCCTGCACGATCTCCAGCAGCGACCAGGTGAGCGCGTTCACCTGGCGCGAATCCAGCCCCTGGATCACCGGTTTCAACCCGCCGAGCAGCAGATCCAGATCCAGGGCGGGCGAGGTGCGCTGCTGCGGGATCTCCGCGCCCTCCGCCAGCACACCCGGCGTGCCGGGTGGGTCGGTGAGCTCCAGGTACCGGTCGCCGACCAGGTTCAGGTAGCGCACCGCGAGCGCGGTGCCCTCGGTCAGCGCCAGCGTGCGCTCGGCGTCGAAGCCGACCCGCACCGAGTGGTCGGCGCGCAGCGTCACCTCCCGCACGCTGCCGACCTCGACGCCCGCGACGCGCACGGTGTCGCCGGGGCGCAGCCCGGAGGAGTCGGCGAAGATCGCCGTGTACTCCGCGCGCGCGCCGGAGCGGTAGTCGCCGAACACCATGAGGAGCAGCCCGGAGAGCAGCAGCATGACCACCGCGAAGGCGCCGAACTTGAGCAGCGGGCCGTTGCGCCGGTTCATCGCGGCGCCCCCGTCAGCAGCGGGCCGAACAGCAGCTGCTGGATACTGGCCGAGTTCAGTTCCACGGTCTGCCTGCCACTTTCGAAGGGGTTGGCGCCGGTGTCGGCGACCACGTACGGCGGCCTGCCCTCGTACGGCACCGGCAGCACCGAGCACTGCGGCCCGCCGGACGCCGCGACCTTGGGCAGGTGCTGCGGGTACATGTAGGGCTCGATGCCGAGCATGAAGTTGGCCGAGAGCCCGAGGCCGGGCACGTCCACCGGCGGGGAGCGGGAAAGATCGCCGAACCCCTCCAGCGAGCAGGTGAGCGCTGCCCGGTAGTCCCTGGTCAGGGTGGTGGTCGGGACCAGGGCGGCGAGCGTGCTGTCGAGCACGGCGTGATTCTCGGCGAGCACCGCCGTCCCGGTGTCGGCGAGCCCGATCAGCCCGACCAGGAAGGCGTCCAGGTTCTGCTGCTCGTCCACCAGGGTGCGGCTGATGGTGCTCACGTCGGCGGCGGTGTCGAGCAGCGGCTGCGCGGCGTCGGCGTAGGTGTTCAGCACGACGGGCGCGGCGGCGAGGTCGGCGGAGAGCGCGGGCAGCGCCGGATCCAGCTGCGCCAGGAACGATTCCAGGTCGGCGAGCATCTGCCCGACCCGGTCGCCGCGGCCGCTGGTGGCGGTCGCGATGGCGCCGAGCGTCTCGTTCAGCTTCTCCGGCTCGATCTTGCCGAGCACCGTGGTGAGCTGCTGGAAGACGGTGTTGATCTCCACCGTGACGTGCCGCGCGTCCAGCACCTGCCCGGCGGCCAGGTGCGCGGCGCCCGGCCGGGCCGGCGGGATCAGCTGCACGAACTTGGCGCCGAAGACGGTGGTGGAGGCGATGTCGACGGTGACGTCGGCGGGGATGTGGCTCAGCTCCCCGGTGCGGATGGCGAGCCGCAGCTCGGCCAGCCCGTCGGCCCTGGTCTCGATGGACTCCACCGTGCCGACGGTGACCCCGCGCAGCTTGACGTCGGCGTCCGGGTTCATCACCAGACCGGCGCGCGGCGAGAGCACCGTCACCGGGACGGTCTCGGTGAAGCCACCGTCGAAAAGCCGCAGCGCGACGGCGACGATCGCCACGCCGAGGCCGATCGAGATCAGCCCGGCCAGTGCGCGTTTCGCGTCCGGCGTCGGCCGCAGGTGGGAGAGCAGGGGCATCGGGTTCCTCATCCGGAGAGGTCGAAGTTGCCGTTGGAGCCGTAGACCGCCAGCGAGACCAGCAGCGTCACCGAGACGACCGCGATCAGCGAGGTGCGCACGGCATTGCCGACCGCGATCCCGACCCCGGACGGGCCGCCGGAGGCGAAGAAGCCGAAGTAGGTGTGGATCAGCAGGATCACCAGCGCCATCAGCATCGCCTGCAGGAACGACCAGAGCAGGTCGATCGGGTTCAGGAAGGTGCCGAAGTAGTGGTCGTAGAGACCGGCGGACTGGCCGAGCAGGAACACCGTCATCACCCGGCTGGCGATGAACGAGGCGATCACCGCCAGCGCGTAGAGCGGGGTGATCGCGATCATCCCGGCCACCAGCCTGGTGCCGACCAGGTAGGCCACCGGCTCCACCGCCAACGACTCCAGCGCGTCGATCTCCTCGTTGATCCGCATCGCGCCGAGCTGCGCGGTCGCGCCCGCCCCGAAGGTCGCGGCCAGCCCGATGCCCGCCACCACCGGCGCCGAGATGCGCACGTTGATGAAGGCGGAGAGGAAGCCGGTGAGCGCCTCGATGCCGATGTTGCCGAGCGAGCTGTAGCCCTGCACGGCCAGCGTGCCGCCGGTGGCGAGGGTGAGGAACCCGACGATCACGACGGTGCCGCCGAAGACCGCGAGCGCGCCCGAGCCCATGCTGATCTCGGCGATCAGCCGGATCGTCTCGCGGCGGTAGTGCCAGGCGGCGTAGGGCGCGGAGGTGAGCGCGCGCAGGTAGAAGAGCGCGTGGTCACCGACCCGGCCGATGGCCAGGTAGGGCCGCCGGATGCGGCGGATGTACTTGGGGTAGCGCGCGGCGATCGTCACGACCGGCCTCCTCTCAGCGAACCGTCAGCTGGATGCCGATCGCGGTGGCAACGACATTGATCACGAACAGCGCCATGAAGGCGTAGACCACCGTCTCGTTCACCGCGTTGCCGACCGCCTTCGCGCCGCCGGTCACGACCAGCCCGCGGTAGCAGGCGACCAGCCCGGCCACCAGCCCGAAGAGCAGCGCCTTGATCGAGGAGATGATCACCTCGTCGATCCCGGTGAGCAGGGTGAGCCCGGCGGCGAAGGCGCCCGGGTTCACGTCCTGCACGTACACCGAGAAGACGTAGCCGCCCAGGATGCCGATGATGCAGACCAGGTTGTTGAGCAGGAAGGCGACGAGCCCGGAGGCGAGCATGCGCGGCGTCACCAGGCGCTGCACCGGGTCGATGCCGAGCACCTGCATGGCCGCGATCTCCTCGCGGATGGTGCGCGAGCCCAGGTCGGCGCACATGGCGGTGGCTCCCGCCCCGGCCACGATGAGCACGGTGACCATCGGCCCCACCTGGGTGACCGCGCCGAAGGCGGCGCCCGCGCCGCTCAGGTCGGCGGCGCCGAGCTCGCGCAGCAGGATGTTGATGGTGAAGCTGACCAGCACGGTGAACGGGATCGCCACCAGCAGCGTCGGCACCAGCGAGACGCGCACGATGAACCAGGACTGCTCCAGGAACTCGCGGGTCTGGAACGGCCGCTTGAACAGGAACCGGACCGCGTCGGCGGACATGGCGAAGAGGCCGCCGACGGCCTGCATGGGCCGGGACCCCGCCCGGACCACAGCGCGCAACCGGCCCGGTGCCGATGTCACGGCAGCACCGTGGCGAAGGTCTTGCTCTCCAGGAACTCCTCCAGCCCGGCGGTGCCCATCTCCCGCCCGATGCCGGACTGCTTGAACCCGCCGAACGGTGTGTCCGGCGCGAAGTACAGCCCGCCGTTCACGCTGAAGGCGCCCGCCCGGATCCGCCGCGCCACCGCGACCGCCCGCTCCTCGTCGGCGCTGTACACCGCGCCGGCCAGCCCGTAGATGGAGTTGTTGGCGATCCGTACCGCGTCGTCGTCGCCGTCGTGCGGCAGCACGACGAGCACCGGGCCGAAGACCTCCTCCTGGGCGATCTCGCTGTCCGGGTCGACGTTCGTGAGCAGCGTCGGGGTGTAGAACCAGCCGGGGTCGACCTTCTCGCCACCGGTCACCAGCGTGGCGCCGTCCGCGACGGCGCGCTGCACCATGGCGTGCACCTTGTCCCGCTGCCGCTCGCTGATCAGCGGGCCCAGGTAGGTGTGCGGGTGCGCGGGATCGCCGGGCTTGATGTTCGCCATACTCTGCGCGACCGCCGCGACGATCTCGTCGTGCTTCGCCCGCGGCACCACCAGCCGGGTGGTGATGGCACAGCCCTGCCCGGCGTGCGAGCAGATCATGAAGGCCGCCATCATCGCGGGCATGGCGAAATCGGCGTCGTCCAGCAGCACCATGGCGGACTTGCCGCCGAGTTCGAGGAAGACCTTCTTCACCGTCTCGCTCGCGGCGGCCATGATCCGGCGGCCGGTGGCGGTGGAGCCGGTGAAGGTGACCATGTCGACGTCCGGGTGCGTGGTGAGCAGCGGCCCCACCTCGGGGTCGTCGCTGCTCAGCACGTTGACCACGCCGGCGGGGATATCGGTGTGGTTCGCGATCAGCTCACCGAGCGCGAGGGTGATCAGCGGGGTGTCCGGGGCGGCCTTGAGCACGACGGTGCAGCCCGCGGCCAGCGCGGGGGCGAGCTTCGCCAGCGCCAGCTGGTTCGGGTAGTTGTAGGCGATGATCGCGGCGACGACGCCCGCGGCCTCCTTCTCCACCCAGCGCCGGTGCTTGGCGCCGCGCGACTCCAGCTCACCGAGCTCCTCGCGGAACGAGTAGCCGCGCAGCAGCTCGGCGTAGTGCTTCACGATCTCCAGCGGCGCGTCGACCTGGGCCCGCTCGGTGAGCAGCCGGGCCGCGCCCGCCTCCGCGATGGTGAGTTCGCGCAGCTCCTCGACGTTCTCGACGAGCGCGCGGTACAGCTGGTCGAGGCAGTCCGCCCGGAAGCCGGGGTCGGTGGCCCAGGTGGTCTCGTCGAAGGCGCGGCGCGCGGCGGCGATCGCCCGCTCGGTCTCGGCGACCCCGGCGTCCGGTGCCTGCCCGAGCACCGCGCCGGTGGCGGGGTTGCTCGTGGGGTAGGTCCGCTCGGCGCCGACGAGCTCGCCGTCGATCAGCAGCCGCCGGTCGGTGTTCAGCGCCGGCGCGGCGGTGGTTGCTTCGACGGTCATGTCTCTCCCGAACCGGTGGAAAATGGCATTCTCACTTGTGAACAAGGTTACATACTCGACACAAGAATTCAATACTCAAAGTTTGCCGGAGGCGCCAAAACACAACGGCGCGTACGGGTTCGGAGACAGAACCCGTACGCGCCGCGGCGTCGGAAGGGAGGGGTGGCCCGGAGTCAGCCCACGGGGCTGAGGTCGGCGCCGACCGGGGGGAAGGCGGAGAGCCCGCTGCGGAAGACCTCGACGTCGCCGGGGACGACCGGAACCCCGGCGGCGGCCAGCGCCTGCGCCTTGAACGCCTGCGCGGCCACGCTGAGCCGGTGCACCACCGGCTCGATGCGGTGCTCGGGCGGGGTCGGCCAGCTCTCGCCCCAGACCACCACCTCCATGCCGCCGTCGTCCAGCGCCTTGACCAGCCCGCGGTGCGTCCTGGTGTCGTTGGCCAGTACCTCGGAGGCGATGGCGAGCGCGTGCGGCTGCCTGCCCTTGCCGTCGCCGGCGAGCACCGCCTCCAGCTCCAGCACCTCGGCGCCGAGGATCCGCAGCGGGCGGGCGTCGCCGAGATCCGCCACCAGGACGGTGACGTCCCAGCCCGCTACGGCGCGGTCGAAGAGCCAGCCGCCGGCGTGCTGGACGACGTCGACGACGTCGGCCCCGACGATGTCGAGCCGGTAGCGGATGGTTCCCCACTTGAACCGAAGTCGCGAGCCAGTGACCTGGTGTACTCGCTGAACACTTCGGTCAGCGGGATCGAACGATCGAGTAGCCATGAGATCTCCATTCCGTTGATGAAGGCGACGATTTCCATAGCCCGGAGTACTGGGTCGAGGTCGGGCCGATACCGTCCGATCTCCTGGTTGTGCCGGATGGTCTCGGCGACGATGTCGACCGCCACCTTCCAGCGGTCGAGCAGCCGATCGTGCAGCGGAGCCTCGGGCAGCAGGTTCTCCACCAGCAGGACGACGAAGGTGCCGACCAGCTCCGGGGAGCGGGCCATGCGATCCGGCACCCGGCGGATCTCGGCGATCAGGTCGTTGGTCAGGTCGGCGTCGCGCGCGTCGTCCGCGTCGCGGGCGTCGAGCACGGCGTGCAGCAGCTGCTCCTTGGAGGTGAAGTGGTGCAGCAGCCCGGCCGGGGTGACCCCCGCTTCGCGGGCGATCTGGGCCAGGCTGGTGCTGCGCCACCCGTACCGGGTGAGCAGCCGCTGGGCGACACCCAGAATCCGCTGCCTGCGGTCCTCACCTTTGGCGAGGAGGGTGGCGTAGGGGCGAGGAGTGGTCACGAAGAGTTCCTGTCCGACAAAACCTAGTGAACACACAGTAGGTTGGTTTGGGCGGTGTGACAAGGGTCTCAGGGGAAGTTTCTTCAAGCAGTTCGCTCGACAACGAGTGATAACGTTATTCTCGCAGTACAGAGCCGTATTTGAGCACAGATTTCGGCAATCTCCCGAATCCATTCTCTCCGATTGTGATAACGTCATTCCCACCACGATTCGAACCCATGGGAGGGTCACGATGTCGGTTCCCACCAGCAGCGTCTCGCTGTATCCGCCCGGTGGCTTCGGGCCACCGAAGGATCGCCGCGGGCACGCGGCGGGTGCGTTGGGCCTGCCGGTCGGCACCGAGGTGTTCTCGGCGGACAACCACATCTCGCTCGCGCACGACATCTTCTTCGAGCGCTTTCCGGAGGAGCTGAAGGACAAGGCGCCGCGGGTCTGGTACGAGGACGGCGCCTTCCAGCTCGGCCGCAAGGGGAAGTCCTTCCTGCCCGGCGATTTCAGCCACGTGCTGATGCAGTACGACCCGCTGGAGGGGTCGGGCAGCGGCAATCTGGCGGCCAGGATCTCGGACCTGCGCGCCGACGGCATCGCCAAGGAGCTCGCGTTCCCGAACGCCCTGCTCGCGCTGCTCTTCTACCCGGACCGGGCGATCCGCGAGCTCTGCTTCCGCACCTACAACGCCTACATCGCCGAGCTGCAGGCGCTGTCCAACGGCAGCTTCTACGGCGTCGGGCTGATCAACTGGTGGGACGGCGAGGGCGCGCGGCGCACCCTGACCGAGCTGAAATCACTGGGGCTGCGCACCTTCCTGCTCCCGCTCTCCGCGGGCAAGGACGAGGAGGGCAAGGTCATCGACTACGCCTCCACCGCCATGCGGCCGGTCTGGGAGGCGATCGAGGAGTCCGGCGTCCCGGTCTCGCACCACATCGGCGAGTCGCCGCTCTCGGCGCCCTGCGAGGTGAACAGCGTCGCCGTCGGCATGATGCACAATGTCGCGCCCTTCCGGGAGCTGTTCTCCAAGTACATCTTCAGCGGCATCCTGGACCGGCACCCCGGGCTGAGCATCGGCTGGTTCGAGGGCGGCATCAACTGGGTGCCGTCGGCGATCCAGGACGCCGAGCACATGCTCGCCTCCTTCCAGCACATGCTGGACCGGCCGGTGGAGCACGACGTCCGCTACTACTGGGAGAACCACATGCGGGCCTCGTTCATGGTCGACCCGCTCGGGCTCTCCATGGTCGACCTGATCGGCCGCGACAAGGTCATGTGGTCCTCGGACTACCCGCACAACGAGAGCACCTTCGGCTACTCGGAGAAGTCCATCGCCGCCGTGGTCGACGCGGTCGGCCCGGAGGACGCGGCGCGCATCGTGAGCGGCAACATCCTCGACTTCCTCGGGCTGGCCGGATGACCGCCTTCGCCACCAGGCGTGGCAGCGTCACCTTCCCGATCCCGGACGTCCCCGACCGGGACCGGATGCGGCGGGAGACCGGGGCCAGGCTGCGCGCGAGCATGGCGGCCAAGGGCGTCGACGCGCTGGTGCTGCTGAACAACAGCAATGTCGTCTACGCCACCGGGGCCAACTGGCCGCTCGGCGACGCCGGGCTCTCGCACGTCGAGCGCCCGGTCGCGGTGGTGCTGCGCGACGACCCGACACCGCACCTGTTCATGCCGTTCCGCGAGGGCGCCTCGGCCGAGCGCGACCTGCCAGCCGACCACCTGCACGGCCCGGTCTACCTCGAATTCGACGAGGGCGTGGAGAATTTCGCGCGGCTGCTGGCCGAGCTGATCCCGGCCGGGTCGAGCGTCGCGGTGGACGAGCACACCGGCGCCATGCTGCGCGCGGGCAAGCAGATCTTCCCCGGCGGCGCGCCGTCGGACGCGGCGCTGGTGGTCGGGCCGGCCAAGCTGATCAAGACCCCGGACGAGATCTCCTGCATCCGCACCGCGTGCCGGATCACCGAGCGGGCCGTCACCGAGGTGCAGGCTGCGCTGGCGCCGGGCAGGCGGCAGATCGACCTCTCGGCCGGTTTCGTGCGCCGCGCCTTCGAGTACGGCGCCACCGCGAACATGCTCGACGCCATCTGGCAGGTCATGCCGGACACCAAGGCCGACGGCGTCTGGACCACACACGGCGACCTGGCGCTTCCGCTGCTCACCACCGAGCGCGAGCTCGAGGCGGGCGACGTGCTCTGGACCGACGTCAGCATCACCTACGGCGGCTACTGCTCCGACTTCGGCCGCACCTGGCTGGTCGGCGGCCGGCCGAACGCCGCGCAGCAGCGGCAGTTCGACCAGTGGCGGACCATCCTGACCGCCGTGCTCGACGTGACGAAGGCGGGCGCGACCGCGGCCGACCTCGCCCGCGCGGCGATCGCCGCCAACGGCGGCACCAAACCCTGGCTGCCGCACTTCTACCTGGGACACAGCATCGGGGTCAGCGCGGCCGAGATGCCCATGATCGGCACCGATCTCGGCGCGGAGTACGACGAGAACTTCGTCTTCGAGCCGGGCATGGTGCTGGTGCTGGAGCCGGTCGTCTGGGAGGACGGCACCGGCGGATACCGAAGCGAGGAGATCATCGTGATCACCGAGGAGGGGTGGACCCCTCTCACCGACTACCCGTACGCCCCCTATGGGAATTGAGATCCTGCCGGACGATCGCGCCCTGCGGCATGGGCGGCGCGCTCGCGCACTGGCACAGATGCAAGCCCATGACCTGGACGTCCTCGTGCTCGGCAGGCAGGCCAACGCCCGCTACGTCTCCGGCGCCCCGCAGCTCTGGGTGGCCGGGACCAGGCCCTTCGGCCCGGTCGCGACCGTGATCAGGGAGACCGGGGAGGTGCACCTGCTGAGCACCTGGGACGAGGGCATCCCGGACGACATCCCGCACGACCACCTGTACGGGCTGGTCTGGAATCCGCTGAACACCATGGCGGTGCTCCGCGACATCGCCGGTGCCTCGACGGCGGCGCGGGTCGGCACCGACTGCCTCTCCCCCACCTTCGCGCAGCTGCTGCCGATGGCCTTCCCGAACGCCGAGTTCGTCGACGGCGAGCTGGCCATGCGGGCGGCCCGGCGGATCAAGACCGAGCCGGAGGTCACCGTGCTGCGCGGCGCGCTGCGGGTGGCGCAGGCCGGGCTCGCGGCGGCCACCGCCGAGCTGGCGCCGGGGCGCACCGAGCAGGCGCTGACCGGCGTGCTGCTGGAGGCGATGGCGGCCGGTGGGATCAGTACGCCCGCGCAGCAGGATTCGGTGTGGGTCACCTCGCGCGAGCATCCGTGGCGGCGCGCCGACGCGGACCGGACCGTGCGCCCCGGCGATCTCGTGGCGATCTCCGCCGGGGTGCTCGGTGACGGGTACATCGGCGAGGTCGGGCGGACCGTCGCGGTGCCCGGTGGGGACGATGCCGCGGTAGCCGCGCTGTTCCGGCGCAGCGAGGTGGTGCGCGAGCGGCTGCTCGCTGCGAGCCGGGCCGGTGAGGCGGCCGGCGGGCTGCTCGCGGCGTACGAGGCGGCCGGTGAGCCGCTGCCGCCGATGCCGGTGGCGCGCGGGCTCGGGATGGGGTTCGACCCGCCGGTGGTCTCGCCGCAGTTGCCCGCCACCGCTGCCGCGGAACGGCTGGAGCCGGGCATGGTGCTCGCGCTCACCGGGTACGTGTGGGAGTCGGGCGTCGGCGCGGTATTCACCCGCGACGCCGTGCTGATCACCGATGACGGAGCCGAACTGCTCACGGACGCGCCGCACAACGCGGCCTGAGCCCCTCTCTCCCGCCGGGCGGGCCGGCGCGCACCCGGCCCGTCCGCCGCAGCCCCACCCCTTCGGCGAAGGAGCCGTCCCCATGCCCGACCAACCGTCCGCGGAAGAGATCATCCGCTACGAGAAGGATCCGAAGACCCGGATCGCCACCATCACCTTCGACCGCCCGGAGGCGCTGAACGCGCCGACCGCGGCGGCCCGGCTCCGCTACGCCGACCTCATCCACCGGGCCAGCGTCGACGACGAGGTCAAGGTGCTCGTGGTCCGCGGCGAGGGCCGGGATCTCGGCACCGGCGCCGACCTGCCCGAGTTCATGGCGATGCAGGAATCCGAGGACCAGGGCCCGCGGCTGGCCGAGTTCCGGATCGGCCCGGACGAGGTGCGCTACCCCCCGCGCGGCTCGTTCCGGCACGGCGCCTCGGTGAGCCAGTGGTACGCCAACGCCTCGGCCGGCTGCCGCAGCCTGCAGGAGTTCAAGAAGATCTCCATCCTGGAGGTCAAGGGCTACTGCTACGGCTGGCACTTCTACCAGGCCGCCGACGCCGACCTGGTGATCTCCTCGGACGACGCGCTCTTCGGCCACCCCTCCTTCCGCTACTACGGCTGGGGCCCGCGCATGTGGACCTGGGCGCAGACCATGGGGCTGCGCCGCTTCCAGGAGATGGTCTTCACCGGCCGCGCCTTCTCCGCCGCCGAGATGTACGACTGCAACTTCCTGAACAAGGTGGTCCCGCGCGCCGAGCTGGAGGCCGAGACCGCCAAGTACGCGCTCGCCTGCTCGCGCAACCGCCCCACCGATACGGTCTTCATGCAGAAGGTTTTCTTCGAGATCATGAAGCAGCAGCAGGGCGAGTACATGGGCAGCCTGCTCAGCGGCTTCTTCGAGTCCATGGGCGGGCACATCGCCGCCGACGAGGACGACCTCATGCTGGACAACGCCTTCGAGGGCGGGCTGAACAACTCGGTCAAGGACAACGACGACCGGTTCCCGCCCGACTTCCGGCTCAGCAGGTCGGGCCGGAACAAGCCGTAGGGGTTGTCGTGACGCACGCCGAACCGCCGCTGCGGGACTGGCTGGTGGTCGATCTGGCCACCGGTATCTCCGGCGGGTACTGCGCCAAGTTGCTCGCCGACGGGGGTGCCCGGGTGGTGCGGGTGGAGCCGCCGGAGGGTGATCCGCTGCGCGGGTGGTCCGCGTCGGGGGCATCGATTCCGCCCGGCGCGGACGGGGCGCTGTTCTCCTTCCTTGCCTGCTCGACCGAGAGCGTGGTCGCCGATCCCGAGACAGGTCCGGACCTGGTCGAGAAGCTGCTGGCCGCCGCCGACGTGGTGCTCTGGTCCGCCGGCTCGCGGCTCGCCGAGCACTTCGCCCCCTCGGTGCTGCGGCGGCGGTATCCGCACCTCGTGGTCACCGCGATCACGCCGTTCGGACTGACCGGGCCGTGGAGTTCGCATGCCGCCACCGAATTCACGCTGCAGGCGTGGTCCGGCGGGATCGTCGGGCTCGGGCGCGGGGCGCCGGATCGGGCCCCGGTGCACGTCGGCGGGCGGATCGGGGAATGGTTCGCCGGTGCGCACGCGGCGGTGGCGACGCAGGTCGCGCGGTTGCGCGGCGGTGGCGCGCTGGTCGACCTCTCCGTGCTGGAGACGCAGATCCTCGGGCTCACCTACTTCCCGGTGTCGTTCCACGACGGGCTGGGCAGGCCGTTCCGGACCGAGCGCAGGCTCAGCGTGCCCGGCGTGGCGACCGCCGCGGACGGGCTGGTGGCGGTGGGGTGCGGCACCGCGCAGCAGTGGTTCGACCTGTGCGCGATGGTCGGGCACGCGGAGTGGATCGACGAGGACACCGAGCTCTCCATCACCCAGCGGGCCGGTGCGAAGGCGGCCGAGATCCAGGCGTGGATGGCGGAGCAGCCGGTCGATGTGGTGCGGGATCTCGCCACCGCCTTCCGCATCCCGAACGGCCCGCTGGCGGACGGGGCCACGGTGGCCGGGATGGACCACCACGTAGCCCGGAAGTTCTTCACCACCAACCCGCGCGACGGGTTCACCCAGCCCGGCCCGCCCTACCGCACCTCCCCGGATCTGCTCCGCGAGCCCACCGCCGCGCCGCGGCTCGGCGAGCACACCGACCGCTACCGGTCAGCGGAGCTGGTGCCGAAGAGCGGTGCTTTGCCGGGCGCCAAGGACACCGGCGGCGCACCGAGTGATCCGCTTCCCTTCCGCGGGCTGCGGGTGCTCGACCTGACCACCTTCTGGGCCGGGCCGTCCGTCACCCACTACCTGGCCCTGCTCGGCGCCGACGTGATCCACGTGGAGTCGGCCGGACGGCCGGACGGCACCCGGCTCATCGCCGGCGTCCCCGCTTCGGAACCGCAGTGGTGGGAGCGCTCCCCCATCTTCTCCGGGCTGAACACCGGGAAGCGCGGGCTCACCGTCGATTTCCGCACCGAGCGCGGGCAGGCGCTGCTGAAGAAGCTGGTCGCCACCTGCGATGTGGTCGTGGAGAACTACACCCCCCGCGTGCTCGAGCAGATCGGGCTGGACGCGGCCAGCGTGCGCGCGCTGCGCCCGGACATCGTCATGGTGCGCATGCCCGGGTTCGGGCTGGACGGGCCGTGGCGGGACAACCCCGCCTTCGCCTACGTCATCGAGGACACGTCCGGGATCACCGCGCTGACCGGCTATCCCGACACCAACCCCATCGAGCCCTACTGCATCGGCGACCCCAATGCCGGGGTACACGCGCTCAACGCGCTGCTGCTGGCGCTCGAGCACCGGCGCCGCACGGGGCAGGGTGTCGTGATCGAGGCGGCCATGGTCGAGGCGGCCATGAACGTCGCCGCCGAGCAGGTCATCGAGTACTCCGCCTACGGCGCGCTGCTGGCCCGCGACGGGAACCGCGGCCCCGCCGCCGCCCCGCAGAACCTGTACCGCGCCGCCGGAACCGACGAGTTCGGCCGCGAGGACCTCTGGGTCGCCATCGCCGTAGCCGACGACGCGCAGTGGCGTCGCCTGCGCGCGGCGCTCGGCACCCCCGTCTGGTCCCTCGACCCCGAACTCTGCACCGCCGCCGGGCGCCGCCGCCAGCACGACCTGCTGGATCGGCACCTCGCCGACTGGTGCGCCGAGCGCTCCCCCGACGAGATCGTCTCGCTCGTCTGGGCAGCCGACGTTCCGGTGGCGAAGGTGCTGCAACCCCACCACCAGGCCGAACTCCCGCCGCTCGTTTCCCGCGGCTTCTTCGAGCCGGTCGAGCACCCGGTCTTCGGCACCGCTCGCCACAGCACCCTGCCGTTCTCGCTCTCGGACGGGCCCGCGCAACTCCACACCCGGCCCGCGCCCCTGCTCGGCGAGCACACGGAGGAGATCCTGCGGGAGCTGGGTCTGGGGGACGCGGAGATCGCGGAGTTGTTCGCGGACGGGGTCGTCGGCGGAACGCCCTGAACCTCAGCCGCCGATGCTCGGCCCCTCCGGCCAGAGCTCCTGCAGCTCAGCCGGTGTGAGTGGGGCGCGGTAGGCCGCGCGGAGAAGGCTGTCGACGGTAGGCGCCGGCGCCTCGGCCAGGTGCACGAACCAATCGATGCCCGCGGCGTACGCCCACAGGTAGCTTCGCAGCTGCGGATCGGCGCCCCGGTCGGCGAGGGCGTCGGCGATGTAGCGATCGGTCCACCAGGGCACGCGTCGCCGCGCGAGGTCCGCGCAGTCCTCGATCGGGGTGCCGTGCTCGAGGCTCAGGTGCAGCTCGGCGCGTACGAGCTGCGTGTAGTGGTCGAGCCGAACCCGCGTGCCGAGCTGCCGGTCGTCGGGCGCGATGAACAGCGGCATGGCCTGCGCCCACCCCTCCAACAGGACCTGCTGCGGGCCGTGTACCGACAGCAGGCGCACCCACGGCACCTCCTCCTCGGCGCAGCGGGCCGCGATGCTCGCGCTCTGCAATCCGTGGCCGAGGACTTCGTGCAGCGCGAACTGGCGCGCACGCACCGCCGTGTACTGGGCATTCCGCGAATTCAGCCGAAGCCGCACCCGATCACCGGCACCGTCGAGCCAGTAGGCCCAGTACGCGTCCACGTCAACGGTTTCGATGGTCAGCCGATATGGGGCTTCGGATGCCGTTGCGTCCCGGACCGCCGGTTCATATTCCGCGACAGCCGCGCGAATGGCGTCCTGAACATCGACCGGCTCGAGCACGCCCTCCGCGGCGGCCAATTCCGCCATGGTCTCCGGCCCCCACGCGATGCCGACGCTATCCAACCATTCCCGAGCAACTCGGCCGCGCCCGGAGATGTAGTCGGCATCCCAGCCCCGCGCCGGACACCCCTGAGTGGCCCGGACATAGCGGTCCAGGGGCATTCGCTCTCCCATGAGAGCTCGTAGGTAGGCCACATCGGCGTCGACGCGCTGCACGACACCCGGCGCGGTGCACTCGGTCCGCAGTTCGCTCAACCGGCGGCCCCGGCCGCAGCGTGTCGCAAGCGAAGAGAGAAATGCCGTGTGTGGCGGTGCCGCCGACGTCGTCGATGCGGTGCTGCTGAGCGGCGGCGGTCGGTTCACCGTCGGACGGGTAGCCGCGCGGTCTCGGCCGCGCCGCCACCCGGCCGGCACCAGCACCGGCTACTCCGAGCCCACGGGTGCCTTTTCGCCGAGATGCCGTGCCAGGAACCGCTCGACCGCCCGGAACATGTCGATCTGATTTTCCGGGTTCACGAACCCGTGGCCCTCGTCGTCCTTGACGATGTACTCCACCCGAACCCCCCGATCCCGCAGCGCGGCAACGAGATTGTCGGACTCGGCGCGCACCACGCGCGGGTCGTTGGCACCCTGCAGCACCAGCAGCGGGGTGCGGATGCGGTCGGCGTGGGTGATCGGCGAGCGGGCGAGCATGTCCGCTTCCTGCTCCGGGTCGTCGGGGTCGCCGACGAAGAGGTGCCAGTTGTTGGCGAGGTACGGCTTGGTGAAGGCGGGCAGGGTGCGCAGGAAGTTCGGGAGGCTGGAGATGCCGACGTAGTCGATGGCGGCGGCGAAGACGTCGGGGGTGAAGGTGACGCCGACCAGCGTCGCGTAGCCGCCGTAGGAGCCGCCGAAGATCCCGATCCGGGAAGGGTCGGCGTACCCCTGACCGACGGCCCACTCGACCGCGTCGATCACGTCGTCGTGCATGGCGCCGGCGAACTCGCCGATCGCGGCGCTGGTGAACGCCTTGCCGTAGCCGGTGGAGCCGCGGAAGTTCACCTGCAGCACCGCGTACCCGCGGTTGGCCAGGAACTGCACGGCCGGGGCGTAACCCCAGTGGTCCCGGAACCACGGGCCGCCGTGCAGCAGCACCACCAACGGCAGCCCGGCGGGCGCCACCCCGACCGGGAGCGTCAGGTGCGAGGGCAACCGCAGCCCGTCCCGCGAGGTGATCGAGACCGGGCGCATCGGGGCCAGCGCGGCGGGGTCGAGGTGCGGGTGCGCGCGGCCGAGCAGCCTGCTCGCGCCGGTGGCGTGGTCGTAGAACCAGGCGACGCCGGGGTCGCGGTCGTGCTCGAAGGTCACCACCCAGCGCTGCCCGGAGTCGTCGACGGAGAGCGTCTCGATGTCGCCGTCGGAGAGCGCGGTGAGGCGCACCAGGATCTCGGCGAAGCCCGGGTCGAGCGCCCGGATCTCCAGCCGTTCGTCCAGGTAGCGCACGCCGAGCAGGGCCCCGGTGGCACGGTCGGTGATGAGCGGGTCCGGCGCCGCCGGGTCGACCGTCGAGCGCGGGTCCAGGTCGAAGGACGGGTGGCTGTCCACCGCGGTCTGGGATCCGGTGGCCAGGTCGAGCCGGACCAGCCGCATGCGGTCGGTGCCCCGGTTGGAGCCCATCCAGACCCCGGTGCCGTCCGGGGTGAGCCGGAAGGGCGCGATCTGCATGGGGTAGTCGCGGCCGGCGAAGCGGGCGACGCGCCTCGAGCCGTCCGGGGTGATGCGGCTGAGCTCCAGGTCGCCGGCGTCGGTGAGCCCGGTGCCGTAGACGGTGCCGTCGGGGGCGCGCAGGTAGGCGCCGATGCCGCCGGGGTTCCGCACCACCTCGGTGAGCTCGCCGGATTCGATGTCCAGGTCGTAGAGGTCGAAGGCGACGGGGTCGCGCTTGTTCAGCTGCACCTGCACGATGCCGGGGCGGTGCGCGGGCAGCTCCGGCGCCAGCGCGGCAACGCCGGGGAACGGGGTGAGGTCGACCGCGGGCGCCTCGGGGTCGTCCGGGTCGGCGCGGAAGAGGTGCCACAGCTCGTTCCCGCCCTCGTCCTGGGCATAGAGCAGCCAGCGGGAATCTCGGGACCAGAAGACGTTCTGCACGCTGCGGGTCTCGTCGGCGGTGACGCAGCGCGGCTCACCGCCCGCCACGTCCCGGACCCAGATGTTCATCCGGTTCTTCCGGGGGGCCAGGTAGGCGATGCGGGTGCCGTCCGGGGAGATGACGGGTGCGCTGAAGGCGGGCGAGCCGAAGAATTCCTCGACGCCGATCATGGCGTTCCTTTCCGTCGAGCGGGACGACCTCCATGACACACCCGGCCGCAACGGCATACTCAAGACATTCCGGGCATGACCCGGATCACCCTTGACTGTGCCGCTACGGCACACCCGAGACTGGCCGGACCGACCGACCCGAGGAGGACAGCATGGGGTGGAGCACCAGGCAGCTCGCCGAGCTCGCCGGGACCAGCCTGCGCACGG
Organism: Nocardia sp. NPDC057227; assembly: GCF_042669725.1. NCBI lineage: Bacteria > Bacillati > Actinomycetota > Actinomycetes > Mycobacteriales > Nocardiaceae > Nocardia > Nocardia sp. NPDC057227. Next base: position 63,969 of record NZ_JBHUXA010000017.1, on the reverse strand, counting down.
TGCGGCACTACCACGACGTCGGGCTGCTGCCCGAGCCCGAGCGCGGCAGCAACAACTACAAGCAGTACGGGGTCGCGCACCTGGTGCGGCTGCTGCAGATCAAGCGCCTCACCGACCTCGGCTTCTCGCTGCCGCAGATCGCCGAGATGGGCGACGCGAACGAGCATCCGGAGGCGGCGCTGCGCGCGCTGGACAACGAGCTGGCCGCCACCATCGAGCGACTGCAGCGGGCCAGGGTCGAGTTGCAGCTGCTGCTGCGGCACGCGCCGCCGACCGACCTGCCGCCGGAGCTGGCGCTGGCCGCGGCGGAGGCCCACCTCACCGGCGCCGACCGCGGGATGGTGACCGTGCTGAGCAGGCTGCTCACCGGCGACCAGCTCGACGCCTACGCCGACCTCATCCGCGCAGGCGAACCGACCGAGGTCGACCGCGAGTTCGACGACCTGCCCGCCGACGCCGACCCCGAGACCCGCCGCGACCTGGCCGAGCGCATGGTCCCGCGGATCCGGCAGTTGCTCGCCGAGCACCCCGGCATGCGCGAGCTCGACCTGCCCCCGCAGCGCGCCGCCCAGACCATCGGCGTCGCCATGCGCGACCTCTACAACCCGGCCCAGCTCGACGTCATGCGGCTGATCGGCCTCGCGATGAAGACCGACCGAGGGGACACCCATGCGTAAGTTCGCCCTGCTCGCCGCCGCGATACCGCTGCTGCTCGGCCTCGCCGCCTGCGGCGCCGACACCGCCCCGCCGAACCTGGACCGCTTCTACGACCAGCAGCTCACCTTCGGCCCGTGCGCCGGGTACGCCACCACGGCCGCCGACGAGCAGGCGTTCACCGGCGACCCGGCGCTGCAATGCGCCCGGCTGGAGGTGCCGCTCGACCACACCGACCCCGACGGCCGCACCCTGAGCATCGCGGTGCTGAAGGCACCCGCCCGCGGCGAGCGGCTCGGCTCGCTGCTGCTCAACCCCGGCGGACCGGGCGGCCCCGGCATGAGCATGGCCGCGGTCGGCGCGCAGACGCTCGCGCAGAGCCCGGTCACCGAGCGCTTCGACCTCATCGGCTTCGACCCGCGCGGCGTCGGCGCCTCCACCCCCGCGGTGGACTGCTTCACCGACGCCGAGATCGACGCCGGGCAGGCGATCACCTCGGTGCTGATCGGCCCGAAGACGCTCACCGCGGACGACACCCGCCGGGTGGTCGAGCGCTGCGCCGCCGGCTCCGGCGGCGAGGACGTCCTGGCGCACCTCGGGACCAGGGATGCCGTGCGCGACATGGACATCCTGCGCGCGGCGCTCGGCGACGAGAAGCTGAACTTCCTGGGCCAGAGTTACGGCACCCGGCTCGGCGCGGTGTACGCCGAGACCTTCCCGGAGCGGGTGCGCGCGCTCGTCCTGGACAGCGCGATCGATCCGCTGAAGGGCACCGACGAGCGCAGGCTCACCCAGTACGCCGGGTTCCAGCGCTCCTTCGACGTGATGGCCGCCGCCTGCGCCGCCACCCCGGACTGCCCGCTCGGCCCCGACCCGGCCCAGGCCACCGCCGCCTTCCAGGCGCTGACCCGGCCGCTCATCGAGCGCCCGATCATCCTGGCGGACGGCCGCCCGATGGAGTACGACGGCGCCGTCGGCAGCGTGATCGCCGGGCTCTACGACGCCAGGGCCTGGCCGGTGATCTGGAAGGGGCTCACCGAACTCCGCGCCGGCGAGGGCACCACCCTGGCCGCGCTCGGCGACGCGTTCGGCGGTCGCGGCGCCGATGGCCGCTACGGCAACTTCACCGAGGCGCTCTTCGCCATCAACTGCCTGGACGAGGAGCGGCACACTCCCGAGCAGGAGGTCGAGCTGAAGGGCCGCATCCAGCAGGTCGCCCCGTTCCTCGACACCGGCCTCGGCCCCGAGGGCGCCCGCGACCCCTGCGAATCCTGGCCCGCCGAACCCACCCTCGGCTACCCGTACGCCACCGGCATCGAGAACCTCCCGCCCACCCTGACCATCTCGATCACCGGCGACCCCACCACTCCCTACGAGGGTGGGGTGAGCCTGGCCGACACGCTCGGCGGCGCGCTGCTCTCCGTCGAGGCCGAGCAGCACACTGTCGCGCTCGGCGGGGCGAGCCCCTGCGTCAACGACGCTGTCGCCCGCTACCTGATCGACCTGCGGACCCCCGAGCCCGGCGCCCGCTGCGTACTCAGCGGGTGAAGGTGGGCAACGTTTCCCACCCGCGCACGGTGGAGGTGGGCGAGAGCCGGGCGGCGCTCGAGTCGACCTCCCACTCCGGGAAGCGCTTCAGGATCTCCTCGAGCGCGATCCGCCCCTCCAACCGCGCCAGCGCCGACCCGAGGCAGAAGTGCGTGCCGACGCTGAACGACAGGTGCCCGCGGGTATCCCGGTCGATGTCGAAGACATCACCGTCCGGCGCGAACTGCCGCTCGTCGCGGTTGGCGGCGCCGATGAGCATCATCATGGCGCTGCCGGCGGGCACGGTCTGCCCGTGCAGCTCGACGTCGCGGGTGACGTAGCGCGCGACGTGCGGGGCGGGCGGCTGGAAGCGCAGCAGCTCCTCGACGGCCTTGGGAATGAGCTTCGGGTTCTCCACCAACCTGCGGCGCTGGTCCGGGTGGTCGGCGAGCACCCGCCCGGCCCAGCCGATGAGCCGGGTGGTGGTCTCGTTGCCCGCACCGGAGACCACGTTCACGTAGGTGAGCAGCTCGCCGCGGGTGAGCTTGCGCCACTCCCCGGTGTGGTCCTCGAACTCGACGTTGAGCAGCTCGGTCATGATGTCGTCGGCGGGGTTCTCCACCCGCCAGTCGATGTAGGCGGAGAAGATGTCGCCGGTGTCCATGCCCTCGGAGGCCGCCTTCATCGGCTTGCCCTCCTCGGTGCGCATCTGCTCGTTGGCGAAATCCCGGATGGCCTCCTGGTCCTGCTCCGGGATGCCGAGCAGCAGGCCGATGGTGCGCATGGGCATCTGCGCGCCGATGTCGGCGATGAAGTCGAGTTTGCCGGTGCCGACGTGCGGCTCCAGGCTGTCCACGCAGTACTGCCGGATCTGCGCCTCCAGCGCGGCGATCTTGCGCGGGGTGAACATCCGCGAGAGCAGCCCGCGGTGGATGTCGTGGATCGGCGGATCCTCGAAGATCACCACGCCCGGCGGGATCTCGATGTCGGCCTTGATCAACTCGATGATCGCACCCTTGGCGGAGCTGTAGGTGGCGTGGTCGATCAGTGCCGCGTTGACGTCCGCCCACCGGCTGATGGCGTAGAAATCGTGCTTCTCGTTGTAGTAGAGCGGCAGCTGGTCGCGCAGCCGCTTGAACATCGGGAAGGGGTCCGCGTTGAGCTCGACGTCGTACGGGTCGTAGTACACGTCGCTGGCCGCACTGGTGGTCACAGGGATTCGCCTCTCTGGAGAACAGCGAACGCCAGTGTAACTTACCTTCTCCAATGACGAGAGTCGCATTCTCTCGCGATTCGGAGAGAAACGAAAAGGCCCCGGCGAACCGGGGCCTCGGGGGAGCGGGGAAGATCAGCGGGCGGCGATACCGTGCGCGCAGAAGCGCCAGACCTCGTCGGCGGTGATCGGGTCGGGATCGCCGTCGGTGTCCGACGGCTGCGCGATGAACATGACCGTCTGCATGGTCAGCGCGGCCAGCCTGCGCGGGTTGCCGTCGGGCACCAGCGCGCCCGCCTCCTGCACCTCGACGAGCAGGTCGGCGAAGAGCGTGAACAGCGCTGTGTGCGCCGAGCGCACGGCGTTCGGATGCGAGCCGATCAGCTGCGGCGCGAACTCGGTGAAGAGCGGGCGCCGCGCCTCCGGGTCCGGGCGGCAGAGCTGGAACAGCAGCTCGACGGCGGTGCGCAGCTTCGCCACCGGGTCGTCGGCGGTGCCGGTGGCGGCCCTGATCTGCGCGGCGGTGCGGCCGACCGCGTCCTCGTAGAGCGCGAGCAGCAGCTCGTGCTTGCCGTCGAACTGCAGGTAGAAGCTGCGCAGCGACTGCCGGGAGCGGTCGACCACCTCCTGCACCGTGAAATCGGTGCTCCCCTTCTCGGTGATGATGGCCTGCGCGGCGTCCAGGAACTTCTGCACCCGGTCGCCCGCCCGCTGCGTCGCGGTGCGCAGCGACCGCTCCACGGCACGCGCCTTCCAAGCGGGCTGCTGCTCCTCACTGGTGTGCATCAGGGCATAGTACTCGGCGCGGCGCCGCATTGTACGGTGATGCGCAGTGGCGCACAACACGTGTCGCCGCGCGGCCGGCCACTACCAGGCGACCGGGAGCGAGTAGACGCCGAAGGCGAGCCGGTCGTGCTTGAACTCGACCTCCTCGAACGGAATCGCAAGGCGCAGTGTGGGAATCCGCCGCGCCAGCGTGCCGAAGACGATCTGCAGCTCGGCCCTGGCCAGCTGCTGCCCGACGCACTGGTGCGGCCCGAAGCCGAAGCCGACGTGCTGCAGCGCGGGCCGGGTGATATCGAGCCGCTCGGGCTGCTCCCATGCCTTCTCGTCCCAGTTCGCCGGGGCCAGGTCGAAGATCAGCCCCTCGCCCGCCCGGACCGTGACACCCGCGATCTCGATATCCGCCAGCGCCACCCGGCGCTGCCCGTTCTGGATGACGCTGAGGTAGCGCAGCAGCTCCTCGACCGCGCTCGCGACCAGCTTGGGGTCGTCGCTCGTGCGCAGCAGCTCCCACTGCTCCGGATTGTGCAGCAGCGCCAGGACGCCGAGCGAGATCATGTTCGCGCTGGTCTCGTGGCCGGCGATGAGCAGCCCGGTGCCGAGCTGGGCGGCCTCGCGCATGTCGATCTCGCCGGCCCGCACCCGTTCGGCGATGTCGGAGAGCGCGTCCTCGGCCGGCTCCTCCAGCTTCTGCTTCACCAGCTCGACCAGGTAGCGGGCCAGGATGCTGCGCCCGGCCTCGGCCTGCTCCTTGGTGGCGAAGCGGTCCACGTTGGCGCTGGCGTGCTGCTGGAAGAACTCGTGGTCGGCGTAGGGGACGCCGAGCATCTCGCTGATCATCAGCGTCGGCACCGGCAGGGCCAGCGCCGCGACCAGGTCGGCGGGCTGCGGCCCGGCCAGGAGGGCGTCGATGTGCTCGTCGGTGACCTGCTGGATCACGTCGCGGAGCTGCTTGACCCGCTTGAAGGTGAACGGCTTGGTGAGCATCCGGCGGTAGAACTGGTGCTCCTCGCCGTCGGTGGTGAAGAGCGATTTCGGCCTGGAGTCCTTGATCGCCTTCATGCCCTCGTTCCAGTACGGGAAGCCGGGCACCTTGTCGTTCACGCTGACCCGCGGGTCCGACATCAGCTCCTTGAACTCGGCGTGGCCGGTGACCAGCCACGGCGTGCTGCCGTCCCAGATCCGCACCCGGTTCAGCGGGTGCGCCCGCCCCATGCTCAGGGCCTGCTCGGGCGGTGCGAAGGGGCAGCCGGCGGAGCGCACCATCGGGTACTCGGGCACCTCCGCGGTCACGCTGCTGGTGGCTGTTTCGGTCACGGTTCACTCCTGGAGGGTGGGGGAATTCATTCCTCGACGTGGATCGCCATGGCGGGGCAGACCGCCGCCGCCTGGCGCACCTCGTCGGCGAGCTCTTCGGGCGGGTTCGGATCGAGCAGTTCGACGATGCCGTCGTCGTCGCGCTGGTCGAAGACCTCCTCCGCGTGCATCACGCAGTGCCCGGCCGCGACGCACTTGATCTGATCGACGGTGACTTTCATCTGTTCTTCCTCTCGGGGGTCAGCGCGCGGCTGCCCTGTCGAACTGCTTGGCAAGGGGCTTGCCCGCGCGGGTGCCGCCGTCGATCGGCAGCACCGTCCCGGTGACGTAGCGCGCGCGTTCGCTCGCCAGATAGACGGCGGCCTCCGCCACGTCCTCCGGCGTCCCGTCGCGACGCAGCGGACGGTCGTTCTGCATGGCCTCGCGGGCCAGCCGGGTGAATTTCTCCCGTGCCGCGTCGGACATGCCGCTGCCGGACGAGGAGAGCAGCGAGGTCGGGATATTGCCCGGCGCCAGGCAGTTCACCCGGATGTCGAACTGCGCCAGCTCGATCGCGGCGGAGTGGGTGTAGTGGATCACCGCGGCCTTGGAGGCGCGGTAGGTCTGCACGCCGCCGCCCGCCTGGATGCCGCCGATCGAGGAGAGGTTGATGATCGAGCCGCCGCCGTGCTCGGCCATGTGCCGCGCAGCGTGCCTGGTGCCTGCCATGACGCCGAGCAGGTTCACGCCGAGCACCCGGTGGAAGTCGGCCAGGTCGTCGTGCAGGATGCTCTTGTGCATCCGGCCGGAGATGCCCGCGTTGTTCACCATGATGTGCAGGCCGCCGAAATCGGTTGTCGCCCGCTGGACCAGCGCCTCGATCTGCTCGGGGTCGGAGACGTCGGTGGTCTGGAACACCGCGGCCGCGCCGAGCCCGGCGATCGACTCGGCCCCGCGCTCGGGGTCCAGGTCGCCGACCACCACCCGCGCGCCCTCGGCCACGAACCGCGCCACCACGGCCCGGCCGATCCCGGCCGCTCCCCCGGTGACGACGGCAACCTTCCCTGCCAGATCGCTCATGCCGAGATCTCCTTCCGGGAGTCGGTTTTCGCACAGTTCGCGAGGAAGTCCAGGAGCAGCGCGTTGACGATCTCCGGCCGCTCGATCTGCGGACAGTGCCCGGCGCCGGGCACCACCGCGGAGCGGCCGTCCGGGAGCAGCGCGGCGATCTCGGCCGCCCAGCCGGGGGGAAGCAGCTTGTCCTCGCCGCCCTCGACCACGAGCACCGGAACCCCGATGCGGTGGTAGGCACGCTCGGTGGACGGCGCGGCGGGCGGCTCCAGCCCCGGACGCCGGAACCGGGCCGCCGCCAGCGCCTCCCACGCCCCGGGCGCGATGCTGGACTCGTAGCGGCGGCGCACGTACCCCTCGTCGGCGGGCCAGGAGCCGCCGTGGAAGAGCGCCGTCACGATCCGGCGCATGCCAGGCAGCGAGCCGTCGTAGTCGTAGAGCGCCGCCATGTGTTCGTTGCGCTGGATCTCGCCGCCGCCGCAGATCGCCACCAGGCTGCGCAGCGGCAGCTTCGGCCGCTCCGCGGTGGCGTCGGCCAGCAGGTTGATCGCGCCCATGGAGTTGCCGACGAAGTGCGCCGACTCGATGCCGAGCAGCGCGAGGAAGCGCGCGATGTGCCGGATCCGCAGCCCGCGGCCGTCGGTGAAGTCGACCACCTTGGCGGACTCGCCGAAGCCGAGCATGTCCGGGGCGAGCACCCGGTACCGCCTGGCCAGCGCGTTCACGGTGAACTCCCAGCCCACCTCGGCGCCCGCGCCGAACTCGCCGCCGTGCAGCAGCACCACCGGCTCACCGGCGCCCGCCTCCAGGTAGCTGGTGTGCGCGCCGTCCACCAGCAGGGTCCTGCGCTCGGCGATCACGCGCGGCTCCCCGCGAAGGCGAGCACCTGGGTGGCGAGCAGCTCGAGCTGGCCGCGCACCGTCTCGTCGACCAGCTCGCCCGCGGCATCCCAGACCGGCTCGGCGGAGTTGATGGCGACGCCGAGCGGGGTCGGCCAGGCGCGCAGCGCGTGCCCGATCACCCGCAGCTGCCCGAGCGTGCCGACCGCGGCCTGCCAGCCGTAGGCGCAGGTGATGCAGCCGAGTGGCTTGTTGTCCAGGTAGGCGACCGGGTCGCCGCGCAGGTCCTCGATGTAGTCGAGCGCGTTCTTGACCAGGCCGGAGACGCCACCGTGGTAGCCGGGCGAGGCGATCACCACCGCGTCGGCCCGGCGCAGCGCCGTCACCAGCGCGGCCGCCTCGGCGGTGCGCGCGGGGTCGTGCGGGCTGTACATGGGCAGGTCGATGTCGGGGCCGGCGAAGAGCGCGGTCTCGCCGCCGTTGCGCTCGACCGCGGCCAGGCAGTGCCGCAGCGCGCGCTCGGTCGACGACCCGGCGCGCAGCGTGCCGCCGATCCCGACCACGAAGGGGCGGCCGCCGGCGCGGTGCGCTCCGGTGGTCACCGGGGTGGTGCTCGCGGTCATGGCCGCTACCTCCTTCATCTACTTGATGGCGATGGGATTCAGCGGGGAGCCGACCGCGCCGACCACCCGCAGCGGCGGGGCGACCAGCTGGAACTCGTAGACGCCGTCGGCGGCGCAGTCCGCGGCGAGCGCGGTCAGGTCCCAGTACTCGCCGAACATCAGCCCCATGTCGCGCAGGCACAGCATGTGCATGGGGAGGAAGGTGCCATCGACGCCGGAGACCGGGTCCTCGACCATGAGGTTGTCCGCGGCCACCGCGGCGACCTCGCGCTCGTGCAGCCACTTGGCGCAGCGCCAGTCCAGCCCGGAGTAGGGCTCGGCGCCGTCGCCCGCCTCCTCGAACCGGGCCCACCAGCCGGTGCGCACCAGCACGATGTCACCGCGGCCGACCTCGACGCCCTGCCGCTTGGCGACCTCGTCCAGCTCGTCCGGGGTGATCGGCTCGCCGCCGGGCAGCCAGGTGTCCGCGCCGCGGTGCTTCACCAGGTCGAGCAGGACGCCGCGGCTGGTGATGCCCTTGCTGTCCACCTTGTCGATGCCGCAGTGGAAGGCGCCGAAGCTGGTCACCGAGGCGGCCGGGAAGCCGTTGTAGAGCTTCTCGTCGTAGTAGACGTGCGAGAGCGCGTCCCACTGGGTGGCGGCCTGCAGCGGCATGACGATCATGTCGTCGTTGAAGCGGAACGGGTTGTCCGCGAAGAACCCCGCGACCTCGGCGCCGACGCTGTTGCGCAGCCACTTCGGGCCGTACTCGGTGAGCGTGGTGACGTCGCCGCCGTCCACGGTCATGACGTGCACCGGGTTGTGCCGGAACTTGAAGGCGCCCTGCGGGCCGGAGGAGCCGAAATCCACGCCGAGCGGGAACACCTTCCCGTGCCGCACCAGCCCCGCGGCCTGGGCCACCTTCTCCGGGGTGATGAAGTTGAGCGTGCCGAGTTCGTCGGCGGCGCCCCACCGGCCCCAGTTGCGAACCTCGTCGCCGAGTTTCCGGAAATCGGTCAAGCTTGCCACTGTCGTTGTCCTTCCGAGGTTTTCATGCAAGACGTCCCGCGACATTGCCGCCGTCCACCCAGATCACCTGGCCGGTCACGTAGCTCGCCGCCGCGCTGTTGAGGAACACCAGCACCGCCGCCTGTTCGGCCGGGTCGGAGACGCGGCCGTCGAGTGGCTTCGGGATGGTGTCGAGGTACTGGTCGCCGTAGGCGGTGCGCAGCTGGTCCAGGATCGGGGTCTCGGTGACGCCGGGGCCGGTGCAGTTGACGCGGATGCCGCGCGCGCCGAGCGGGGCCGCGGCGCGGGCGGTGTAGTGGATGATCGCCTCCTTCGACAGGCGGTAGCCGCCGTCCTCGAGCGCCTCCGGATGCGCCGCGCACCAAACCCTTCCGGCTTCGAAGTTCTCGGTGTCGAGCAGCCCGGTGGTCTGGTCGCGGTGCTCGAGCCAGTTCGCGGCGGCCAGGGAGGAGACGCTGGCGATGGTCGCGCCCGGCCGCAACCCAGGCAGCAGGGCCTCGGTGAGGTGGCGCAGGCCGAGGAAGTTGATGGTGACGACCTTCGGCGGGTCGCCGATGCCGGAGGAGACGCCGGCGACGTTGAAGAGCGTGTCCACCGGGCCCAGCTCGGCGACGGCCGCGTCGATGGAGGCGGGGTCGGCCATGTCCACGCGGTGGAAGCCGTCCAACTCGGCGGCCGGCTCGGCGATATCCAGCCCGATCACGGTGCCGCCCAGCTCCCGCACCTGCCGCGCGACCTGTGCGCCGATCCCCGACGCGCAGCCGGTGACGACGGCGCGGCGGCCGTCGTAGCGCCACAGCTCGTCGATCGTCATCCGCCCGCCCCGGTGAGGTGTTCGGCGGCGATGTAGCCGAAGGTCATGGCGGGGCCGATGGTGGCGCCCGCGCCCGCGTAGGAGCGGCCCATGACCGGTGCCGCGGTGTTGCCGGTGGCGTAGAGGCCGGGGACGACACTGCCGTCGGAGCGCAGGACGCGGGCGTGCTCGTCGGTGCGCAGCCCGCCGGAGGTGCCGAGGTCGCCGAGCACCATGCGGAAGGCGTAGTACGGGGGTTTGCGCAGCGGCGCCAGGTTGGGGTTGGGCAGGGTGGGGTCGCCGTAGTAGTTGTCGTAGACGCTGTCGCCGCGGTCGAAGTCGTCGTCGTGGCCCGAGTTCGCGAGCTCGTTGAAGCGGTCGGCGGTGGCGCGCAGCCGCTCCGGCGGCACGCCGATCTTCGCGGCCAGCTCCTCGATGGAGTTCGCCGCGACCACGACGCCGGAGTCCAGCCACGCCTTCGGGACCTTGCGCCCGGTGGGGACCGGGGCGAACGGGATCCTGGGCAGCGGGAGGTGCCCGGCGACGACGTAGCGGTTCCACGAGCGGTGGTCGGTGATCAGCCAGCTCGGGATGTGGTCGACGCCGGTCCGCTGGCCCGCCAGCATGGCGTGGCCGAAGTCCATGTACGGCGCCGCCTCGTTGATGTACCGCTCGCCGTTGCCGTTGACGATGAACTGGGCAGGCATCATCCGCTCGTTGAGCAGGAACTGCATCCGGCCGTCCGGCCACTGGATGGACGGGAACCACCAGGACTCGTCCATGAGATCGGTGGCGGCGCCGACCTTCTCGGCCGCGCGGATGCCGTCGCCGGTGGCGAGCGGGTTGCCGAAGCTCCAGTCCTCGTCGATGAGCGGCTCCTCGCGCCTGCGCCACTCCATGTCGTGGTCGAAGCCGCCGGTGGCGAGGATGACGCCGCGCTCGGCGCGGATCCGCACCTGAACCCCGTCGCGCTCGACCACCGCGCCGGTGACCTCGCCGTCCGGGCCGGTGGTCAGCTCGGTCATCGGGGCGTTCAGCCAGAGCGGGATGTCGTGCTCGCGCAGCGCCAGCCGGAGCCGCGCCACCAGGGACTGGCCGATGGCGGCGATTCGGTCGCCGAAGACGTGCGCGCGGAACTTGCGCCACAGCAGCTTGACCAGTACCGCCTTGCCGCGCCAATTCTGCCTGACCTGGTAGAAGAGGCGCAGGTCCTTGGGGCCGAGCCAGATGCCCTTCGGCGCGAGGGCGAGCGGCTTGAGCAGCAGCTCCTCGTCCGGGCCGAGGGCGCGCAGGTCGATCGGCGGGACGTTGATGGTGCTGCCCTGGTCGGAGCCGCCGGGGAGCTCCGGGTAGTAGTCGGCGTAGCCGGGCTTCCAGACGAACTCCAGCCAGCGGCTGCGGCTCTCCAGGAAGGCCATCATCTCCGGCGACCTGTGCACGTAGGCGCGCAGCCGCTCGTCGGTGACCAGGCCCTCGGTGATGGTGCGCAGGTACTGGACGACGCTGTCCGGGTCGAGTTCGAAGCCGTCGCGGTGCTGGGCCGGGGCGTTCGGGACCCAGATGCCGCCGCCGGAGAGCGCGGTCGAGCCGCCGTAGTACGCGGCCTTCTCGACCACGAGCACCTTCAGCCCCGCGGCCTCGGCGGCGAGTGCTGCGGTGAGACCGCCGCCGCCCGAGCCGATCACGAGCACGTCCACGACCTCGTCGAACTCGCGCGCTGCGCGCGGTTCGACCTCGGCCCCGGGGAGGGGGGTGCCGGCTGCGCCGGCAGATGCCGCGGGGTCGTCGGCGGCGAGCGGCGGGACCGCGGCGGCTCGGCTCGGCGATTCGGCGGCGCGGTCTGTCGGTTCGGTCATTGCGACCTCCGTTCGGTCGGCGCGGCGCCGACGGGCAGCGCGGTGCGGACGGCGAAGCCCGCGATGAGCTCGGGGGCGGCGCGGTAGTAGCGGTCGGCCACCCGGTAGGGGCCCTGGGTGGCGAGGGCGGCGAAGGCGGCTACCCAGGTGCGCACCTCGTGGGCGGAGTTGCCCGCCGTGCGGGTGATATCGGCGTTGTCCCAGGTGGCGAACTCGCCGAGCGCGCCACGGTCGAGCACGTCCAGGAAGCCGGCGTCCCACTCGGGGGCCAGCGGCGCGGACGGCCCCTCCCCCGCGGCGAATTCGCGCGCGGCGGCGACGACCCGCTCCTGGCGGGCGGCCCGCGCCTCGGCCGACATGGGCGCCCCGTGCACGATGCGCTCGCGCACCGGCCCGGCGGCGGTGGCCAGCGCGGGCACCGGCGGATCGTGCGAGAGCCCGCCGGAGCCGACGATCAGCACCCGCTTGCCGAGCCCGGCGACGAACCGCCCGGCCGCCGCCCCCAGCGCGGCGGCCCGGTGCAGCGGCCCGAGCGGCACCCCGACCGCGTTGACGAAGATCGGGATCACCGGCAGCGCGGTGGCCGAGCCGAGCAGCCTGCGCAGCGGCTGCACGGTGCCGTGGTCCACCTCCATGGCCACCGACACCGCGACGTCGACGCCGTCGGCGAGCAGCGCCGCGGCCAGCTCGGTGGCGAGTTCGGCGGGGACGTCCAGCGGCCCGGCGTGACTCCCGTAGTCGCCGACGCCGCTCGCCGCTGTACCGACGCAGAAGGCGGGCATGGTCCGGTAGAAGAACCCGTTGTAGTGGTCCGGCGAGAAGGTCAGCACCAGTTCGGGATCGAACTCCCGGACGAACCCGGCGGCCCGCTCCAGCGCCCCCTCCACATCGTCGAGCAGCTCGCGCCCAGGACCGGGCAGCTCGAGCAGCGGGCTATGCGAGACGCAGCACACGGCCAGCGGCATCGTGCTCCCCCTCCGGGTCGAGCGCGAGCGCCGCGGCCAGCGCGGCGCCGACCTCCGGCGCGTACTGCGCGGGCGAGGCGCCCGCGATGCAGCGGTCGGGGCGCAGGAAGAGCACCGAGTCCAGGTGCCCGTCGAACCAGCGCTTGAGCCCGCCGGTGCGGTCGCCGACGATCAGCACGTCCTGGTCGTCGTGGTCGGGCCAGTGCAGCTGGCAGGAGGGCCGGGCGGCGACGAAGACCGCGCCGAGCGCCTTCCAGCGCGCGAACTCCCGCTCCCCGAGCACCTCGCGCGGCCGGTTGTTCCAGAACAGCACCGCGAACCACGGCCCGAGCACGTCGTCGAGGAGCACGTCGGTGCGCTCGCGGGTGTCGACCCGCGGCTGCACGAAGAGCGTCCCGACGGCGGATTTCGGCGAGCGCGACCAGGTGTGCACCACCGCGCCGGTGTCGTACCGCGGCATCGGCTTGAACCGCATGCCGAGCACGTACGACTTCACCGGCGGGATCGCGGCGGCCGCGCGCACCAGCACGTCGCGCGCCGCGGTCACCCGCTTGCTGGTCGGCGAGATCACCTTCCCGACCAGCGTGGAGAGGTCGATCATGGCGCGGGCGTGCTTGCGGCGCTCGGTGTCGTAGCTGTCCAGCAGGGCATCCCCGGCCCTGCCGGTCGCCACCGCGGCGAGCTTCCAGCCCAGGTTGGCGGCGTCCCTGATGCCGCTGTTGTACCCCTGGCCCTGCCACACCGGCATGAGATGCGCGGCGTCGCCCGCCAGCAGCAGCCGCCCCTTCCGGAAGGTGTCCGCGATCCGGGAGTGGTGCGTGTAGACCCGGCGCCGGATCACCTCGAGCCGCTCCGGGTACGGCACGAAGGACGCCACCATCCGCTGGAAGAAGGCGGGATCCTCGGCGAGCTCGTCCGGTTCGTCGTCGTGGATCATGAACTCGAAGCGCCGGATGCCGTGCGCGATGGAGACCGAGACATTGGGCCGGGCCGGATCGGCGCCGACCTCGATATTGGGGTGCCCGAGCGGGTCCGATGCCAGGTCGACCACGAGCCAGCGGGTCGGCGAGGTGGTCCCCTCGAAGCCGACCCCCATCTGTTTGCGGGTGACGCTGCGCCCGCCGTCGCAGCCGACCACGTACCCCGCGGTCACCACGCTGCCGTCGCCGAGCGAGACCTCGACGTGCGCACCGGTGTCGACGCACCCGACCACGGCGGTGTCCCAGGAGACCTCGACCGAGGGGTACCGCGCGAGCCCGGCCAGCAGCTCGGCGTCGACCAGCGGCTGCACGAAACCGTTGCGCTTGGGCCAGCCGAACGAGGTGTCGGTGGGCGCGATCTCGGCGAGCAGCCTGCGCCTGCCGTCCACGAAGCGCATGATCTGGTTCGGGTTGGTGTGCGGCAGCACTTGTTCCACCAGCCCGATGGACTGGAAGGTGCGCAGCGACTCGTCGTCCAGCCCGACCCCGCGCGGGTAGTCGATGAGCGTCGGCCGCTCCTCCACCACCCTGGTGCGCACGCCGTGCCCGCCGAGCACATTGGCCAGCGTGAGCCCGACCGGGCCCGCGCCGACCAGCAGCACGTCGTAATCGGCCGCCACGTCAGCTCTCCCGCAGGAAGCCCAGGTGCAGGGCGTCGAAGGTGGCCGCGTCCTCGTACTGCGGCCAGTGCCCGCAGTCCGGCATCACCTCGAAGCGCGCGCCCGGGATCATCGAGGCGATGCGCTTGCCCTCGGTGACGTCGGCGGTGGGGTCGTCGCTGGTCCAGAGGACGAGGGTGGGCGCGGTGATGCGGCCGTAGTCGTCCGGGCCGAGCAGGTTGCGCTGCCTGATCTCCGGGTCCTGCAGCGCCATGATGTCGCGCATGGCGTCGACGAAGCCGGGCTGGCGGTAGATGCGCTGCCTGCTGGCCACGATGTCGTCGTAGTCCTTGGACTTGTCCGCCATCAGCCACTTGATCCTGGCCTGCACCGTCTCCCAGGCCGGGTCGGCGGCCGCGGCCATGGAGAGCGTGATGATGCGCTGCATGACCACCGGGTCGGCCTGCGAGCCGCCCGCGGTGTTCAGCACCAGCCGGTGCACGCGGTCCGGGTGGTCGATGGCGAAGCGGGCCGCCACCCAGCCGCCCAGCGACTCCCCGCTGATCGACGCGGTCCGCACGCCGATGGCGTCCAGGAAGGCGGCGAGGTGCGCCACGTAGTGCGGGATCTCCAGCGGGTGCCCCGGCCTGCCGGTGTAGCCGTGCCCGAGCATGTCGATCGACCAGGTGTCGAAGTGCTCGGCGTGCGCGGCGAGGTTGCGCACGTAGGCCTCGGCGTGCCCGCCCGACCCGTGCAGCAGGATCAGCGTCGGCTTCCCCGCCGCGCCCGCGCGCAGGTAGCGGGTGCGCACACTTCCGGCGTCGAGGTAGCCCTGCTCGAACGCCACACCCTGGAGGTCGCTCCAGATGCTCTCGTACTCCGACAACGCATAGGTCCCTTCTGCTTTCAGGATTCGACGGAGGAGCCGGTGGCGGCGGCGTGCCCGGCGCGGTAGCCGAAGACCAGGCCGGGGCCGATGGTCCCGCCCGCGCCGCCGTAGGCCCGCCCGGTCGCGCCCGCCATGGCATTGCCGACCGCGAAGAGCCCGGGGATCACGGCACCGGTGACGTGCTTCACCCGGCCGTCCTCGTCGGTGCGCGGGCCGCCCTTGGTGCCCATCGCCCCCGCGGTGACCGGCACCGCGTAGTACGGCGCGGTGTCCAGCGGGCCGAGCGTCCTCGCCCAGGCGGGCTCGGCGTCCGGGTCGCCCCAGTAGCCGTCGTAGGCGCTGGCGGCGCGGCCGAAGTCCGGGTCGGCGCCGTCGGCGACGGTCTTGTTCCAGCGCTCGACGGTGGCGGTGAGGCCGTCCGGGTCGGCGCCGATCCGCCCGGCCAGCTCGGCGAGATCGGCCGACTCGTTGAACCACTCCGGCACCTCGCCGCCGGGCGGCACGCCGAGGAAGCCGTACTTCCGCAGGTGCTCGGCGTCGAAGACGATGTGGCCGGGGTCGTTGACGTAACCACCGCGCGGATCCAGGTAGTGGAACGCGCCGACCATGGCGTTGTACTCGCCCGCCTCGTTCACGAAGCGGCGGCCTGCCCGGTTGACGATGATGCTGCGCGGCCGGGTGCGCTCCAGCCGGACGCTGCGGCTGCGCGGCTTCCCCTCGATGGTGTCGCCGGGAATCTGCACCACCGGCACCCACCACGCCTCGCTCATGGTGCCCAGCTCGGCGCCGAGCGCCATGGCCAGCCGCAGCCCGTCGCCGGTGTTGTTCGGCGGCGAGACCGGGCCGCGCATGGGACCGCGCAGGTAGGCGCGGACCAGCTCGGCATCCCACTCGAAGCCGCCGGTCGCCAGGATCACCCCGCGCCGGGCACGCACCGTGGAGAGCCCGGCCGCGGTGGCGATCCGGACCCCGGTGACGGCCCCTTCCGCCGTCACCAGCTCGACCGCGCGGGCGCCCGTGCGCGGGACCACACCCGCCGCGAGCACCCCGGTGAGCAGCCCGCCGATCAGCGCGGCGCCCGCCACCACCAGGTCGGCGTTGGCGTCGGTGACGCCCGCGTTCAGCCGCGCCCTCGTCTCGGCGTCGAAGCCGACATTGCTCCAGTCCGCGGGGAAGGTGGTGATCCGGTCCCGCCAAGCGCCGAGCCTGCCAAGGTCGAAGGCGATGGGGCTGAGCGAGCGGCCGCCGCCGGGGCGGCCGCCGGGCAGCTCCGGCTTGTAATCCGGGAAGCCGTCGGCGATCTCGAAGCGCAGCGCGCTGTGTTTCTCCACGAAATCCACGGCCGCGCCGCCGGTGCGCACGAAGGTCTCCACCAGCGGGACATCCATCGACCCGAACGACTGCGCGTCCAGGTAGGCCATGGCGTCCTCGACGGTGAGCGGCCCGTCCGGCGCCCGGTCGTGCGCCGGAATCCAGGCGATGCCGCCGGAGACCGCGCTGGTGCCGCCGACGGTCTCGGCCTTCTCGTACACCGCCACCGAGGCACCGGCAACGGCGGCGGAGAGCGCGGCGGTGAGGCCGGCGGCGCCGCTCCCGAGCACCACGACGTCGACCTCGGTGTCCCATGCGGGGGTTCCGGGCTGAGCGGGGGTCGTCATGAAATCTCCGTTCGCAACTGAGAAGAATCGTATTCTCCTCACCCGGATGTGGCAATGCCCCGCCGGATGAGATGTTTCTGCACCTTGCCGCTCGCGGTGCGCGGGAACTCGTCCGCGGCGAACACCCGCTCCGGCCACTTCTGCCTGGCCACGCCCGCCGCGGCGAAGTGCGCGGCGATCTCGTCGACGGTCGGCAGCGCGTGCTCCGGCCGCAGCCGCAGCACCGCCCCGACCACCTCGCCGAAGCGCGCGTCCGGGACCGCGACCACCGCCGCCTCGGCCACCGCGGGCAGCCCGGCCAGCACCTCCTCGACCTCGATCGCGCTGACGTTCTCGCCGCCGCGGATGATGACGTCGGACTTGCGGTCGCTGATGGTGAGGTGGCCGTCCGGGTGCAGCACCCCGATATCGCCGGTGTGGTACCAGCCGTCGGCGTCGAAGGCGGCCGCGGTGAGCTCGGGGTCGGTGTAGCCGAGGCAGAGATCGGGGCCGCGGCTGATGATCTCGCCGTCCGGGCCGAGCCGGATCTCCACGCCGGGCATCGGCCTGCCGTCGGTGTAGAGCCGCTCGTACTCCGGCGCGTGGTAGCGGGAGGTGGTGATCGACGGGTGCTCGGTGCTGCCGTACGCGCGGAAGGGGATCAGCCCCAGATCGGCCAGCCCGCGGGTGACCGATGGCGGCACGGTGGAGCCGCCGAGCCCCACGTAGCGCATGTGCGCCATGTGCTCCGGGGAGAAGTCCGGGTGCTCCATCAGGCTGGTGACGAAGTACGGCGGCCCGCCGCCGACCGAGAGGCCGTCGCTGCGCATGAGCGCCAGTGCCCGCCCCGGATCCCAGACGTCGGTGAGGTGTACCGGCTTCCCGTGCAGCACGGGGATGAGGAAGGCCGCGAGCATCCCGATGAAGTGGCCGACCGGGGTCGCGGTGAGCTGGGCGCCGCGGTCCAGCTTGTTCTGCTCGGCCAGCTGCCGCGCCTCGCAGCCCAGCGTCTGGTGGCTGTGGATCACGCCCTTCGGCGCGCTGGTCGTCCCCGAGGTGAAGGCGATCAGCGCGGGCCCGGCCGGGTCGGCGGGGAGCGCGCCTGCCAGCGGCTCGGCGGCGAGCAGCGCGTCGAAATCGGCAGCCCCCGCGCCACTGCCGCCCACCACGCCGACGATCGGCACCCCGGCGCTCACCTCCGGGTCGAAGACCAGCCGCCCGAAGCTCACCGCGGTGATGAAGACCGCGGGCTTCGTCACCCCGAGGATGTGCGTGAGCTCGCGCGGGCCGTAGAAGTGCACCACCGGGACGGTCACCGCGCCGAGGAACGCCGATGCCCAGAAGGTGGCGGCCGCCTCCATCCAGTTGGGCAGCTGGAAGACGACCGTGTCGCCCGGCCCGACCCCGCGCGCCCGCAGCCCGGCGGCCAGCCGCCGCGCCAGCAGCTCCACCTCGCCGAAGCTGCCAGACCAGGGCCGCGTGTCCGAGTGCACCCGGAACGGGAGCTCGCGCAGCCCGGCCAGATCGCGGGTGAGCTGCTCGCCGAGCGTCTCCGGGCGCCACCAGCCCGCCGCCTCGTACCCGGCCCTGAGTTCGTCGGGGATGGTTCGCATCGCGGGTCGCCTCCGAGATCGAGTGAAAATGCCATTCTCCTCTGACGGTAATAACACATTCACGCGGCCGTGCGCATTCGCGGCGGATCAGCGCCTCGACCTGCCCGAAAAGTCCGAAAACCTTGCGAGATTTTCAGTGAGGAGAGTAGCGTTCTCCTCGATGGCGAGGTAAATTCTCGTCCGAGGAGTCACGGGAGAGGGACAGCTGTGGGACGTGTCGAAGGCAAGGTTGCGTTCATCACCGGCGCCGCGCGCGGGCAGGGACGCAGTCACGCGGTGCGGCTCGCCGAGGAGGGCGCCGACATCATCGCGGTCGACCTCTGCGAGGACATCGCGACGGTCGGGTACGCACTGGCGACCCCGGAGGATCTGGAGGAGACCGCCAACCTGGTCGCCAAGACCGGCCGCCGGATCGTCACCGCGAAGGCGGACGTGCGCATCGCGTCCGAACTGCAGAAGGCCGTCGACGACGGCGTCCGCGAGCTGGGCAAGCTGGACATCGTGGTCGCCCAGGCGGGCATCGCGGGCATGAAGGGCGAGCCGCAGCTGCAGGCCTGGACCGACGTGATCAACACCAACCTGATCGGCACCATCAACGCCATCCACGTCTCGCTGCCGCACCTGACCGAGGGCGCCTCGATCATCGCGACCGGCTCCACCGCCTCGCTGATCGACATCTCCAAGGTCGACCAGCCGGGCAAGGATCCGGGCGGCATGGCCTACGTGCACTCCAAGCGCGCGCTCACCGCCTACGTCTACGAGCTGGGCAGGCAACTGGCGCCGCGCGGCATCCGCGCGAACGTCGTGCACCCCACCAACTGCAACACCCCGATGCTGCAGAGCGAGCCCATGTACCGCTCGTTCCGGCCGGACCTGGAGCACCCGACCCGCGCCGACGCGGAGCCGGTGTTCGCCGTCCAGCAGGCCATGCCCATCCGCTACGTCGAGCCGGAGGACATCAGCAACGCCATCGTGTACCTGGCGTCCGAGGAGGCCAGGTACGTCACCGGTACGCAGCTGCGGGTCGACGGCGGCGGCTACCTGAAGTGGTACGACTACCACATCTGAGCTGAAGAGGATTCACATCGTGACCATCGACGAGAGCGTGGCCGGCGAGGACCGCAAGCGGGTCAGGTACCAGTTCGACCGGCACAGCCCCGAGTACCGGCACCGCTTCCAGGACATCACCGAGGAGATGCAGGGCAAGTGCCCGGTCGCCTGGTCCGACACCCACAACGGGCACTGGGTCGCCGCGAGCGCGGACGCGGTGTTCGAGCTGGCGCGCTGCCCGCACGTCTCCAACGACCACGACCTGCACGGGAACCGCAAGGGGTACAAGGGGATCTCGATCCCCACCGCCCAGCGCGCCTCGATGGTGCGCGGCGGCATCCTGGAGATGGACGACCCGGAGCACCGGATCTACCGCTCGGTGCTCAACCCCTATCTCTCCCCCGCCGCGGTGCGGCGCTGGGAGCCGGTGATCGACGAGATCGTGCGGGCCGCCCTGGACGAGCACATCGAGTCCGGCCGCATCGATTTCGTGGACGACCTGGCGAACGTCGTCCCCGCCGTGCTCACCCTGGCCATGCTCGGCATTCCGCTGAAGCGCTGGTCGCTCTACAGCGAGCCGGTGCACGCCGCCGTCTACACCCCGGAGAACTCGCCGGAGGCGCCGAAGGTGGCGGAGATGCACCGGGCCATGGGCATCGACCTGCTCACCAGCCTGGCCGAGATCAAGGAGAACCCGCGCCCCGGCCTGGTGTACGCGCTGACCCAGTTGCGGATCGACGGCGAGCCCGCCCCCGACCTGGAGCTGCTCGGCATGCTCGGGCTGATCATCGGCGGCGGCTTCGACACCACCACCGCGCTCACCGCGCACTCGCTGGAGTGGCTCGCCGAGAACCCCGAGCAGCGCGAGCTGCTCAGCCGGGAGCGCGAGGAGCTGCTCGACCCGGCCACCGAGGAGTTCCTCCGCTACTTCACCCCGGCCCCCGGCGACGGCCGCACCATCGCCGAGGACGTCGAGCTGCAGGACACCGAGTTCCACGAGGGCGACCGGCTCTGGCTCTCCTGGGCCATGGCCAACCGCGACCCGTCGGTCTTCCCCGACCCGACCGAGGTGGTCCTGGATCGGAAGGGCAACCGGCACTTCAGCTTCGGGCTCGGCATCCACCGCTGCATCGGCTCGAACGTGGCGCGCACGGTGTTCAAGTCGATGCTCACCGCGGTGCTCGACCGGATGCCGGACTACCGCTGCGACCCCGATGGCACGGTGCACTACGAGACGATCGGCGTGATCCAGGGCATGCGCAAGCTGCCCGCCACCTTCACGCCGGGGAAGAAGCTCGGCCCCGGGCTGGAAGCGACCCTGGAGAAGCTGCAGCGGATCTGCGACGAGCAGCGGCTGGCCGCCCCGGTGACGGAGCGTCCGGACGTCGCGGTGATCGACTGATCGAGAAAGTGATCGGATGAGAGAACTGCCCGACGGCACCAGCACTCCCGTCGTGGACGCGAGCGTGCACGTCTTCTTCGCGTCGAACGCCGACATGCGGAGCTTCCTGCGCGAGCCGTACCGCAGCCGCGGCATCCCCGATGCCGAGATGGACTGGTACGGCGCGCCCGGAGGTGAGTACGCGAAGGGCACCCGCGGCCCGGAGAAGCAGTATCCGGGCTCGGACCCGGAGCTGGTGGCCGCGCAGCTCTTCGGCAAGCGCGGCGTCGACGTGGCGGTTCTCCATCCGATGACCCGCGGGGTGCTGCCGGACCGGCACCTCACCACCGCGGTGCTCGCCGCGCACAACGAGATGCTGGTGACCCGCTGGCTCGACGGTGCGCACGCCGACCGGTTCCGCGGCACCATCCGGGTGAACCCGGACGACGTGCCCGGCGCGCTGCGCGAGATCGAGCGCTGGGGCACGCACCCGCGGGTGGTGCAGCTCGGCATCCCGCTGCAGTCCATGGCGCTGTACGGCAAGCCGCAGTACTGGCCGATCTGGGAGGCCGCCGCCGCGGCCGGGCTCCCGGTGGCCGCGCACATCGAGACCGGCGAGAGCATCGCCTTCCCGCCGACGCCGTCCGGGCACACCCGCGGCTACGAGCAGTACCTCGGCTTCATGGCGCTGAACTACGTCTACCACCTGATGAACATGATCGCGGAGGGCGTCTTCGAGCGCTTCGACGCGCTGCAGTTCGTCTGGGCGGACGGCGGCGCCGACCTGCTCACCCCGTTCAGCTGGCGGATGGACACCTTCGGCAGGCCGCACCTGGAGCAGACCCCGTGGGCGCCGAAGATGCCGAGCGACTACCTGCCCGGCCACGTCTACTTCGTGCAGGGCAGCCTGGACGGCCCCGGCGACACCGAGTTCGCCGCCGAGTGGCTCGGTTTCACCGGTAAAGAGGACATGCTCATGTTCGGCTCCAGCTACCCGCACTGGCACGCGGGCGACGCACTCGCGCTACCTGCGGGGCTGAGCGCGGAGCAGCGCGCGAAGCTGCTCTGGCGCAATGCCGCCGAGCTGTACGGCATCGACATCATGGCCCCCGCGGGATAAGGAGACGCCCATGACACTGGCGCATCAGCAGCAGCGCGCACCGGCCGCCGAGCAGGTCGCCGTGCGGGTGGTCGACTCCGACGTGCACCCGGTGCCCCGGCGCAGGGAACTGGTCGAGTACATCCCGGAGCCGTTCCGCAGCAAGCACTTCCTGAGCCACCGGGTCGGCGAGACCATCATCTACGACGCCCCGGACTACGCGCACTCCTACGCCATGCGGGTCGACACCTTCCCGAAGGACGGCGAATTCCCCGGCAGCGACCCGGAACTCGCCCTGCGGCAGCTGATCATCGAGGCCGGCTCGGACATCTGCATCCTGGAGCCGACGGTGAAGGCGACCCGGCTGCCCGAGGCGACCCAGGCGCTGGCCACCGGTATCAACCACTGGCTGGCCAACCACTGGCTGGACCCGGTCAACAACCGGCACCAGCGCTGGCGCGGCTCGATCTGCGCCGCCATCGACAATGTGGACGGCGCGGTGCGCGAGATCGAGCACTGGGCCGGGCATCCGTTCATGTCGCAGATCCTGATCAAGGCCGAGCCGCGCCCGGCCTGGGGCGACCCGCGCTACGACCCGATCTGGGCCGCCGCGGTGAAGCACGACCTGGTGGTGAGCTGCCACCTGGGCCGCGGGGCGTACGAGACCATGCCCATGCCGCCGGTCGGCTTCCCCAGCTACAACCACGACTTCATGGTCACCTACTCGCTGCTCGCGGCGAACCAGATCATGAGCCTGATCTTCGACGGCGTCTTCGACCGCTTCCCCGAGCTGCGGATCGTCTTCGTGGAGCACGCCTTCACCTGGATCCTGCCGCTCATGTGGCGGATGGACGCCATCTACGCGGCGCGCGAGTCGTTCGTCGACATCAAGCGGAAGCCGTCGGAGTACGTCAAGGAGCACATCCGCTTCACCACGCAGCCGCTGGACTACCCGGAGGACAAGACCGAGCTGACCAGGGCCTTCGAGTGGATGGAGGCGGACCGCATCCTGCTCTACTCCTCGGACTACCCGCACTGGACCTTCGACGACCCGCGCTGGCTGGTCAAGCACCTGCCGGAGCACGCGCGCGAGCGGGTGATGTACAAGAACGGCATCGAGACCTACCACCTGCCGGAGTTCGTGCCCGCGATCGAGGGCCAGAGGCGGGTGCTGTGACCGCGCAGCCCGAACGCCCCCGGCTCGCCCAGGGGCGGGAACACGTCGTGGCCACGGTGGACGAGATCCCGCCCGGTGAGTCCAAGGTGGTGCCGATCGGCAGGCACGGGGTCGGCGTCTACAACGTGGGCGGCACCTTCTACGCCATTGCCAACTACTGCCCGCACGAGGGCGGCCCGCTCTGCGCGGGCCGGGCCCGCGGCCGGACCGTCGTGGACGAGTCGGTGCCCGGCGACGCGGTCGAGGTGCGGGACAAGGAGTACATCTACTGCCCCTGGCACCAGTGGGGTTTCGAGCTCGCCACCGGGACCACCGCGGTGAAGCCGGAGTGGAGCATCCGCACCTATCCGGTGCGGGTGGACGGCGCCGACGTCATCGTCACGGCGTGAGCCGCGGTCACGGAGAGGAGCTCCCATGCCATCGGTCGTCGTGAACGGCGGCTCGGTCGTCTACGAAATCCTCGGCGACAGCGGCGAACTCGTGGTGCTCACGCCCGGCGGGCGGTTCGGCATGGACATCCCGGGGCTGCGCCCGCTGGCCGAGGCGCTGGTCGCTGGCGGGTACCGGGTGCTGCTCTGGGACCGCCCCAACTGCGGCGCCTCCGACGTCCAGTTCTACGGGCAGAGCGAATCGCACATGCGCGCCGAGACGCTGCACGGCCTGCTCACCGCGCTGGACACCGGCCCGGTGGTGCTGGCGGGCGGCTCCGGCGGCGCCCGCGACTCCATGCTCACCACGATCCTGTACCCGGAGCTGGTCTCGAAGCTGGTGCTGTGGAACATCGTCGGCGGCATCTACGGCACCTTCAACCTGGGCGCCCACTACGTGCTGCCCAGCCTGCAGGTGGCGCGCGGCCTCGGCGTCGCGGGGCTGCCGCGGATGCGGGAGTGGCGCGAGCTGATCGCGGCCAACCCGAAGAACGAGCAGCGGCTGCTCGCGCTGGACCGGGACGAGTTCGTCAAGCTCTCGCTGCGCTGGCTGAACGCCTACGTCTCCAAGCCGGGGCAGACCGTCCCCGGCGTCGACGACGACCTCTTCGACCGGATCACCGTGCCAACGCTCATCATTCGCGGCGGCGCGCACGACCTGGACCACCCGAAGCGCACCTCGCTGGAGGTGAGCTGCCTGATCGCGGGCTCGAC
Organism: Nocardia sp. NPDC057227; assembly: GCF_042669725.1. Lineage (NCBI taxonomy): Bacteria > Bacillati > Actinomycetota > Actinomycetes > Mycobacteriales > Nocardiaceae > Nocardia > Nocardia sp. NPDC057227. The sequence goes on along the minus strand of NZ_JBHUXA010000017.1, from coordinate 39,774 downwards.
GCTGATCGACCCGCCGTGGCCGGAGGACGCCTGGGAGCGCGCCGTCGAGGACCGGGCGCAGAAGAAGGTCGACCGGTACAACCTGTTCGACACCTGGGTGCTGGCCGCGCCGCCCATCCTGTCCTTCCTCGACGGCTGAGCTCACCGGGTATGGACGAGCACCTCGCAGTTCAGCGACGCCTCCAGGGCGGTGTGGATCCGGCTCTCCGGCACCCGCTCCAGGTCGGCGCGGTCGAGGGTCACGTGCACCACGTCGAAGCCGTCGGCGTCCGGCTCGCGCCGGATGTCGCCGCGCAGCCCGAACCCGGCGAGCACGCCGTGCGCGTCGTCGTCGGTGCCGCGGCTGACGTAGGTGACGACGCCGGGCACCGGCTCGGTGCCGAACGCCTTCGCGCAGGCGCGGACCGCGGCGTGCACCGCGGCCTCGGTGTCGCCGGTCTCGATGTGCAGCTGGAGCTCCCGGCTCGCGGCCGAGCCGACCACCACCGCCGGAATCCCGCTCAGGTGCGCGCGCAGCGCGGCGAACCCGTCGGTGAGCCCGGCGGGCGACAGCTCGCCGGCCGGGTCGACGTCGATTCGCACCACCGCGGTTCTCATACCGGCCAGCCTAGCGGCCGTTTCTCCCCCGGAAGAGGTTGCCATGCAGGACATTTTCGAGCGGTCCGGGTTCCGGGTCGGCGGCCCGGCGCCGGGGCTGGAGCCGCGGCTGCTGCGCGCGGACGCGGAGCGGCTGGACGGGTATCGCGCGGCAGGCGGCTACCGTCCGGCCGGTGATCCGGAGGCGCTGCTGGAGCAGGTGCGGCGCAGCGGGCTGCTCGGCCGCGGCGGGGCGGGGTTCCCGCTCGCCGTGAAGCTGGCCGGGGTGCGCGCGGCACATCAGCGCGGCAGCGGCACCGTGGTGCTGGCCAACGGCGAGGAGGGCGAGCCGGCCTCGATCAAGGACAAGTGGCTGCTGCGGCAGCGCCCGCACCTGGTACTGGACGGGCTGCGGCTGGCCGCGGGGGTCGTCGGGGCCGAGCGCGCGGTGGTCTACCTCTCCGACCCGGCCGCGGCGCGCAGTGTGGACGCCGCGCTCACCGAGCTCGACTCGTCCGGGATCGAGGCGCCCCCGATCGAGCTGGTGCTGGTCGACCCGACCTACGTGGCGGGCGAGGAGACCGCGGCCGTGCGCGCGGTGCAGGGCGGCCCCGCGCTGCCGAGCGACAAGCCGCCGCGCCCGTTCGAGCGCGGCGTCGCCGGGCTGCCCACCCTGGTCAGCAATGTGGAGACGCTCGCGCACCTGCCCTTCGTGCACGCGCACGGCGGGGACGGGTTCCGCGCGGCGGGCACCGAGGCCTCCCCCGGCACCTTCCTCGCCACCGTTTCCGGCGGCGGCCGCCCGGCCGCGCTCTACGAGCTCCCGCACGGCCTCCCCTTCACCGAACTGCTCGCGCTGCACGGTGTCTCGCCCGACAGCGTGCGCGGCGCGCTCACCGGCGGCTACTTCGCGGGCATGGTGGACCGGGCCGTCCTGGACGTCACCCTGGAGCACAGCACCCTGCGCGCGATCGGCGGCGGGCTCGGCTGCGGCGCCTTCTCGCTCATCACCACCGAGTGCCCGGTGGCCGTCGCCGCCGCGGTGCTGGCGTACTTCGACCGGGAGAACGCCGGCCAGTGCGGCTCCTGCTGGAACGGCACCGCCGCCATGGCCGCCGCCGCGGGCGCGCTGCGCGACGGCACCGCCACCGACGAGGACGTGGCCCGGCTGCGCCGCTGGTCGGTGGTGCTGCGCGGCCGCGGCGCCTGCGGCACCCTCGACGGCGCCACCAACGCCGCCGCCACCCTGCTCGCCCGCTTCGGCGCCGACGTCGCCACGCACCTGACCGGCACCTGCCCCACCTGTGCCGACGGCCCGTACCGCGCCGAGCGCCCCTTCGAGGTGCACCCGGAGGTCCGCCCGTGAAGATCCGCCTCGACCGCACCCTCTGCGACGGCTTCGGCATCTGCGCCAGACACGCGCCGCGCCACTTCTCCCTGGACGACTGGGGCTACGCCGCCCTCGAGACCGACGGCTCGGTCCCGCCCACCGAGCACGACGGCGTCCTGCGCGCCCTGCTCGACTGCCCCGTGCACGCCATCCTGACCGTCGACGACCCGGAGGTGACCCCGTGAAGGTGGATGTGAACTGGACCCTCTGCGAGGCGAACGGTGTCTGCGCCGGAATCGCCCCCGAGGTCTTCGACCTGGACGACCAGGACAACCTGCACGTCCTGCACGAGGACGTCCCGGACGCGCTGGCGCCGGGGGTGCGGGAGGCGGTCGCGCAGTGCCCGCGCGCCGCGCTCACCGCCACCGAGTGAGCCGATTCGGAACTCTCGCGGGAGACCACGCGGCATAATCGGGACCGGCTGTCGGGCAACGACATCGGGGGAGCATGGTTTCACGCAGGGGGCTGCTGCGGGCGGGGGCGCTGCTGCCGCTGGCAGCGGGGTGTGGCACGGGCCCGTTCGGCGGGTCGGGGGCGGTGCGGATCGCGGTGGCGTGGAGCGGGGGCGAGCTGGCCGCCTTCCGCTCGGTGCTCGCCGCGCTGGAGATCGGGACCGCCGTCGAGGTGGTGCCGCTCGGCGACGATATCGACACCGCGTTCGGCTCGGCGGGCCGGGAGGCGCCGGACATCGTGATGATGCCGCAGATCGGGCAGGTGCGGGCGCTCGCGGCGCGCGGTCGGCTGCGGACGCTGCCCGATCAGGTATGGCGGGACGCGCCGTACGCCGAGTACTGGGAGCGGCTGCTCGTCCACGAGGGCAAGCCCTACGGGGCGCCGTTCAAGGCGACGGCAAAATCGCTGGTGTGGTTCGACCGGGAGGCGATGGCGAAGTACGGGCTCGGCGATCCGGCCGGGTGGACCGTGCGGGACTGGGTCGCCGCCGCCGGTGAGCTCTCCGGTGGGCCGGTGCGGTTCCTCGCGCCCGCGGGAGCCGACGGCTGGACGCTCACCGACAGCTTCGAGAACATGCTGCTCGCCGAATCCCCCGGCGACTACTCGGAACTCGCCGAAAGCGCGCCGCCGCGGCGCTGGGACCGGCCCGCGGTGCGGGCGGCGCTACTGAACCTCGGCGCGCTGTGGGGGGTGCGCGCGGCACGCGGGATCGGGTACGCGCTGACCAGGCAGTTCCCCGACGCCGTCCGGGAGGTCTTCGACCATCGCACCGCGCTCATGGTGGCGATGCCCGACTTCGCCGAGCCGATCGTGCGGCGCTGCCTGCGGCACGCGAAGCGCTCCGACGACGTCGTGGGGACCACGTGGTTCCCGCCCGTGCCCGGCGGCGCCCGGCCGCACATCGTCGGCGGCGACGTGGCGGTGGTGACGGCCCGGGCGAGCCGGGCGGCGGACGAGGTGCTGGCCGCGCTCGCCGCGCCCGCGGCGGCGAAGCCGTGGATCGAGGGGTACGGCGGGTTTCTCGGGCCGCATCGGGCGACCGAGGCGACGTACTCGCGGATTCTGGGCCCGGTGGCCGGGGAGCTGGCCGCGGAACCGGTCGTCGAGCTGTCCGAGCGGATCGGTGCGATGGGCGGGCGGCACGGGTTGTGGCCGGTGCTGACCGGGTTCCTCGCCGAGGTCGGGGACGGGGTCGGCGCGGTGCAACCCGCCGTCGACCGGGCGGTCGCGGCGCTCGACGATCGGGAACGGCGGCCACGGTGAGCACGAACTCGCACATCCGGGCGCACGGCATCGAGCTGGCGCTGACCACCCGGCCCATGCGGGGGGCACCGGTGCCCGGGGTGCCGCGGCTGCGCCGGCTGACCCTGCTCTGGGCCGCACCCGCGGCGGTGCTGGTCACCGCGGTGCTGATCGTTCCGGCGGGGATCACCGTCGGTTTCGCGGTCGCGACCGCGCCCGCGGTGCCGCTGTGGTGCGTGGCGGCCGTGCTGGCGGTCGCGGTCGCGGTCGCCGTCGGCAAGCGCGCCGGGGACGATGCGGACAAGCTGCGTGCCTTCCTGGCGGTGGCGACGCCTTGGGTGGTCGCGGCCGCCTGCTACCAGGTCGGGCGCGGACTGAGCCCGGCCGGGGCACGGGCCTACCTGTTCACCGGCGGCATGGTGCTACTCGCGGTGGCGATGGTCGCGGTCGCGCTGGCTCTCGCCCTGTGGCTGCAGGACCGGTGGGACATGTGGCTGCCACTGGTGGCGCCGTGCGCGGTGGCCGCGCTGGTCTCCGGGGTCGCCTTCCGGCTGATCTTCCAGCGGCTCGCCGACCTCTTCGGGCTGGACTCGCAGCCCGCCGTGTTCTGGTGGTTCTGCCTGCTGCCTCCGGCCGCCTTCGCCTGGACCTGGTTCGGCTTCGCCACCGCGCTGCTGCACGACGGCATCCGGGCCGTCGACGCCGCGCCGGGGCAGGCCGCGCACCTGGCCCAGCTCGAGGCCTGGCACCGGCTCGGGCACCGGCTACGCGAACTGCGACCGGTGATCCTCGTCCTCGCCACCGGTATCGGGGTCGCCGCGGCGCGCATGTTCGATGCTGTGCTCATCGGGGTGCCGTGGCCGCTGCAGGAGTGGAACCAGGGCGCCACGGTTTTCTGGTGGCGGCTGGCGAGCGATCCGGACTCGGGCTTCGGCCCGGAAGCGGTGTACGCCATACCGCTCGCCGCGCTGGTGGGGGTGGCCGCCTGGGTCTTCCAGAACGAGACCGGCGGCGGTCGTCCCGCCCCCGCCGCGCCGAGCAGCACCCGGATCCGGGACCGGCCGGGGGTGTGGCGGACGCTCGCGGCAGCCGCGGTCCTCCTGGTCTTCACCCTCCCGATCCTGGTACTGATCGTCGCGATGTTCTGGGGCCCCTACGGTTTCCAGTTCGACGCGGTGACGGGGCTGCTCCGGGACCGCGTCCTGCTCGGCTCGCTCGGCAGCACCGGCTGGGTGGCGCTGGCCAGCACGCTGCTGGTGCTGACCGCCGCCGTTCCCGCCGCGCTCCGGCTCGCCGCGGCGGCCCCGGAGCGCCGCCGCACCCGGATCGCGGTAGCGGGGCTGGTGGTGCTCGCGGTGCTGCCGGTACAGACCTACCTGGGCCCGATCGTCTGGGCCGTCGAGCACGGCGGGCTGGCAGGCACCAGGACCCCGCTGATTCTGGTGCACGCCGCCGCCGGAATCCCGATCGCGATGCTCGTCCTGCGCGCCGCACTGCTCGCCGCCCCGGACGGCGCCGCCGCCCTGCACGGCCTCGCCACGCAGGCCACCGCGGTACGACGGGTGCTGGAGACCGCATGGCCCGCGCTCGGCGCCGTCGCTGTCCTGCAATCGGTGCAGGTGTGGAACGACTTCACCATCGGCTTCCTGCTCGGTGGCGCGGGCGGCAGTCCGTGGTCGCTGCTGCTCTGGGGCGAGGCACGGCAGTTCGAGGAGAACTCGGCCCGGCTGGCCGCCGGATCACTGCTCTCCGCGGTGGTGCCGGTGCTGGTCCTGCTGCTCACCTGGCGGCGCTGCCTGGTCCCCGGGTTGACCGGGGGTGCGGTGCGATGAGCACGGAACCCGCTGCGGGACAGCCTGATCCGGTACGCGGCGGCGCGCAGGTCGCACGCGCGCGAGGGGAGCCGCGCTCGACACTGTGGCGGGTCGCGGTCGGCACCACGCCCGTGGTGGCCACGGCGCTGACGCTGGAGTTCGGGCGGACCCTGGTGGTCGACTCTTTCGGTGAGACCGAGGTGGTCCGGACGCTGGCGAGCACCCTGCGGGCATTGTGGATCCTGCTGGTCATCGGCGGGGTGCTCTTCGCGGGGTACCGGTGGTACTCGCAGCGGCAGGACGGGGAGCGGCTCGAGCGGACTCGCGCGCTGCTGGACTCGCTCGACGGACCCGATGTAGCGGTCGAAGGCATTCCGTCGCAACCCGGAACTTTCGCAGTGCCGGTCACTTCGGCGCGGAATCCCACCGAGGCAGCGGTTTTCCAGCTGCTCCCGGCGCGCCGGTACGACAGTGCGATACTGCTCGCGGTGGCGGCGGCGCTGTCCGACGCCGCACACTCCCTCCGCAGGCCCGGTGCGCCCGCACCCGCCTTCGGCACCGCCACCGAGCTGTGCGCCCAGTTGCTGCACGATCAGGTCCTGGCGGTGTCCGGCGCCCACTACTACCCCACGGTGCGACGGACGGCACCGGAGGGCGACGAGGTGCTCGAGAAATCGGCCTGGGCGACCGCGCTCTGTGCGCTGGTGCGCGCGCACGCCGACCGGGCGAGTGCGCGGGCCGTCGCGCTCGGACACCCCGGCCATGTGGTGGCGGCCCGAGCCTGGTTCGACGGCGCCGAGGTCGAACTGCGCGATCTCGTCACCGGCGCGATCTCGCGCGGAAACCTGCCCATGGCGGTGCTCCCCGAGCTGATTCGCGTCGTCGATGCCCTCGACGTGTACTACGGGCACGACTCCAGGGGCGACGACCTGCGTGCGTTGTTGACCGCGCTCGACGACATGCCGAAGTTCCCGCTGCACGCAGCCCTGCTGCGACTGCGCGCGAACCCGGCGGCCGACGTGCTCGAGCACCACCGTCCACTGGCCTGGGCCACCGCTGTCGCTGCGCGCCGCAGGCACAGCCTGGCCCTCGAGCAGCTCCGCGACGGGGGCGACCCGGCCATGATCGTTCGCGACCTCCAGCGAGTATGGCGGCTGGTACCGCGCGCGGACCTGTCCGCCGAGGTCTGCGTCCTGATCAACCTCGCGGTTGCCGAACTTCGCCGCGACGGGCTCGAGGCCGCGGGCGACCGCCTCGAACTCGCCCTCGCGCGCACCGAGGACGGCCGCGATCCGGGCGGCCGCGTGCACGCCACCGAGATCAGGGGCATCCTGCACTGGATGCTCGGTCGGCAGGTCGCCGCCGTGCAGGACTGGCAGACCGCATGGACCGGCTACCGCGACCTGGCCGACCCGCGCGGCCAGGGCCGCTGCCTGCGCCACCTCGGCTCGGCCCTGAATGCCGCACCGGCGCTCGGCGGTGGCGCCGTGGCACCGGAGACCGGGCAACCGCTGCGCCGCGACCACGTGTTTCGCCAGGCGAGGGGCTGGCTCACCGAGGCAGAGCGCCTCGATCCCGGCAATCCGGTGGCACCGCCACCGCTCCCGATGGGACCGCCCCTGCCCCCGCTGGACCGCCCGCCGCTGGACCGCCCCGACCCGCACCTTCGCATCGCCCGGCGCACCTGACCCGGCCCCTTCCGCAGCGCGTGGCACCGGACAGCGCCCCCGCGGCGACCCGTACTCACCCCCGCGGCAACCCCAGAATCCGCTGGGCGATGATCGTCCGCTGAATTTCCGACGTCCCCCCGGCAATGGTCCCGGCGAAACTCCGCACGAACCGCTCGAACCACCCCGGCGCACTCTCGTCCACATTGAACGGACTGTGCCGAGCGGTCACGTCGGGATGCGGCAGCGCACCACCGCCCGCGGCGGCGAGCGCGTGCTCGGAGGCGCGCTGCACCGCTTCGGAGCCGAGCAGCTTGAGCACCGACATCTCGGCCGGGTCGTCTTCCCCCACAGCCGCTTTCGCGAGCGCGCCGGACCCGAGCAACCGCAGCGCCTGCGCGTCCAGCGCCAAGGTGGCGTAGCGATCCTCCTGCACCGGCCCGACCGGGTGGAAGTCGGCGAGCAGCCCCTCCAACCGGACGGCGAAGCTGGTCCAGAGCAGGTTCCGCTCGTGCCCGAGCGACCCGTTCGCCACCCGCCACCCCTGGTTCTCCGGCCCGAGCAGGTTCTCCGCGGGCACCCGCACCCCGGAGAAGAAGACCTCGTTGAAGTCGAGGTCGCCGGGGTCGCAGACCGAGGCGAAGGGTCTGCGCTCGACCCCGGGCAGGTCGGTGGGGATGATCAGCGCCGAGATCCCGCGGTGCTTGGGCGCCTCCGGGTCGGTGCGGACGAAGGCGAGCAGTACGTCGGCGTCGTGCGCGCCGGAGGTCCACACCTTCTGCCCGTCGACGACGTACCCGTCACCGTCGCGCACCGCGCGGGTGCGCAGCCCGGCCAGGTCGGAGCCGGCGCCGGGCTCGCTCATGCCGAGCGCGGCGGTCAGGTCGCCGCGCAGGATGGGCGCGGCCCAGCGCTGCTTCTGCTCCTCGGTGCCGAAGGTGAGCAGCGAGGCCGCGATGATCCCCGACCCCTGCGGGTTGAAGTTCTCGTAGATGCCGCGCCGGGCCAGCTCCTCCCGGTGCACGTACTGCTGCAGGATCCCGGCGCCGCGCCCGCCGTAGCCGGGCGGGTTGCCCGGCACCAGCCAGCCGTGCTCGAAGAGCACCCGCTGCCAGGCGCGCGCCCACTCGGGGATGTCGCCGGTGGAGCCGGGGCGCTCGCCCGCGGCGGCGTCGGCGGGCAGGTGCTCGTCCAGGAACCGGACGAACTCGGCGCGGAACTCCTCGACCTCCGCGTCAAACGACAGCTGCACGGTACTCCCTCGCGATCGTGGCGCGGTGCTCGTCGGCACCGCCGAGCAGCAGGTCGACGGCCTTGGCCCGCTTGAGCGCGAACTGGACGTCGTTCTCCCAGGTGAAGCCCATGGCGCCGAACAGCTGCAGGCCGTTGCGGAAGACCAGGGCCTGGCATTCGCCCGCGGCGGCCTTGGCCATCACGGCGGCCAGCGGGGCACGCGGGTCGCCCGCCGAGGCGGTGAGCGCGGCCCAGTAGGTGAGCGCGCGGGCCCGCTGCACCGCGACGTGCATGTCGGCGGCCTTGTGCTGCACCGCCTGGAAGGAGCCGATCGGCGCGCCGAACTGCTCGCGCTCGCGCACGTGCGCGACCACCAGCTCCAGCACCCGGGCGCAGGCGCCGACGCCGGTGGCAGCGAGCCCGGTGAGCGCGGCACCGCGGGCCCGCACGGAATCCGTTGCCACCCTGTCCGATTCGGCCACCCGCACGCCGTCGAGCGTGACCTGCGCGACGTGCAGCACCGGGTCGAAGACCGGGATGCGGCGCACGGTCGCCGCCGCGGCGGGCAGCACGAAGACGCCTGCGCCGGTGGCGACCGCCAATCGCTCGGCCCGGTCGCCGTCGAGCACCTGCGCGGTGCCGTCCAGCCGCCAGCCGCCGCCGTCGCGGTGCGCGGCGACGCCGTCGAAGAGCGCGGCGCCCGCCACCGCGGGCTCGGCCGCGCCCGCCAGCGGGGCGTACTGGGTCATGGTCGCCAGGTAGGGCGTCGGGTCGGTGGCGCGGCCGAGCTCCTCGAGCACGATGGTCAGCTCGACGGCGTCGGCGGGATCGGTCAGCGCGGTCCAGCCCTGCTCGACGTAGAGCTTCCAGAGCGGGCCGGGATCGGCGCCCCGGTCCACCACGTCCCGGATCAGCGCGGGCGGGCAGTGCTTGGCGACGGCCTCGCGCACGGTCTGCTGCCAGAAGCGCTGATCGGAGTCGAACTCGAGCAACACGCGGATCGCCCTCACTTCCGTCGATAACGCATGAGAATTATGTTCTTCAAATACGGTAGTGTGGATTCTCCAAAACGGCCAGAGCTGAACGGAGCTGGACCATGCCGCTTCCGTCACGTCCCAACCCCTTGGCGGGCCCGTGAGCAGCGAGGAGCAACCCGCGTGGAAACAGCGCGCGGTCGAGCGCTCGCTGCGCACCGCCACCCAGCGGGCGGGCCAGCGGGTCCAGCGCTTTCTCGATGCCGCACAGGCGATCATCACCGAGAAGGGGAGCACCGACTTCACGGTGCAGGAGGTGGTCGACCGCTCACAGCAGTCGCTGCGCAGCTTCTACCTGCAATTCGACGGCAAGCACGAGCTGCTGCTCGCGCTCTACGAGGACGCGCTGAGCAAGACGGCCGAGCAGATCAGGGCCGCGACGGCGGGCCACGCCGACCCGCTGGCGAAGCTGCGCACCGCGGTCGAGCTGCTCTTCCAGCTCTGCCGCCCCGACCCGGATGCGCGCAGGCCGCTCTTCACCGAGTTCGCGCCGCAGCTGCTCAGCTCGCACCCCGCCGAGGTGCGCAGCGCGCACGCGGCGCTCTTCGCCATGTTCACCGAGCTCATGACCGAGGCGAGCGAGTCGGCGCGGCTGCGCGCCGACCTGCCGCCGCGCCGGATGGCGGCGATGACGCTGCACACGGTCATGTTCATCTCGCAGCCGGGCAGCACCGAGGGCGAGATGCGGCCGATCACCGCCGAGGAGGTCTGGAACTTCTGCGCGCACGGGATAGTGGTCACCTGAATGAGAATGGCACTCTCTAACTGGTAGAGGGTGCCTTACAATCCGTGTATGCCCGACATGTGGAACGACCTGCTGGCCACCTTCGACCTGAAACCGGTCGACACCGCCGCGTACGAGGGACCGAACCAGACGCTGGAGTACCACCGGGTCTTCGGCGGCCAGATCCTGGGCCAGCTGCTGGTTGCGGCGCGGCTGGCGTTCCCGGAGAAGTCGGTGAAGTCGCTGCACACGGTGTTCCCGCGGGAGGGGAAGTCGGACACCCCGATCCGGTACGAGGTGCAGCCGCAGCACGAGGGGCGCTCCTTCGCCACCGCGGCGATCACCGCGCGGCAGGGCGAGCAGGTGGTGGCGAGCGCGGTGGTCTCGCTGCACGCGCCCGAGGAGGGCGCCGAGCGGCAGAGCCTGCCCGGCGTCGGCGGGCTACCGGGGCCGGAGCACCGCAGGGACTTCGGGCTCATCCCCTGGGAGACCAGGGCCGTCGACGACCTGGACAGCACCGAGGCCGGGCCGCCCGCCTACGAGCTGTGGCTGCGCACCCCCGAGGTCGAGCCCGAGCTGGGCGCGCCGCTGACCGCCTACGCCACCGACCTCACGCTGATCGGCACCGCGCTGCGCCCCGAGGAGGGAATCAGCCACGTGGGCAACGGAGTGCAGTTCCTGTCCGCCGTCACCTCGCACACGCTGTGGTTCCACCGGCCGGTGCGCAGCGATGCCTGGCAGGTGCTGCGGCAGCACTCGCCGATCCTGGCGGGCGGGCGGATCTTCGGCCGCGGTGACGTGATCACCGAGGGTGGCGAACTGGTGGCGTCCTACGCGCAGGAGGCCCTCTTCCGCCAGCGCTCCTGAACGCGCTCCCGGCGCCTCCGCGACACCGGAAGGGCCGCCCGCGCGAAAGCGCGGGCGGCCCTTCGAGGTTCGTGGATCAGCCGGTGACGGCTGCGCCGTGCGGCTTCCACACGGCGACGCTGAGGCTCGCGACATCCAGCGTGGGGCTGAGCGGGATCTCCCCGGACCCGGCCCGCTTGGTGAACTCCGCGACCACCTCGGCGGGCTCCGCCGTGAGGTCGTAGACCGCGAGGTAGCGGTGCGCGGGCGCGGCGGCGGCCCGGCCCGGCAGCGCGCCGGGCACCAGGTCGTAGCGCTGTCCGGCGCTGATCCCCGGCACCTTCACCACGTCGGCCAGGTGGGTGGTGTCGTACCACTCGTTGAACGCGTCGTCCTGGCCTTCGACGGCATTGGCGAACACGAGCATCTTCGCTTCGGTCACGGCGGACCCTTCCTTCCCTCAGTCGCTCGCGGGGAGCGGCTTCGCCTCTTTGAGCGCCAGCGGTGTGGCGCCCACGCTGAGTGTGCCCGCCCCGGCCTTGGTGACGAGCACCTCCGCGCCGGATTCGTCGACGTAGCGCTTGCCCATCAGGTTGCCGTCGGCGAACGCGGGCTCCAGCGTGCCGCCGGGCGCGGCGTCGCCGCCGAGCGGGACCATGGGGACGCCGCCGGCGCGCAGGTCGTCCAGGCTGTCCGCGGCACGCACCACGATGACCTCGGTGTCGCAGACCTGGCTGCGCAGTCGGGTTCCGTTCTTGACCATTGTCGTCCTCTCTACGTGGTGACGGCGTCCGCCGCCTGCTCCGGCCCGTACTCGGTGACCAGGTCGCGGCGGAGCACCTTGCCGGTCGGGGTGGCGGGCAGCGAGTCGCGGAAGACCACCCGGTCCGGGGTGCGCGAACCGCGCAGCCCCGCGCGGACGAAGGCGCGCAGCTCCTCGGGGTCCGGCTCGGCGCCGTCCGCGGGGACGACGACGGCGACGATGATCTGCCCCCACTGCACGTCCTCGACGCCGATCACCGCGACCTCGCGCACCCGCGGATGCTCGACCAGCACGTCCTCGATCTCGGCCGGCGCGATGTTCTCGCCGCCGCGGATGATGGTGTCGTCCGAGCGGCCGCCGAGGAACAGGTAGCCGTCGGCGTCCAGGGTGGCGACGTCCTTCGTCGGGAACCAGCCCTCGGCGTCCAGCACCGAGCCGATGCCGGTGTACTTCCCGGACACCTGGGCGCCGCGCACGTACAGCTCGCCGGTCTCGCCGGGCGGGAGCACGGCTCCGCTCTCATCCCTGACCTGCAGCTCGATCCCGGGCACGGGGGTGCCGACCGAGCCGAGCCTGCGGATCACCGCCGGATCGTCCGAGGCCAGCGCGGCGCGGTGCTCGTCGGGGCCGAGCACGGCGATGGTGGAGCTGGTCTCGGTGAGGCCGTAGGCATTCACGAAGCCGACCTCGGGCAGCAACTTCAGCGCGGTGCGCAGCAGCGGAAGCGCCACCTTGGAGCCGCCGTAGGCGAGGGTGCGCAGCGCGGGCAGGGTGGCGCCGGTGCGCTCCAGCTCGGCGACGATCCTGGCCAGCATGGTCGGCACGACGGTCGCCGAGGTGACCTGCTCGCTCGCCGCCAGCTCGATCCAGCGGGCCGCGTCGAAGTTGCGCAGGTACACGACCTTGCGGCCCGCGTACAGGTTGGAGAGCGCGGCGCCGACGCCGGCGATGTGGTACGGCGGGACGCAGACCAGGGCGGCGTCGTCCGGGTCGGCGGAGCCGAAGTCGACGGTGCCGGTGATGTAGCTGACCAGGTTGTTGTGCGAGAGCTCGACCGCCTTGGGGGTCGAGGTGGTGCCGGAGGTGAAGAGCACCACCGCCACCTGCTCGGGGTCGGGGAAGTCGGTGACCGGCTCCGCGGCCGCCGCCCGCTCCAGGAACTCGGCGGAGCGGAGCACGGTGGCGCCCGGCCCGGCGATCCGGGCGACGACGTCGTGGTACTCGTCGTCGGCGATCAGCAGCGGGGTGTCGAGGCGGGCGATCAGCGCGCCGAGGCCGTCGGCGCCGAGGCGGTAGTTCAGCGGGGTGAAGGGCACCACCGCGCCCGCCGCGGCGAAGATCAGCAGCGGCAGCAGGTGGCCGCCGGTGCCGACGTAGCCGACGCTGCGCGCCCCGGCGCCCGCGATCACGCCGGACCCGCCCTGGACCGCGGTGTGCAGGTCGGTCACGCTCCAGCGCACCTCGTCGCAGACCAGGGCCGGGCGGTCCGGGTTGCTCGATGCCGCCATGTCCAGCAGCAGCGAAACGCTCATCCCCGCACCTCTCCGCTTAACGAAACAGCCATTCTCGTCAGCGAGAATAACATAATCAGTCCGCGCGCCCCGGAATCGCGGAAATAGCTCTGCACTTGCGTGATAACGTCATTCTCATCCGATTCCGAGACGAACGGAGGTTGCCCATGAGCCCGGTCACCGGACACGACGTGGCGGTCGCGGACGATCTCCTGCTCGCCGCGGAGGTGGCGGAAGCGGAGGCTGTTGCCGCCGAGGCGCGGGCCGACGCCGCGCGAGCGCGTGCGAAGGCCGCGCAGTTGCGCCGCGAGGCCGGGAGCAGGCGTTCCGCGCCGAGCGTCGACGACGCCGCCGCCAGCGTCGAGACCGCCGAATCGGCGAGCGCCGCCAGCGGCGGGACCACCGAGTCGGCGAGCGTGGGCGGCGTCGCGGCCGGCGAATCCGGGAGCGCGACACCAACGAGCGCCGATGCCGACGCGCGCGACGAGACGGATGATGCCCGGCCCGCGACAGCGAGCGCGGGTGGCGTCGCCCCCGATAGCGAGCCGGAGGGCGCCCCGGGAGCCGAGCCGGACGTCTCCGCGGGAGCGAACTCCGCGGGCGTGGCGGAGGGGAGCCCGACCGAAGAGCCGGCCGCCGAAGGGGAAAGCACCGGACGGCTGCGGCGCCTGCGCACGGCGCTCGCCGCGCACCCCCGCCGGACGGCGCTGCGGGCCGCGGCGGTGCTGACCATCGCCGCGGCGCTGACGACTTCAGGCTTCCTCGGGTACCAGCACCGCGAGGCCGCGGCGCAGGAGCGCAGGGAGGGCGAGTTCGCGGCGGCGGCGAAGCAGGGCGTGGTCGCGCTGACCACCCTGGACTTCACGCACGCCGCCGCCGACGTGCAGCGCGTCCTCGACAACTCGACCGGCACGTTCCGAGACGACTTCCAGGGCCGCTCGGCCGACTTCACCTCGGTCATCGAGCAGTCCCAGGTCGCCACCGAGGGCACGGTGAACGCGGTCGCGGTGGAGTCCATGACCGACGACTCCGCCGTCGTCCTGGTCGCCGCCACCTCGAAGGTCACCAATTCCGGCGGCGCGCAGCAGGAGCCGCGCGCCTGGCGGCTCAGCGTCACCGTGCAGCGCGAGGGCGACACCATGCGCATGTCGAAAGTGGAGTTCGTCCCGTGACCGCCCGCCTGCGCGCGAACGCCGGTTCGATCCTGCTGGCGATCCTGGTGGTCGCGAGCATCGCCACCGCCGCCACGCTGTACGCCGCGAACCGCCCGGACGAGGGCACCGGCACCGCCGCGCAGGAGCGCGCGGTCGCCGCCGCCACCGAGGGCACCGTCGCGCTGCTCTCCTACGCCCCGGACACCCTCGACCGCGATTTCGCCGCCGCCGAACAGCACCTCACCGGCGACTTCCTGGACTACTACAGCCAGTTCACCGAGCAGGTGGTCGCCCCGGCGGCACGCGAGAAGTCGGTGCGCACCAGCGCGACGGTGGTCCGCGCGGCCGTCGCTGAGCTGCGGCAGGACCAGGCGGTGGTGCTGGTCTTCATCAACCAGAGCACCACCAGTGCCGAGAAGCCCGACCCGGCACTGGCCGCGAGCAGCGTGCGGGTGACCCTGGACAAGGTCTCCGACTCCTGGCGCATCGCCGCCTTCGACCCGGTCTGACTTCGGAGAATAACATTCTCCCGAGCCGGTAGTTCGTTTACACTTAGGTATGCCTGACCTGTGGGGAGATCTGCTCGAGTGCCTCGACCTGCGTCAGCGGCCGACCACTCCGCCCGGTGACCGCGGCAGGCGCCGCGAGACCCTGACCGTCTACGAGGGCCCGAGCCTCCCCCTGGACAACGGCTGGCTCTTCGGCGGCCAGGTGCTCGCGCAGATCGTGCGCGCGGCGCAGCTCGCCTGCCCGGCCAAGGCGGTGAAATCCCTGCACACGCTCTTCGCGCACGAGGGAAAGGGCGACGCCCCGGTCTACTACATCGTGCAGCGCCAGCAGGAGGGCCGCTCCTTCGCCGCGCTCACCGTGACCGCGCGGCAGAAGCGGGACGTGGTGGCGACCGCGATGGTCTCGCTGCACCTGCCCGAGGACGGCCCGGCCCACCAGACCTCCCCCGAACTCCCCGCCCTGCCCGGACCCGGCCACCGGATCGAGATGCCGCTGCTCCCGTGGGAGACCAGGGCCACCGCCGACCTGGACGACCCCGCCACCGAGGCACCCGACTACGACGTCTGGATGCGAACCCCGGCCGCGCCGCCGGAGCTGCACCCCGCACTCGCCGCGTACGCCACCGACCTCTTCCCGATCGGCACCGCGCTGCGCCCGCTCGGCGGGGTGAGCCAGGCCGGCAACGGCACCGACTTCACCTCGGCGCCGATCACGCACTCGCTCTGGTTCCACCGCGCGCTGCGCGCCGACGACTGGCTGCTGCTGCGGCACCACAGCCCGCTGGTCGCGCACGGCCGCTGCTACGGCCGCGGCGACGTCTTCACCGCCGACGGCTCGCTGGTCGCCTCCTTCGCGCAGGAGGGGCTGCTCCGCTTCCGGCCGTAGCCGGTCACCCGCGCCCTCGATCGAACGGAACCGCCATGGCCATCGAACCGCTCCTGCCGACCCCGGCCACCACCCACCGGGTGGTGCAGTGGGCCACCGGCAATGTCGGCGCGCACGCGCTGCGCGCCGTGCTCGAGCACCCGCACCTGGCGCTCTGCGGCGTGCTCGTGCACGACCCGGCCAAGGCGGGGCTGGACGCGGCCGAGCTCTGCGGCGCGGGCCGGGCCACCGGGATCACCGCGACCACCGATGTCGCCGAGGTGCTCGCGCTGGCCCCGGACTGCGTGCTCTACATGCCGCGGCTCTTCGACCCGGACGAGGTGTGCAGGCTGCTGGTCGCCGGGATCGACGTGGTCACCACGCACGGCGAGCTGCGGCACCCGGAGAGCATGGCGCCCGAGATCTGCGCCCGGATCGAGGCGGCCTGCTGGTTCGGCGGTGCCTCGGTGCTGAGCACCGGGGTCGCGCCCGGCTTCGTCACCGAGACGCTGCCGGTGGCGCTCAGCTCGCTGCAGCGCCGGGTGGAGCGGATCGCCATCGAGGAGAGCGTGCAGCTGGCCACGCACGGCGCCGACCGGCTGGTGCTGGAGGCGATGGGGTTCGGCGGCGCGGCGCGGGAGTTCGAGCCGGAGCGGCTGGCGCACGCGCGCAGGCTGCACGCGCCGTCGCTGCGGCTGCTCGCCGAGTCGCTGCGGCTGCCGCTGGACACCGTCGCGGTGCGCGGCGAGCACGCGGTCGCCGCGCGCGACGTCGCGGTGGCGGGCACCGTGATCCCCGCCGGTACCGTCGCGGCCCAGCGCATCACCGTCACCGGCGTCGCGGGCGGCCACGACCTGCTCGGCTACCGCTCGACCTGGTACTGCACCGACGACCTGGACCCGGCCTGGGCGGTCAGGGAGACCGGCTGGCACGTCAGCGTCGAGGGCGAGACCCCGGTGGAGCTCTCGCTGCGCTACCCCGTGCGGCCGGACCGGCTGGCCGCGGTCTCCCCGCGCTACGCCGCGAACCGCGCGGTGAACGCCGTCGCCTACCTGCGCGCCGCGCCGCCCGGCATCCGCACCACCAGGGACCTGCCGCCGATCGTCGCCGAGCTCGGCCGGAGCTGACGAAAACTCAGCTCACACAAATAGAGAATGCTATTCTCACAGCATGATCCGGTTGTCCCCCCTGATCGGCAGCGGCCGGCTGCCGGACCCCGCCGCCGATCGCCGCGGCGCCCCGCGCAGCGGCGATGTCCGGCCACTGCTGCCGCGGGCGGCGCGGCACCCCGAGCCGCTGGACCGGCCGATCCGCATGCGCGTGCGCGACGTGCTCGACTTCTTCGAGAAGTGCCCGGAGTGCGGCTACCCGGCGCAGGCGTCGGCGATCGAGCGCGAGATGGCGAGCGGCGCGACCGAGGTCGTGCTGCGGGCGAGCTGCGGGCTGCCCTGCGGCTGGCAGGGCGAGCCGCGCACCACGGTCACCGGCGCCAGGCTGGCGTCCTGACTCCTCAGCCCACCGGAACCAGGTCGGTACCGCCCCACGCGCCGGTGAGCAGCAGCTCCCCGCTGCGGAAGACCTCGGAGTACTCGATATCGGCACCCCGCAGCCCCGCCGCCGCCAGCGCGCAGCCCTTGAAGGCGCGCGCCGCGACGCTGAGCCTGTGATGCACCGTGCCGAGCCTGGCGTCCAGCTCGGCGGGGAGCTCCTCGCCCCAGACCGCGACCTCGATCAGCCCGTTGTCCAGACAGTCGAGCACGCCACGGCGCACCCGCGGGTCGGCGTCGAAGAGCTCCGGCGCCACCGCGACCGCGTGCGGCCAGGTGTCGTGCACGGTGCTCTCCAGCGAGGTCTCCAGATCCAGCACGGTGGCGCCGAGGATCTCCAGCGGCCGCGCATCGGTGGTGTCGGCGAGCACGACGGTCACCTCCCAGCCGGCCATGGTGCGGTCGCACAGCCAGCCACCCGCGTGCCGCACCACATCGGCGGCGGTCGGCGCGACCACCGCCAGCCGGTAGCGGAGCAGGTGCTTGCGGGAGTGAGCCCGCCTGCCGGTAGCGGGATCGGAGGTGTGAGCAGCCATGATCGTCCGTTCTGCGCGTCGCTCTCTTTTGTGGAAAGTATATTCTCACTTTGGGAGAACCCATACGCGGAATCGGCACAATCCGTTGCCGATCCTCTCGAATCCGACAGGAGACCGTCATGGCTCTGACCCCCCTTCCGGGCGATCAGTGGGACGAGGAGGTCGACAAGGCCCTCTCCCGCATGCTGCCACGGGAGCGCCGCAACCCCGACGGCGCGGGCAACGCGCTCTCGGTTCTGGTCCGGCACCCGCAGCTGACCCGCGCCTTCCTCGGCTTCAACGTGCACCTGCTCTTCAACTCCACGATAGAGCCGCGCGAGCGCGAGCTGATCATCCTGCGGGTGGCGCACCGGCGTGAGTGCGTCTACGAGTGGCTGCACCACGTGGCGATGGGCAAGGAGGTCGGGCTGACCGACGCCGAGGTGGAGGCGGCCAGGCGCAACGGCAGCGCCCCCGACCCCTTCGACCGGCTGCTGCTGGAGGCGGTGGACGAGCTGGACGACAAGTCGGTGCTCTCCGCGCAGACCTGGGACGCGCTCGGCGAGCGCTTCGACGACCGGCAGCGGATGGACTTCGTCTTCACCGTCGGCTGCTACACCACGCTGGCGCTGGCCTTCAACAGCTTCGGCATCTCGCCCGACCCGACCGCGGGGTACGAGGGCAAGCGCTGACGACGACGGCGGGGGCCCCGGATTCCGGGGCCCCCGCCGTGCGCGCGGACGATCAGGCGCGCGGCAGCCCGAGCACCCGCTGCGCGATGATGTTGCGCTGGATCTCCGAGGTGCCGCCCGCGATGGTGCCCGCGAAACTGCGCAGGTAGCGCTCGAACCAGCCGCACCAGAAGTTCTCCAGGTTCAGCGGGCTCGGCGGCGAGCTGATCGCCGGGGAGGCGAGGCCGTCGGTACCGACCGCGGTGAGCGCGTGCTCGGTGGCGGTCTGCACCGCCTCCGAGCCGAGCACCTTGAGCACCGAGAGCGCGGGCACGTCCTGCTCGTTGCGGGACTCCCTGGCCAGCGCGGCCGAGCCGAGCAGCCGCAGCGCGTAGCTGTCCATGACCAGCCCGGCGTAGGCGTCGCGGTCGAAGACCGTCCGCGGCCGGAAGTCGGCGAGCAGGTCCTGCAACCGGTCGGCGTAGCCGAGCCAGAGCAGGGTGCGCTCGTGGCCGAGCGAGCCGTTGGCGACCGTCCAGCCGCCGTTCTCCGGGCCGACCAGGTTGGCGACCGGCACCCGCACGCCCTCGAAGTAGACCTCGTTGAAGTCCAGGTCGTCCCGTTCGCAGGCCGAGGGGAAGGGGCGGCGGGTGACGCCGGGGGTGTCGGTGGGGATCAGCAGGACGCTGATGCCCTTGTGTTTGGGGGCGGTGGGGTCGGTGCGGACGAAGGTGAGCAGGACGTCGGCGTCGTGCGCGCCGGAGGTCCAGACCTTCTGGCCATCCACCACGTAGTGGTCCCCGTCGCGGACCGCGCGGGTGCGCAATCCCGCGAGGTCCGAGCCCGCGCCGGGCTCGCTCATGCCGAGCGCGGCGGTGATCTCCGCGCGCAGGATCGGCACGGCCCACCGGTGTTTCTGCTCCTCGGTGCCGAAGGAGAGCAGCGAGGCGGCGATGATGCCGAGGCCCTGCGGGTTGAAGGAGTGGTAGATCCGTCGCTTGGACAGTTCTTCCAGGTGCACGTACTGCTGTAGCACCGAGGCGTTGCGGCCGCCGAACTCCGGCGGGTTGGCGGGCAGCAGCCAGCCGTTGTCGAAGAGCAGCCGCTGCCAGCGCCGGGCCCACTCGGGAACATCCGCACTGGACTTCGAGCGCTCCCGCGCCTCGTCCTCGCCGGGCTGGTGCTCGGTGAGGAAGGCCGCGAACTCGGCGCGGAACTCCTCGACGTCGGAATCAAACGAGAGACGCACGGTACTCCTCGGCCACGAGCGCCCGGTGCTCCGCCGCCCCGCCGAGCAGCAGCTCGCCGGTCTTGGCGCGCTTGAGCGCGAATTGCAGATCGTTTTCCCAGGTGAAGCCCATGGCGCCGAAGAGCTGGACGCCGTGCCGGAACACCACCGACTGGCACTCCCCCGCCGCCGCCTTCGCCATCGAGGCGGCCAGCCCGCGCCGCGGGTCGTCCTCGGCCAGGCAGAGCGCGGCGAAGAAGCCGAGCGCGCGGGCCCGCTCGATGGCGATGTGCATGTCGGCGGCCTTGTGCTGCACCGCCTGGAACGACCCGATCACGGTGTCGAACTGCTTGCGGCTGCGCACGTGCTCCAGCACCAGGTCCAGGATGCGACGGCAGGCGCCGACGGTGGTGAGCGCCATCCCGGTGAGCGCGTACTGCTTGGCCCGCTCCACATCGACCGTGGTGCGCTCGGCCGCCTCCAGCCGGACCCCGTCGAAGGTGACCTCGGCCAGGTGCAGCACCGGGTCGAAGACCGAGGTGCGCCGCGCGGTCACCGCGGCGGCGGGGACGACGAAGACGCCGGCGCCGGTGACCACCGCGAACCGCTCGGCCCGGTCGCCGTCGAGCACGTGGTGCGCGGTGCCGGTGAGCCGCCAGCCGGTGCCGTCCGGGGCGGCGGTGACGCCCTCGTAGACGGCGGCGCCCGGGCGGTCCAGCTTGCCGACGCCTGGCACCAGCGGCGCGAACTGCGACATAGTGGCGAGGAACGGGGTGGGGTCGGTGGCCCGGCCCAGCTCCTCGAACAGGATGCCGAGCTCCACCGTCTCGCCCGGCTCGGTCAGCTCGGTCCAGCCGAGGCCGACGTAGGTCTGCCAGAGCGGGGCCGGGTCGCCCTGTTTGTCGACGATGTCCCGGATCAGCGCGGGCGGGCACTCCTTCGCCGCGACGTCACGCACCGTCTCGCGTAACAGCCGCTGGTCGGAGTCGAACTCGAACAGCATCTCGGCCTGCCTCCTCGCCGTACTCTCGATGAGAACTAGATTCTCATATTCAAGAGTTACCATTTCATCGCGTGGAACGCCAGGCAGGGGTGGTCAGCCGCGATCGGCGGTGGCCCTTTCGGTGCCGCGCTCCAGGGCGCCGTTCAGCTTCTGCACGAAGGCGAGCAGGACGGCGAGGGTTTCCTCGTCGTCCGGGAGGCTCTGGCCGATGGCGCCGAAGAGCGGGGCGACGGCGACGTCGGCGCGCACGGCGACCAACTCGACCCGGACCCGGCGGCGGTCCTCCTCGTCCCGGCTGCGCCGCACATAGCCCGCCTTCTCCAGGCGGTCGACGACCGTCGTCACCGCGCCGCCCCTGGTGATGCCGAGGCGGTCCGCGAGCTGGCCCGGGGTGAGCGGGCCCGCCATGCTGAGCATGTTCAGCGCGCTCAGGTCGGTGACGGTGATGCCGAGCCGGGCCGCGACGGCGCTGTGGAACACCACCGTCCTGGTGGCCTGGGCGCGCAGCGCGTCGCGCAGGGCGCGGGCGGTATCCGATCGGGTTTCCTTGGTCGCGGGCATGTCCGTGTCCTTCCGCCGATCTCTCCGGAAAAGAGAGACTCTCGTTTCGAGAGTAGCGCGGAGTTCACCGGGGCGGGCCGGCGGCGATCCGGCGCCGGGCGCGCTCGAACTCGCCCCGGCCGGGGCCGAAGCCCTCGAGCCACCAGGTTGCGCCCGCTTCTTCCACCGCCGCGGCGGTGTCGGCATCGCGGTCCGGCTCGGCGCCGTCGGTGCGCCCGGTGACCACGAGGTCGAACCGGTCCGGCTGCTCGGCGCCGAGCGCCGCGGCGGCACCGGCGACGACTCCGGCGGCGTCCGGCGGCAGGGTGCCCGCGGCGCGCAATTCCGCCAGGCGGGAGGCGATTTCGCGGACCACCCCGGTGGTGGGGGCGAAGGAACCGTCCTTGCCGATGATCATGGGCGCGAAACCGTCCCAGCGGGCGGCGCGGCGCAGCGGAGGCAGGCTCGGCCAGTTGCCGCCGATCCAGATCGGCGGACGGCGGGCGGGGGCGGGCAGGAGGGCGCCGACCTCGGCGTGGAAGTGCGCACCGCGGAAGGAGACCGGCTTCCCCGTCCAGAGCCGGGTCAGCAGGTCGAGTCCCTCGTCCAGCCGCGCCGCGACCGCGCGCGGCTCGGCGACCTCACCCCAGCTGCCGTACTCCGCCGCCAGCGGGAAGCCGAGCCCGGCACCGAAGACCAGCCGCCCGCCGGCGAGCCGGTCGACAGTGGCGGTCTGCCTGGCCAGCGTCGACGGCCTGCGCCGGGCGACCGGGGTGACCAGCGGCCCGAGCCGGATCCGCGTGGTGGCCGCGGCCAGCAGGGTGAGCAGTACCCAGGGATCGGCCACCTCGGTGTCGCCGAACGGGAAGACGACGTGGTCCCAGACGAAGACGCCGTCCCATCCGCAGCTCTCGGCCTCCCGGCCGAGCTCGGCCACCCGCCGCGGCTCGGCGAACTCGCCGAGGCACGGCAGGCACAACCCGAATTCCATGCTGCTACTTGAGCATCGAGCCCGCGTCGACCGGCAGCGGAACGCCGGTGATGAACCGCGCCTCGTCCGAGACCAGGTACAGCACCGCGTTGCTGACGTCCACCGAGTCCACCCAGGGGGTGGGCAGCACGTGGAACATCTGGCAGATCGGCTTCATGTCGTCCGGGCCCGGGTTCTCCAGGTCGGGGCGGAACAGCTTGTAGGTGCCCTCGTTGAGCAGCATGTCGGTGCTGACGTGCGTGGGGTGCACCGAGTTGCAGCGGATGTTCTGGTGCCCGAGCTCCACCGCGAAGGTGCGCATGAGCCCGACGATGCCGTGCTTGGCGGCGACGTAGTGGCCGACGTTCGGGTACGCCTTGAGCCCGCCCACCGAGCTGGTCAGCACGATCGAGCCGCTGCCGTTCGCCTGCAGGTGCGGGATGCCCGCCTTCACGCTCTTCCAGACGCCGGTCAGGTTGACCCCGATCATGTCGTCCCAGAGGTCTTCGCGCATCTCCACCAGCGCGCCGCCCTCGTTGGCGAGCCCCGCGTTGGCGATGATGATGTCCAGCTTGCCCAGCTGCTCGACCGCGCCGTCCAGCCCGGCCTTCACCGCGTCGAAGTCGCGGACGTCCGCCTCGACGGTGACGACCCGCCCGCCCGCCGCCTTGACCAGGTCGGCGGTCTCGGCGAGATCGTCCGAGGTCGGCATGGGGAAGGGCACGTTGTCGAGCTGCTTGCAGACATCGAGCGCGATGATGTCCGCGCCCTCCTGGGCCAGCCGGACCGCATGGCTGCGACCCTGGCCGCGCGCCGCGCCGGTGATGAAGGCGACCTTGCCGTCGACCCGTCCGGTCATCGTGGACCTCTCTCCGTGTGTGTGGTTCAGGGGTTGGGGGTGAAGGTGATGTGCAGGTTGCTGAGGCCACGCAGGATGAAGGTGGGCTCGTAGTCGTAGCGGCGCTCACCGGCCGGGCCGTGCTGCTCCGCGTCGATCCCGATGTCGAGCATCCGGTCCAAAATCCGCTCGATCGAGACCCGGCCCTCGACCCGCGCCAGCGGGCCGCCGGGGCAGGAGTGCACGCCGCGGCCGAAGGCCATGTGCTCGCGGAAGTTCTTGCGGTCCAACCGGAACTCGTGCGGGTTCTCGAAGCGGCGCGGGTCGCGGTTGGCGGCGCCGGGGCAGACCATGACGGTCGCGCCGACCGGGATGTCCACCTCGCCGACCTGGGTGGCCCGCTTGGCCAGCCGGAAGCCGGACTTCACCGGCGAGTCCATCCGCAGCGTCTCCTCGATGAAATTCGGGATCAGGCTGCGGTCCGCGCGCAGCGCCTGCTGCACCTCGGGGTGGTCACCGAGCACCCGCAGGGCGGCGCCGAGCAGTTTGGCGGTGGTCTCCTGGCCCGCGGCGAAGAGGAAGGTGGCCGAGCGGACCACGTCGATCACCTCGGGGGTGGAGCCGTCCGGGTACTTGGCCTGGGCCAGCGAGGTGAGGACATCGTCGCGCGGGTTCTCCCTGCGCTCGGTGATGTACTGGACGAACTTCTCGTCCAGCCACTCCAGCGGGTTCGAGGCCACGATCTCGTTGTCCAGCGCGCCCACCCGGGAACCGGGGCGCTCGGCGCCGAGCACGATCCGGAACTGCTGGTGGTCCTCCTCCGGCACGCCGAGCATGTCGGCGACGACCAGCAGCGAGAACGGCTTGGCGTAGGCGGCGAGGAACTCGGTCTTGCCGTCGGCGAGGAACTCGTCCAGCTGCTGGTCGGCCAGCCGCCACATGAACTCCTCGTTCTCCTTGAGCCGGGCCGGGGTGAGCAGCCGGTTCAGGACCGAGCGGGCGTAGGTGTGCTGCGGCGGGTCCATGGTGACCATGTGCTCGAACATCGGTAGCTGCGAGCGGTGCTGCTCGATCTGCTCGGTGATGTCGTCGCCCTCGGGCTGGAACGGGAGCGGCGGGAAGGGGCCGCCGACGGCGATGGCCGAGGAGAACAGCTTCTCGGTGTCGCGCAGGACCTCGGTGGCCTCTTCGTACCCGGTGACGGCGTAGACGCCGAAGGTCGGCTCCTGCTTGACCGGGCACTGGGCGCGCAGGTGGTCGAAGTAGGGGTACGGATCCGGGACCAGGCTCGGATCGGTGAAGTAGTCGACGGTGTCGAAGTCGGTCATCGGTAGCTCCTCGGAAACAATCATATCTCAGGTGGAGAATTTCGTTCTCGCTTAGTTGCGAGAGATCTCCGGATCGGCCGGAGGGGGCGTATCAGGGCAGGTAGACGCGGCTGGCGAGCCAGCGGCCGTCGACCAGCTGCATGGTCATCTCGACGCGGCTGCGGTCGATCCTCGGGTCCGCGGAGGCGGCGTTGGTGACGGTCTGGTCGATGAAGAGGAGGACGTCGACCTCGGTTTCGGTCGCGGACTTGACGGCGGCGTCGAGGACGGTTCCCTTGCCGGTCGCCTTGTTCTCCAGGAGGAGCTGGCGCAGCTGGCCGCTGGATCGCGTGTACATGTCGCGGAATTCGCCGGTGGAGCCGTCGAGTACCGCTGTGAAGCCTGCGTCGAGGTTGTTGGAGTCGACGCTGGTCAGGGTGACGGCGTAGGTTTTCGCCGCGTCCAGGGCGGCGGCGGCGGCCGCGTCCGTCTTGCGCTCGTCGCGGAGTTGGACGCCGAGGATGATCGCCGCCGTCGTCGCGGCGATGGCGATGAGTGCCGTGATCGGCAGGGCGGCTTTGCGAGCGATGCGCAGCCAGTGCTTGCCGCGGGTCTCGCCGCCACCTGCGGTGGCATTCTCGACTGTTTTGCCTGCGGAGGAGTCGTCGGGCTTCTCGGCGGCGGGTTCGGCGGGTTTGCCGGGGGCGGTGTCCGGCCGGGCGTCAACGGCGGTGTCGGTGTCACTCATGAGTGGTTCCTCTCAGCGTTGCGGGGCCGGGGGCGGGGGTGGGAGCGGGGGGCCCGCGAAGGTGAGCGGGAGGGAGAGCGGGCCGATGGGGGTCGGCGTGGCCTGGCGGTCGGCGGGCTCGCCGGGGGGCGGGGCGCCGGGGATGTCGATGCCGGGCGGGCGCGGGGCGTTGCGGGCGCCGCGGATCAGGACCGACGGGTCGTTGTCCTGGCAGTAGGTGTAGAGGTAGGGCTCGGGGAAGTCGGGGAGCGAGGGCGGGCGCCGCGGCAGGTCGTAGTCGCAGGCGTAGCGCGGGTAGAGGTTCACCAGCCCCCAGACGCCGCCGTCGTGGAAGGCCACCGCGATGGCGTCGAGGGTGGAGCCGGCCCGCTCGGTCGGGAAGAAGAACTCCCGGAAGGCGGGCACCCGCGGGCCGGTGGTGTCGGCGACGACGCCGAGGTTGCCGAGCAGCGCGGCGGCGTTCGGCGAGTTCTGCGCCAGCAGCGCGTCCAGCGCGCGGAGCGTGCCCGGCGCGGCGTTCAGCAGCTCGACGTATCCGCCGGACTTGGCCTCCACCCCGGTCAGCGCCACGTTCATGTCGGCCGCGAAATCGCCGAGCCCGGGCGCGAGGTCGCTGACCGTGCCGAGCACCTGCCTGCTGTCCCGGATCAGCGAGACCGTCTGCGGCAGCACCGAATCCAGCGTCGAGGCGAGGAAGATCCCGCTGTCGAGCAGGTCGGCGAGCTTGTCCGGCCCCTCCGGCCCGACCCCGAGCTCGTCCACCACCGCCGCCAGCTGCGCCGGATCGACCTGCGCGAGCGTGGAATCGAGCTGGGAGAGCGTCTTCCAGAGCGGGGTCGGGGTGCTGGTCCGCTCGACGGCGATCTCGGCGCCGTCGGCGAGGTAGGGGCCGCCGTCCCGGTCGGGCCGGAAGTCCAGGTACTGCTCCCCCGCCAGCGACAGGCTCGCCACCCGCACCTCGCCGTCGGCGGGCACCGCGGTGGCGGCATCGATCACCGCGGTGGCGACCAGCCCGGTGCCTGCGAGCTGCACCGACTCGACCTTGCCGATCGGCACCCCGCGCAGCGTGACGTTCTGCCCGGCGAGCAGCCCGCCGGAGTCGGCCAGGTGCACCCTGACCCGCATGGTCTCCGCCGCCGGGTTCACCCCGAGCGAGCCGAACACCAGGTACCCGACCCCGACGACCAGGGTCAGCGCCAGCGCCACCGCGGAGACCGCGGAGCGCCGCGCCCGCACCGCGGAGACCGTGCCGACCAGCAGCCGGGCGGGCCGCTCCAGCGCGCTCACCGCGCACCCCCGGTGATCCGGCCCTGAAGTTTCAGCAGGGTGTAGGTGAGGGTGCCGATGAAGTTCTGCCAGTCCCGCTGGTCGGGCAGCCTGCTCTCCGGGTCGCCCGGGTGGTTGGGGTCGGGCAGCGCGCCGATGGCCAGGTCCTGCCAGTCCGCGTCGGTGCTGGCCGAGGTGCTCACGGTGACCGCCATGACCGGCCCGAGCAGCGCGTTCATCGCCGCGACGCTGGCATTCGGGTTGGTCGCCGCCGAATTCAGCTGGGCGGCGATGGTATTGATGTCGGCGATCATGCCGGTGGTCTGCTCGCCGTTCACCCCGGGGAAGCGGCCGACCTGCGCGGTGATCCGCTCGACCTCGTTGACCAGGGTCAGCGCCTGGCCGGAGTTGGCGCGCAGGGTGTCGAGCGCCGGGCCCGCCGCCGCGATGACGTCGTCGACGGTGCCGCGCTGCTCGTCGATCCGGCGGGCCAGCTGGTCCACCTCGGCGAGCGCGGAGCGGATGTCGTCGGAGCGGGCGGAGAGCGCCTGCACCACCCGGGTGGAGCGGTCGATGAGCTCGGCCATCCGGTCGCCGCGCTCGCCGACGGCGTTGCCGAGCCCGTTCACGATGGTGGTGAGGTTGCGCAGGGCGCCGCCGTTCACCAGCAGCGAGGCGGTGGTGAGCAGCTCCTCGATGGTGGTCGCGGCGGAGGTGTGGTCGAGGGCGATGCTGTCCCCGTCGGCCAGCGCCGGGGTGGCGGTGGTGGCCTCGGCGGGCGGGGTGAGCGAGACGAAGACGTCGCCGAGCGGGGTCGCGGTGCGCAGCTCGGCCCTGGTGCCGAGCGGCAGCCGGACCCCCTGCTGGATGGTCAGCGTGACCACGGCGGTGTAGTCGCGCACCGCCATGTCGCTCACCTCGCCGACATCGGCGCCGGAGAGCCGCACCTTCGCCTTGGCCGGCAGGTTCAGCGCGTTCGCGAAGCTCGCCCGCACGGTGTAGTTGTCGCCGCCGGAGCCGGGGGCGGGCAGCGGCAGATCGCCGAGCCCGACCGCGCAGCCGGTGCTCGCGGCCAGCGCCGCCACGGCGAGCGCGGCGGCGCGGGTGACCCGACCGGCGCTCATCGCGGCATCCTGGACATGGCGTCGAGCATGTCGGTGATCCCGAAGTCGGGGCCGAAGTCCTGCAGCGTGCCCGTGGCGCAGCCCAATTGGCGCAGCCCGAGGATGTTGCAGACCTCCTTGACCAGCTGGCCGTCGAAGAAGACCTTGTCCAGCAGCGCGTGCACCCGCACGCCGCGGTACTGGAAGTCGACCGCGTTGTAGGCGTTGTTCAGCAGCAGCGGAGTGACGTCGATGAACTCACCGAGCTCGCTGCGGTAGTCGGCCAGCGCCTTGGTCACCGTCGCGCCGTTGGCGAGGGTGGACTCCAGCACGCCCGCGTTCTCGGTGAGCAGCGCGTCGGTCTGCCGCATGATGTCGGTGATCTGCGCGCCGGTGTCGCCGGTGCCGATGTCCAGGTCGGCCACCACGTCGCCGAGTTGTCGAGCGGCGGCGCCGAACTGGCGGATGGTGTCCTCGTTGGCGGCGGCCGCGCGGAGCAGCTGGGCGAGCTGGTCGACCAGCTTGGTGAGGGTGTCGCGGGTCTCCGCGCCGCCGTCCCTGCCGAGTTTCAGGGCGGTGGCGAGCTGGTCCAGCGTCTGCCTGAGCTCCGGCCCGCTCCCGGTGGCGATGGTCGCGGAGACGCCGAGCAGCTGGGCCACCGGGCCGTCGCCGGGCTGCTCGCCCTGCAGCTCGCCCGCCATCCGCTCGGCGGCGCCGAGCAGCCGGTCGAACTCGACCGGGGTGCGGGTGCGCTCCGGGCCCAGCCTGGCGCCGTCGGCCAGCGTCGGCCCGCCGCGGTAGGCGGGGGTGAACTCGACGTGCCGGTCGGTGAGCACCGAGGTGGAGAGCGTGACGGCGCGCGCGTCGGCCGGGATGTCGACGTCGGCGTCGAACTCCATGCGCACCTCGACGTGCGTGCCGCGCGGCTCGACCGAGGTCACCTTCCCCACCGGCATGCCGAGCACCGCGACGGCGTTGCCCGGGTAGAGCCCGGCGCCGTTGTCGAACTGCGCGGTCACCGCGATGGTGTCGTCCGGGACGACGGCGCTGCCCGCGCAGCCGGCCAGCGCGCCGATCGCCAGCACCACACCGGCCCGGACCAGGACTCGCTTCGCTCTCACTGGCAGTCCTCGTGGTAGGGGGCGAGCCCGGCTCCCTCGGCGCGCCCGCCTAGCGCGCACATCCAGGAGTCGATCAGCGGCCCGGCGGGCGCGGTGAAGTCGACCTCGTTGGCGGTGCCGGAGGCATTGGCGAAGTTGCGGATCGGGATCGGCAGGATCTCCAGGGTGCTGCGCAGCAGCGCGTCGTTGCGGGCCAGGCTGCCGAGCAGCTCGTCGAGCCCGGCGATCAGGGTGTCGACGGCGGGCCGGTCGCGCACGACGAGGGTGCTGACCTGGTCGGCCAGTCGGCGGGTTGCGTCCATCAGCCGCAGCACCATGTCCCGGCGGGCGACGATCTCGGTGAGCAGGTCGCGGCCCTGGGTCATGATCGCGGCCAGGTTCGCCTGCTGGTCGGTGACGACGCCGGTGAGCTGCTGGCTCGCGGCGAGCAGTGCGCTCAGCTCGGTGCGCCGGTCGCCGATGATCGTCGCCAGCGCGCGGACGTTCGCGAGCATGCCGGGCAGCACCGTCGGGACCCCCTGTAGCTGGGCGGCGAGGGTGTTCAGCGAGGTGCCGATCTGCCCGGCGTCCAGCCGGTCGAAGGTCACCGTGGCGTTGTCCAGCGCGGTCTGCAGGTCGTAGGGGACCTCGGTGCGCTCCAGCGGAATCCGGTGGTCGGGCAGCTCCCCGTCGCCCGCCGGGCGCAGCTCCACATAGCGGGCGCCGAGCAGCGTGGTGAGTTTGATGGCGGCGCCGGTGCTGGTGCCGAGCGGCACCCCGGAGTCGATCGCGAGCGTCACCAGCACCCGGTCCCCCGCCAGCCGGGTGGCGTCGACGGTGCCGACCGGGACGCCGGCGAGGGTCACCTGGTCGCCGGAGCTGATCCCGGCCGCCTGCGCGAACTCCGCCTCGTAGCGGGTGGTCCCGATGCCGATCCGGCTCCAGCCGACCGCCGCCGCGAGCACCGCGAGCAGCACCGCGACCGCGATCAGCCCGAGCACGCCGCGGCGGTGCTCCTCGAGCGGCCGCTTCCACGTCTTCGTCATTCGGTGGACCTACAGATCGGGGAGTACTTGGCCTGCCCGCCGGGAGTTGCCAGGTCGACAACGGTCGGGACCAGCGAGGAGAGCGCGGGCAGGATGGTGACGCCGAAGTTGCACAGATAGGTGTTCAGGTACGGGCCCTCCTGGCTCACCCTGGCCAGCCCCTTCAGCAACCCGGGCAGGTTGAAGCCGAGGTAGGCGAAGTTCTCCTTGTTCTCGGCGAAATGCCTGGTGAAGCCGGGCTCGCGATTCAGCATGGACTCGAGTTCGGGCTGGATGCCGTCCATGGTGTCGGCCAGCCCGCCGGTGGTGACCGCCGCCTGGTCCAGCGCGCCGAACAGCTCGTCGCGGTGCCTGGTCAGCCCGTCCACGATGGCCCGCGACTGCCCGATCAGCGAGCCGATCTGGCCGGTCTGCAGCGCCAGGTTGCCGACCACCGCGTTCAGGTTGCCGATCACCGCGCCGAGCACCTGGTCCGGCCCGGCCAGCGACTCGGCCAGCGACGAGACCTGCTCCACCAGCAGCACCAGCGAGGTCCGGTCGCCCTGCAGCGCCTTGATCAGCGCGCCGGTCACATTGTCGACCTGCGCCGGATCCAGCCCGCCGAAGAGCGGCTCGAAGCCGTTGAGCAGCGCGGAGATGTCGAAGGAGGGCTCGGTGTGTTCGAGCGGGATCTCCGCGCCCGGCCGCAGCGCCGAGCCGTCGCCGAACTCGGCGAGCGCGAGCCCGAGGTAGCGCTGTCCGATGACGTTCTGGTACGTGATGGCGGCCTTGGTGTTGCCGTAGAGCGTCTGGTCGTTCTCCACCCGGAACCGCACCCTGGCCCGCAGGCCGTCCAGCTCGATGCCGTCCACCCGGCCGACCCTGACCCCGGCCATCCGCACGTCGTCGCCGACGCGCAGACCGCTGACATCGCTGAAGACCGCCGAGTAGTCCTCGGTGTCGCCGTTGATGCCGCGATCGAGGGTCACGAAGGTGACCCAGATGAGCGCCATCGCGACGGCGACGAAGAGGCTGACCCCGATCAGCGGGCGGCGGTAGCTCATCGGGCACCGCCGGTCGGGAACGGGCCGTCGGCGACCAGCGGCGCCAGCAGCGATTCGGCGCCGGTGGGGTTGCCCTGCAGTGCCCGCTCGATCAGGTCCCTGATCTCCGGCGGCAGCTCCGGCGCGGCCGGCTGGTTCGCCGGGTCGAGCGCGGCGGGCACCGGCTCGATCGGGATGTCGGCGGGGGCGGTGCCGCAGCTCGGTGCGGCGATCTCGCCGTAGCGCGGGCAGTCGGCCCTGGTGTAGGGGGTGTGCGGGGTGAAGCGGAACTGGAACTTGCCGCGCCCGCGCGGGTTGTCGGCATTCCAGAACTCGGAGAACCAGAGCTCGGAGAGGCGCTTGATGCGCACCACGATCGGGCCGAAGGCCGGGGAGCCTTCGGCGAAGACGTCGATCACCGGCCCCATCTTCTGCGTGACGTCGACGATCTGGTCGGTGCGCCGATCCAGCGAACCGGCGAGCGTGCCGAAGGTGGCATTGCCCGCGCCGAGCAGCCCGGCCAGCTGGGCGTCCTGCTCGGCCAGGGTGCGCATGGGCAGCACCGCGTGGTGCAGGGCGTCGAGCAGGTCGGGGGCTGAGGTGTTCAGCCCGCGTACGGCATCGGCGACCATGGTGAGCGTCGGCGGGCCGCCGTCCGGGGTGAGCAGCGCGTCGAACTCGGTGGTGATCCGGTTCAGCTGGGCGCCCGCCTCGACCAGGTCGGCGCCGCGCCGGTCGGTCGCGCGCGCCACCGTGGCGAGGATGCCGACGGTATTGCCTGCGCCGATCCGCGCGGTGCTGGCGATGATCTCGCGCAGCTTGGTCAGCGCGGTCTGCAACTGCACGGTGGAGAGGCTGGTGTCCTGGGTGATCTCGGTATCCGGGCCGATCGCCGGGCCCGGGCCGTTGTCGACCAGCTGCACCGAGGAGACCGCGAAGACGTTGCTCGGCACCACCCTGGCCGTCACCGTGCTCGGAATCCCCTGCGCGGCAACGGGGTCGAGCTGGAGCAGCACCCGGTTCCCGGCGTCGCCGACGGCCGGGGTGACCCCGGCGACGATGCCGACCAGCATGCCGCGGAACTTGACGTCGGAGCGCGTCGGCAGCCCGTCGCCGAGCTGCGCGAGCACCGCCGTCACCTCCAGCTTCTCGTCGAAGCGGCCGGTGGACTTGAGCAGCAGTAGCGTCACCACCAGCGCGGTCGCCAGCACCAGCACCAGCCCGCGCAGCAGCAGCGCGGTGCCGGACGGCCCGCGGCCGTCCTTCTCGAACAGCACCGACATGACCTCAGCCTCCGAGCCGGGCGCTGGCGCCGATGCCCCACAGCGCGATCGTGAGTAGCAGATTGACGATGATCATCAGCGAGATGGCGGCGCGCATGGCGCGGCCCGCCGCGATGCCGACCCCCTGCGGCCCGCCCGCGGCGTAGAAGCCGTAGTAGCACTGCACGGTGGTCGTGATGATCACGAAGACGATGGCCTTGAGCAGCGAGTAGACGATGTCCGGGCCGTTCAGCACGAGCTGGAAGTAGTGCTGGTAGGTGCCGCGCGAGAGCCCGCCGGAGAGCCCGACCACCAGCTCGACCGCGATGTAGTTCACGGCGAGGCAGATGACGTAGAGCGGGACCATCGCCACGATCGAGGCGAGCAGCCTGGTGCTCACCAGGTACGGCATCGAGCGGATGCCCATCGACTCCATCGCCTCGATCTCCTCGGCGATCCCCATCGCGCCGAGCTGCGCGGTGAAGCGACAGCCCGCCTGCGCGGCGAAGGCCAGCGAGGCCATGATCGGCGCCAGCTCCCTGGTCGAGGCGGTGGAGGCGATCAGCCCGATGGTCGGCTCCATGCCGAGCAGGTGCAGGGCGTTGTACCCCTCCAGCCCCACGATGGCGCCGCCAGCCGCGCCGAGCACGATGATCACCCCCGCGGTGCCGCCGCCGACGACGATCGAGCCGTTGCCCCAGGTGATGTCGGAGAGGATGCGCAGGAACTCGCCGCGGTAGTGCCGCAGCATCACCGGGATCGAGCCGAGCGCGCGCACCAGGAAGCTGATCATGTGGCCGAGCCGCATGAACGAGACGCCGACCTGCCGCGAGGTGCGGAGCAGGGTGCGGGTGCCGAGCGGGCGGTACGGCGCGGCCATCACAGCCCCGACCGCGGGAACAGGATCATGAACATCTGCGTGAACACGACATTGACCACCATGAGCAGCAGGATCGATGACACCACCGTCGAGTTCACCGAGTTGGCGACGCCGGCCGGCCCACCCTTGGTGCCGAGCCCCTTCTCGCAGGCCACCACCGCCACGATGGCGCCGTAGACCACGGCCTTCACCAGCGTGAGCCACAGGTCGCCGACGGTGGCGAAGGAGGCGAAGGTGGCGACGAAGCTGCCGGGCGCGCCGCCCTGCACGAAGACGTTGAACAGGTAACCGGCCAGGAAGCCGACGAAGCAGACCACCCCGGTGAGCGAGACGCCGACCAGCACCGCGGCCGCCACCCGCGGCACGACCAGCCGCCGGATCACCGAGACGCCCATGACCTCCATGGCGTCCAGCTCGTCCCTGATCTTGCGGCTGCCGAGATCGGCGCAGATGGCCGAGCCGACGGCCGAGGCCATGAGCAGCGCGGCCACCATCGGCGCGCCCTGCCTGATCACCGCGAGCCCGCTCGCCGCGCCCGCCAGCGAGGTGGCGCCGACCTGCCCGGCCAGCAGCCCGAACTGGATGGAGAGCGTCACGCCGATGGGCAGCGAGACGAAGATGGTCGGCAGCGCCGCCGCCGAGGCCATGAAGGCCGACTGCCTGACGAACTCGGCGAAGTTGAAGCGCCCGGTGACGATATCGGCGACCAGGTACTGGATGGCCCGGACGCCGAGCACGAACTGCCCGCCGACGGTCTCCAGCGCGGCCACCGGGTGCCGCTTCAGGTAGCCGCGGCCCCAGTCGGTGACCTCCCGGGTCGCCGGCTTCGCGGCGGGGAGTTCACCGCCTGCGGGACCAGGGCTGAGCGTCATCGATGAACCTTCTGATCGGCGGCGGGAGAGTCGCTGAGAATCGCGTACCGCACTCTGCGAGAACCAACTGTTCCCATTGTGAGCGCTATCTCTCAGCGACGTCAAGAGTGGAATGCACGATTCAGAGAATTAGATTCTCCTCGAACCACACGCGTTTCACTTCGGATATGTCGGAAAATGCGAAAGAGGGGCGACCGGGAATTTCCCGTCAACCCGGAAGGAATCGCAGAGCCGTCCCTCCGGATCAGATGCTGTGCACATGCATAGCATGATTCGGGAAGAGGCGTCAATAGTGACAGCGGTCCGCTACTACGATACGAATTGATCCCACGACCAGGACTCCGGAAGGGAGCAGGCGGATGCCATCACCCCGCCGTATCGGCGCCCCCGACGCCAAGAACCGCGGTGTCCTGCTGGAGGCCGCCCAGCAGCTGCTGCTCGACGAGGGCTGGGCGGCGGTGACCTCACGGCGCGTCGCCGAGCGCGCCGGGCTCAAACCCCAGCTCGTGCATTATTACTTCCGCTCGATGGACGACCTCCTGCTGGAAATCTTCACCCGGCGCGCGGACGAGGGGCTCATAATGCAGGCCGAGATGATGGAAACGTCCGCCCCGCTGCGCGCGCTCTGGGAATTCAGCATCGATCCCGCCGCGGTCCGTTTCACCATGGAGTTCGTCGGATTGTCGAATCACCGCCCGGCCATCCGGGCGGCGGTCGCCGATTACGCCGAGCGCTTCCGCACGATCCAGACCACCGCGCTGACCCGCATCCTCGCCGAGTACGGGCTGGACACCGAGCGCTTCCCGCCCGCCGCGATGGCGGTGCTCATGACGAGCATCTCCCGGGTGGTGGTGCTGGAGCGCGCGCTCGGCATGTCCGGCGGGCACGGCGAGGCCTTCGACCTCGTCGAGCGGGAGATCGCCCAGCTCGAACGGGCCAGGGCGGGCAGCCCCGAGCCCGCGGGCTGACCGTCAGGCGGGCAGCAGGTCGCGCATCTCGGCCCGGTACCGCGGCGGCAGCAGCTCGCCGGCGCCGAAGACCTCGGTCGGCGGCACCTGCTCCCCCGCGCAGCCTGCGGCGGTCAGCGCGCAGGACTTGAAGGCGCGGGCCGCGACGCTGACCCGGTGATAGGAGGGCGCGACCCGGCCCGCCAGCTCGTCCGGCAGGTCGTCGCCCCAGACCGCGATCTCGGTGAGGCCGCGATCGAGGCAGTCCAGCACCCCCGTGCGGACCATCGGCTCGACCCGGTAGGTCGCGGCGGAGACGGCCACCGCCATGGGCCAGATCTCGTGGATCGGCCCGGCGAGCGCCTGGCGCAGGTCGAGCACGGTGGCGCCGAGGATCCGCAGCGGCGCGACGTCGGCGGAGTCGGCGACAAGCACGGTCACCTCCCAGCCTGCCGCGGAGCGGTCGAAGAGCCAGCCACCGGCATTCCGGATGACGTCGGCGGCGTCCGGGGCCACCACCGCAAGCCGGTGCCGGAGCGGGTGCTCGCGGGCATGCGCCCGCCAGTGGGTGACGGAGTGGACGCCGGGGGCGGCGGATCGAGTAGCCATGGGTTCCATCCCGAGATCGAGAGTCGACACGGCGATCGCTCCGGGCGCCCGGCGGCGTCGGGACTGGGGGGACGCGGGGCTGCCGCACT
Organism: Nocardia sp. NPDC057227; assembly: GCF_042669725.1. Classification (NCBI taxonomy): domain Bacteria; kingdom Bacillati; phylum Actinomycetota; class Actinomycetes; order Mycobacteriales; family Nocardiaceae; genus Nocardia; species Nocardia sp. NPDC057227. The sequence goes on along the minus strand of NZ_JBHUXA010000017.1, from coordinate 4,430 downwards.
ACCCGGGACGAACTACCGACCACACCCTAGGCCACACGCTTGTTCTCCCGCTGGAAAATGTGATTCTCTGTTCGGGAGAACGCTATGCGGTCGAGAAGGGGCTCCCATGCGCACGATTCCTCCCGAGCTGGCCAAGCACTACCGCGAGCAGGGCTGGTGGACCGGTGAGACGCTGGGCGAGCTGCTGGCGGGCGGGCTCGCCGCCGCGCCGGGCGCCGCGTTCCGGATCCACTCCGAGGAGCGGCCCTACGACGGCACCTTCGCCGAGGTCGAGCAGGTCGCGCGGCGGCTCGCGGCGGGGCTGCGCAGGCGCGGGGTCGGCCCGGGCGACGTGGTGGCCTTCCAGCTGCCGAACTGGATGCAGGCGGCGGCGACCTTCTGGGCCTCGGCCTTCCTCGGCGCCACCGTCGTCCCGGTGGTGCACTTCTACGGCCGCCGCGAGCTCGGCTACATCCTGGAGACGGTCCGGCCCAAGGTGTTCGTCACGCTGGAGCGCTTCGGCAGCCTGGAGTTCCCGCCGGAGCCCTACGCGGGGGTGCCGATCACCGGCGTGGTCGGTCGCGACTTCGACGACCTGCTCGACCCGGAGCCCATGCCGGGTGTGCTCGGCACCGACCCGGACGGCCCGGCGCTGATCGCCTTCACCTCCGGCACCACCAGGGCGCCCAAGGGCGTCGTGCACAGCCACAACACGCTCGTGCACGAGACCAGGCAGCTCGCCGCGTGGTACCCCGCCGACCGCGGCGACCAGCTCACCGCCGCCCCGGTCGGCCACTTCATCGGCATGGTGAACGCGCTGCTCATCCCGGTGCTGGACCGCAAGCCGATCCACCTCATCGACGTCTGGGACCCCGCCCGCATCCTCGGTCTGATGACGACGCACGGCATCACCGTCGGCGGCGGCGTTCCGTACTACGTCACCAGCCTGCTCGACCACCCCGAGCACACCCCCGCGCACCTGCCCGCCATGCGCTACGCCGGGCTCGGCGGCGCCGCGGTGCCCGCCGCGATCACCACCAGGCTGGCGAGCGCTGGGATCACGGTCTACCGCTCGTACGGCAGCACCGAGCACCCCTCGATCACCGGCTCGCTGCACAGCGCGCCCGAGGAGAAGCGGCTCTACACCGACGGCGACCCGCTGCCCGGCGTCGAGCTCCGGCTGGCCGCGGACGGCGAGATCATCAGCCGCGGCCCCGACCTCTGCCTCGGCTACGTCGACCCGGAGCTCACCGCGACGGCCTTCGACGCCGACGGCTGGTACCACACCGGCGATATCGGCGTGCTGGACGCGGACGGCTACCTGACCATCACCGACCGCAAGTCCGACATCATCATCCGCGGCGGCGAGAACATCAGCGCGCTCGAGGTCGAGGAGCTGCTGCTGACGCTGCCCGGCGTGGCCGAGGCGGTCGCGGTGGCGGTGCCCGATCCGCGGCTCGGCGAGCGCGCGGCCGCGGTGCTGCGGCTGTTGCCCGGGCACGAAGCCCCCGACCTGGAGGCACTGCGCGCGCACTTCGCCGCGGCCGGGCTGGCCAAGCAGAAGTGGCCGGAGCAGGTGCACGTCGTCGCGGATTTCCCGCGCACGCCCAGCGGCAAGATCCAGAAATACGTGGTCCGCCGCGAACTCGCCGCCACTCAGGACGTTGCGGCCCGCTCTTGAAGAGAATATCATTCTCGCTAGACGACAAGGAGGATTCCATGAGCAAAGTAGACCTGCCGTATCAGCTCTTCGACGCGGACAACCACCTCTACGAGACGAAGGAAGCGCTGACCCGGTACCTGCCGGAGCAGTACAAGGGCGCGATCCAGTACGTCGAGATCAACGGCCGCACCAAGATCGCGGTGCTCGGCCAGATCAGCGAGTACATCCCGAACCCGACCTTCGAGGTCGTCGCCCGCCCCGGTGCCATGGAGGAGTACTTCAAGCACGGGAACCCGGAGGGCAAGAGCCGCAGGGAGATCTTCGGCAAGTCCATGAAGGCGATCGACGCCTTCCGCGACCCGATCGCCCGGCTCAAGGTCATGGACGATCTGCAGCTGCAGCGCGCGCTGATGTTCCCGACCCTGGCCAGCCTGATCGAAGAGCGGATGCGGCACCACCCGGAGCTGATCCACGCGGTGGTCGAGTCGCTGAACCGCTGGATGCTGGACGACTGGGGCCAGGACGGCGCCTTCGTGCACTCGGACCGGATCTTCACCATCCCGGTGATCACCCTGCCCATCGTCGACCGCGCGATCGCCGAGCTGAACTGGGCCGTCGTCGAGCACGGCGCCAAGGCCATCCTGGTGCGCCCGGCGCCGGTGCCCGGCTACAAGGGCATGCGCTCGTTCGCGCTGCCGGAGTTCGACCCGTTCTGGAAGCGCGTTGTCGAGCTGGACGTGCTGGTCACCATGCACTCCTCGGACAGCGGCTACTCGCGCTACGACGCCGAGTGGGAGGGGAACAGCCTGGAGATGCTGCCCTTCCAGACCAACACCTTCGCCATGACCAACCAGTGGCGGCCGGTCACCGACGCGGTGGCCTCCTGGGTCTGCCACGGCGCGCTGAACCGCTTCCCCGATCTCAAGATCGCGGTCATCGAGAACGGCTCGGCCTGGCTGGAGCCGCTGCTGCAGCAGCTCTCCGACGTGTACAAGAAGGCGCCGGAGGGGTTCGGCTTCCGCAACCCGGTCGAGGCCATCAAGCAGAGCCTCTACGTCTCCCCGTTCTGGGAGGAGGACCTGGTCCGGCTCTCCGACGTGATGGGCGCCGACCACGTGCTCTTCGGCTCGGACTGGCCGCACCCGGAGGGGCTGGCCGAACCGGCCCGCTACATCCACGAGATCAAGGACATGAAGCTGGAGCACCAGGCGGGCATCATGGGCGGCAACCTGGCCCGGCTGCTCAAGGTCTGAACCCCACCATGACCTGGGAGTCCATCCCACAGATGGTGCTCTCCGCCGCCGACCGCTTCGGTTCGTCCGAGGCGGTCGTCGACGGTGAGCTGCGGTGGAGCTACACCGAGCTCGCGGAGCGGGTGCGCCGCGCCGCGGGCGCCTTCGCCGCGTTCGGTATCGAGAAGGGCGACCGGGCCGCGGTCTGGGCGCCGAACTCGGCCGAGTGGATCGTCGCCGCCTTCGGGCTGATGGCCGCGGGCGGCGTGCTGGTTCCGGTGAACACCCGGTTCAAGGCGGAGGAGGCGCGCGACGTCATCCGGCGCAGCGGGGCGAAGGCGGTGCTGGTGCAGCAGGGTTTCCAGGGCACCGAGTACACCGCCGACGTGCCGGTGCTCGATCTGAAGTCGGAGTTCCTCGGCAGCGGGGAGCCGTTCGAGCGCCCGGTGGCAGGCACCGACATCGCCGACATCATCTTCACCTCCGGCACCACCGGCCGCCCCAAGGGCGCGCTGATGAACCACGCGCAGACGCTGCGGCTCTACGCGGAGTGGTGCGATCTCGCCGACCTGCGCGAGGGTGACCGGTACCTGATCGTCAACCCGTTCTTCCACACCTTCGGGCTCAAGGCCGGGCTGGTCGCCTCGCTCATCCGCGGCGCCACCATCCTGCCGGTGCCGGTCTTCGACGTGGACACCGTGCTCGACCTGGTCGAGCGCGAGCGGATCACCATGCTGCCCGGCCCGCCCACGCTCTACCACTCGCTGCTCGCGGCGAAGGGCACCCGCGACCTCTCCTCGCTGCGGGCCGCCGTCACCGGCGCGGCCGACATCCCGGTGGAGCTCATCCGCCGGGTGCGCGAGGAGCTGCCGTTCCGGTCGATCATGACCGGGTACGGCCTCACCGAGGCGGGCACCGCGACGGCGTCCCGCCCCGGCGACACCTTCGAGCAGATCGCCACCACCGTCGGGCAGCCGTGCGACGGGATCGAGGTGCGGATCGCGGACGACGGCGAGGTGCTCGTCCGCGGCTACAGCGTCATGCAGGGGTACCTGGACGATCCCGAGGCCACGGCCGAGGCGATCGACCCGGAGGGCTGGCTGCACACCGGTGACCTCGGTGAGCTGGACCCGGAGGGCAGGCTGCGGATCGTCGGGCGGAAGAAGGACATGTTCATCGTCGGCGGCTTCAACGCCTACCCGGCCGAGATCGAGGGGTTCCTGCTCGAGCACCCCGCGGTGGCGCAGGCCGCCGTGGTCGGGGTGGCCGACGAGCGGCTCGGGCAGGTCGGGCGGGCCTACGTGGTGCCGTCGGCGCCGCTCACCGAGGACGAGCTGATCGGTTGGAGCCGGAATCGGATGGCAGGCTACAAGGTGCCGCGCTCGATCCGCTTCCTGGACGCACTGCCGCTCAACGCCACCGGCAAGGTGATGAAGGACCAGCTGCGCTGAGTCCGCCCCCGGCGCGTTCCTCCGAACACCCCCACGTGCGCCCGGGGCGGCCCGGCCGCGGCTCGGGCGCGCACGGTGCCCGGCGCACGGCCACGCGCCGGGCAC